>CACYCQ010000238.1:0-3171 GCA_902772995.1 uncultured Eubacteriales bacterium
AGTTCACTTATAAAGGTACTTTACGAGAGTCTATAAAGACCACGACTTTAATTCCTTACATCAACCTGAAATGAGCATTTCAGGTTGAGTATACCTATATACTTTTTTCTTCGCAAATACAGTTTGAAAGTGATGTGTTATTATTAGGAATATGCTGTTTATTCATACCTGATTGATGAAGAAGTGGAAGAACTATCATGTTGGTCAAAGATAAGATTGTATACGAACGAAAGAAAAAGGGGATAAGTGCCTCAGAGTTAGGAAGGATGATCGGATCGTGTCAAGCTACTATAAGCAAGTATGAGACGGGAAGTATAAAAGTAATACCGTCTCATGTCCTAAAAAAAATAGTAAAATGTCTGGAATGCGATTTTGATGAATTCGTAAGTGACGATCCCAAGTATTGTATGCTGGCAAGTAAATCTATTGAATTAAACGCACTTAGTGAAGAAGACAAAAGTTTGATAGCGTGGTTTCACAATCTGCCAGAAGAACTTCAAGGGATAATTCGTCAACTATGGAACATTAAACTATCGTAGCTTGATTATGAATGTCTGATCTTAAAACGAAAGATCGACAGATTGTTCTTGCAAATCATTTTTGAGTCATAAGTTGGTTCCTACGCTCTAAATACAAAAAATGGCACTTTGTTCGGACGAATCATTCATTGCGGCATACAGAATCTCTTGACCGTCCCAAGTGAGATTTGCCGCAAAGTTCCGGATTGACTCCTGCCTCCTCAGCCCTCATAATAGACGCAGAAACAGGAGCTTCGGTGCCCGCGGGGCACCTGTCCATCCCTACAATTTCATCATTTCACGCAGAAGGTGCCGCCGCGGGAAGACCGTCGGCGGGTAAAAGGGAAACGGGTGAAAATCCCGTGCGATCTCGTCACTGTCAGCGGGGAGCAGCTGCCATGCATTTGCAGTCACTGGGAAACCGGGAAGACGGCAGCCTGCGCTGATCCGCAAGCCAGGAAACCTGCCCTCTGTCAGGATACAGGAGAAATCCAGACCACGAGCACTTGGTCGTATCATATTCCAGACAGGGGAATCCCTGCCTGATATGACCTTATGCCCATGGCATAAGGTATATTATTTTTTGGAGGTTTGAAAGATGAAACACATGAAGTGGGCAGCCCTGGCTGTGGTGCTGCTGATGGCACTCTGGGGCATTGCCGTGGCAGAGGACATGAATACGGGAGATGCGTCACTGGACAACCCCCGTAATACGGACGGCATCGGACAGGATGAACTGCTGGTGGTCAGCTTCGGCACCAGCTTCAATGACAGTCGCCGCCTGACCATCGGGGCCATCGAGGACGAGATGGAGAAGGCCTTTCCCCAGTGGCAGGTGCGCCGCGCGCTGACCAGTCAGATCATCCTCGACCATGTCCGGGAACGGGACGGGGAAGAGATGGACAATGTTCACGCCGCCCTTGAACGGGCTGTCCGAAACGGCGTGCGCCGCCTGGTGGTCCAGCCCACACACCTGATGGACGGCTTTGAATACCATGAGCTGGTGGAAGAGCTGTCCGCCTATGCGGATGCCTTTGACCGCCTGGAGGTGGGCCGCCCCCTGCTGGACACGGCACAGGACATGGAGGCCGTTGCCCGGATCATCACCGACGCCACGCAGGAGTTCCTCGACGGGAAAACGGCCGTGGTGTTCATGGGACATGGAACGGAAGCAGCCTCCAACCACGTCTACGTTCAGATGCAGCAGGTGCTCAGGGACCAGGGCGCCGCGGACCGGTTTGTGGGCACGGTGGAAGCTGAGCCGAGCCTGGAGGATGTCCTCAGGATGGTGAAGGACGGGGGGTATACCCGTGTGGTGATGCGCCCCCTGATGGTGGTGGCCGGAGACCATGCGCACAATGACATGGCAGGAGAGGAGCCCGACTCCTGGAAAAGCCGCTTTGAGGCTGAGGGCTTCAACACCGTCTGCGTACTGGAAGGACTGGGAGAGCTGGAGGCGATCCGGCAGCTGTATGTGCACCATGCCGAAGAAGCCCTGAAAAAACTGAAATAACCAAATACGATGGCCCGGGGAATTTCCCCGGGCCTTGAAGGAAGAAGCTATGAAGAAGGAATTTGGAGTCATCCTGGTGATGTTGTTTGCGCTGCTGGTCGCCGCGGGGGCCGGGGAAGGCGCCCCGGTGGCCGGCGCAGGAGATATGGCCTCGCCCGCAGAGCTCTCCCTGACGGGTCTTCAGCCCGTCGGGGCTGAGTGCCTGCAGGAGGGAAACTGGCCTGTGGAGGTGCTGTGCAGTTCCTCCATGTTCCGTATCGAAGGCTGCGAGCTGGCCGTTTCCGGCGGGAAACTGACAGTCCGGCTGATGCTGGGCGGGAAGGGGTATCTGTGGGCTTATCCGGGAACGGGGAAAGAGGCCTCGGAAGCCTCACAGGATACCTACCTGTCCTGTGAGCCGGATGCGACAGGCGCGGCCGTACTGGAATTCACAATACCAGCCCTGGATGCTCCGGTGAATCTTGCCGCATTCAGCAGGAAAAGAGAAAAATGGTACGACCGGACGCTGGTGTTCCGCTCGGATTCCCTGCCGCTTTCGGCCTTCCGGGAGGAGGCACTGGTCACTGCCGGGAGTCTTCACCTGGAGCCGGGCACATATATGTGCGAGATCTCTCTTTCGGGAGGCAGCGGGCGGGCCAGCGTATCCAGCCCGGCTGAACTGGTTCTGGGCCCGGAGGGGCTCATGGCCAGAATCGTCTGGAGCAGTGACCGCTATGATTACATGCGCCTGGGGGAGACGGTGTACCCGGCACAGATCGAGGACGGACATTCCGTATGCACGATTCCCGTTTCCTGCCTGGACCGTCCCCTTCCCGTTCTTGCGGACACCACCGCCATGAGCACGCCCCATGAGATCGCCTATACCCTGACCTTTTCCTCGCAGAGTCTTCAGCGCATGGAGGTCCCATGAACAAAATCGCAGGAATTCTTCTCGCCCTGTGCCTGCTGGCAGGCAGGGCGGCCGGGCAAGTCACGCCGCAATACCTGCAGATGCAGCCCCTGGGGGAAGGTACCCTCGCCAGGCTGGACGGGGAAGCGTGGCTGCTGCTGCCAGAGGGGGCACCAGTTCCCGAAGAGGCGGGAGATGCCCGCGTTGTTCGCACTCCCGTCCGGAAGCTGTACCTTGCGGCTTCCTCCGCC
>CACYCQ010000239.1:0-13264 GCA_902772995.1 uncultured Eubacteriales bacterium
AGGTCAAGGCCGTTTCCGGTCTTGTTCTCCGGCCTGAACAGGTTGCGCCGGCGGTGCGCCACCTCAAACAGCGGCGCGGGATCGGTGGGAAAGCCAGCAAAATCCACCGGGATGATGGCCTTGGTGTGCTCCGTGACCGCCGCGTCCACCTGACGGGGGTCCATGACCCAGGAGCCGGGGAGACTGTCCACAAAGCGCACCGTGGCGCCCACGTGGATGGCGGCGGAAGCCGTCGCCGTATAGGTGTAGGCAGGGACGATGACCTCGTCCCCCGCCCCGATGCCCAGGGTGCGAAGGGCAAGTTCCTCTGCTGCAGTGGCGGAGGACAGACAGACGGTCTTCTGCGTGTGGCAGCATGCGGAGATCCTCCGCTCAAACTCCTTGGTCCTGGGGCCTGTGGTAATCCATCCGGAGCGCAGCGCCTCGGCCACCTCCGCAATCTCCGCCTCGCTGATATCCGGAGGGCTGAAGGGAATCACGCGATTGTTCATAGATTCACCTGCTCTGTCCTTTCTCTTGTGTTGTTCTCTGGGTATGCAATGATTCAGCCTGAAGCAGACCCGGCAGTCCGGGAAAATGCTCTCAATCCAGGCAATATGTGAGGGCCTGTGACATATCCGTCCATCTCCGTTGCGGCCTCCGGGGAAGACGGGGTCAGGTGCCGGCAAAGCTGCAGTCGGGAGGACTCTGCATGACAGATTCCCTCCGCCCCGCAATACAGGGAGACAGGAAGTGCGTTCCCCCTTTCTGCCGGTTCAAGGATCACAAGGGGCCTCAGCGTGAGGATAAAAAGTCCCGGACAGCGCAGAAGAAGGATCTTCCGCTTTGGAGTCCTCGGTTCCTTCGGCTGGGGTGAACTCCGGCGTCCTCAGATTCGTTTTCGGCACGGGAGAATGCTCCCGTCCGCGGATCGTCCGGATTCGTTTCGGATTTCTGGGAGAGTCCGGGTAAAGCTGTTTTGTTCGGAGGCAGAGGGGGCTACTTTGAAGAAAAGGCATTTCTCATCCGGTAGACCACCGCGCAGACACCGGCCAGCACATCCGGGGCGTACCGGAGCATCCGCCCCTGAAGCCGGACCTCAGGCTCGTGACTGCACAGCACCATCTGCGAGAGCTCTTCCCTGTTCCTGCGCACATATTGGAGGACTTCCCGCCGGTCTGCGGGACTCAGCGCATAATAGGGAATATTTTTGACCACGCTTACGGCAATGCGCGCCGTGCGGTCCGTGAGGGCTTCGCCGGCAGGGCCGCTCTCACGACGGGCAATCTCCCCGAGGGTTCGGCACACGGAAAGATAGCAGTCACACCACCGGGTGCTGCCGCCAAAGGATTTCATGATGCTGCCCGGACGCTGCCGGTAGCGGACCAGCGTCCGGGAAACCACGGCGGCCCGTTCTGCCAGAAAACAGGCGGAAGCGGAGAACACTTCATCTTCAAAGAGCAGGCCCTCGGGCATCTGCAGGCCGCACTCCTGCAAAAAGGCCCGGCGGTAGATGCCCTGCCAGACCATGGGCTCATACTCCCCCAGCCGATGCTGGTGCAGAAATATTTCACGCCCGTTTCCCACCGCACAGGGATTGACGGGATGGTTCGTTTCCCGCAGGGAGCCGTCTTCAAATTCCTGATAGGTTCCCCGGATCAGGTCCAGACGGTCAGCCATGGCTTCACGCGCGGCAGCCAGGAGCGCGCCGGGAAGAGGCACATCGTCGCTGTCCAGAAAGTACACATAGGTCCCTTTGGCCTGCGAAAGGCCCGTGTTCCTTGCTGCGGACAGGCCGCCGTTCCGGCTTCTGCGCAGGATGCGCGCATGAGGATGCTCCTGACAGAAGGCCTCGGCCATGGCAAGACACCCGTCGCTTCCGCAGTCGTCCACGAAAATCACCTCGGCCTCTTCCCCGGAAAGCTGCCCAAGTGCGGAAAGACACGCGGGAAAATACGGCTCAACCTGATAAAAGGGAACAACGATCGACAGTAACATGCGTCTCCTCTACCTTGCCCAGAAGGGATCTTTGTGCGATAATGACGGCATCGCAATATTATATCACACCTGAAAGGGGATTGCCCATGATCAGCGTCATTGTCATCGGCAAAAATGAGGAGGCGCACCTTCCTTCCTGTCTGGAGAGCATCCACAGGGCGATGCGTACAATGTCCCACGAGCTGATCTATGTGGATTCCGGCTCCACGGATGCCAGCCGCGAAATTGCGGAAAATCTGGGAGCAAAGGTCTATGTGCTGGAGGAAACGTCACCGACGCCGGGGCTGGGGCGCCGGGTGGGAACGGAGGTCGCACGCGGAGAATGGCTGCTGTTTCTTGACGGAGACATGCAGCTGCAGCCCGGATTTGTGGAGAAAGCCCTGATGGCCTCGGTTCACGGCACCGGCGCTCTGACCGGGATCCGGGAGGACCGGTATCTGAAGGACGGAAAACTGGTGGAGACGGTCCCAAATTACTACGGATGTACGCAGGCGAGAATCTGTCCCGAGTTCGGCGGTGCCCTCATGATCCGAAGGGATGTGCTGCTTGATGCCGGAGGATGGTCCTCGGATACGCGGGCTCTGGAAGAGGATGAACTCCACGCGCGCCTTCGCGCCCGCAATGTGGAGGTGCTGGAGCTGCCTGTTCCCATGATCCTCAACACCGATGAGAGCCGGGACAACCGGACATTGCTGTCCACCCTCTTTTCCCGCCGCCGGCTTGGCGAGGGCGAGGTGGTCCGATGCGCAGCGGCCAATCATGCCCTGGGTGCCTACATTTCCTTCCGAAAGCTCCGCTTTGCCTTCTTCCTCAGTGATCTGCTGTGCGCATTGGCGTTTGTGCTTTCTCCGGTGGCGGGGCTTCTGACCTTCTGCGCGGTGCAGAGCTGTCAGCTGGGATACCATCTGTCGCGAAAAACCTTCCGCGGGTATTTTACGCAAAAGCTGTTTTTTTTCTATCTTCCGGCGGGACTTGTGACCTACCGTCGCCGGAAGACCACATATTTCCCGAAATGAGGAACCTTCCATGCTCATCAGTTTCATTGTGGTGGCGCTCAATGCTCACAGCTCGCTGCCGTCCCTGCTGGAGGACCTGGAACATCAGCGTATTCCCGCCTCCCGGGTGGAGGTCCTGCTGGTGGACAGCTGCAGCCGGGATGACACCCGGGAGATCATGAACGGGTATGCCGCACGTTCCAGATACGCGGTCACCGTTCTTGATAATCCCAGACGGTGGCTGGCCAGCGGCTGCAACGTGGCTCTGCATGCCGCCCGCGGGGACCGGGTCATCAGGCTGGATGCCCATGCCCGGATACCGGAGAATTTTCTGGCCCGGGCTTCTGAACTGCTGGATGAGGGCAGGGACATTGTGGGCGGCGCCGTGACCTCTGCTCCGGCTGAGGGAACCCTGGCTGCCGTACTTACCTCACTGGATGCCTCCAGATTCGGAGGCGGTGCGGCACCATTCCGCAACCAGGGTGAAGCCAGGGAGGTGGATACGCTGGCGTATGCCATGTACCGCATGGAAGTCTATCGCCGTGTGGGCGACTACGATGAACGGCTGCGGCGAACGGAGGACAATGAAATCCATTACCGCATGAAAAAGGCGGGCTACCGCTTCTATTTCGACCCGTCTCTGTCCTCCTTCCATGCCGCCCGGACAACCCTGTCGGGCATGATCCGCCAGAAATGGGGAAACGGCCTTTGGGTGGGAAGGACCCTGTACATCGAGCCCCGCTGCTTTGCCCTGCGTCACTTTGTTCCGGCCATGTTTGTGGCAGCACTGCTGCTGTGCGGGCTGCTGTCCCCCCTTACGCCTCTGCCCCTTTTCTGCCTGCTTTTTGTGTACCTTCTGCTGGACCTCTATTTTACGGTACTTGCAGCAGTCCAGTCTCCCCGGGGGAAACTGGCCATTCTGCTTCTTGATCCCTTTCTTTTTCTGCTTCTTCACTTGTGCTATGGGCTGGGGACCCTGACCGGCCTGCTGACACCGCCTCAGGGATGGAGGACGCCATGAACTGGATTCAGGATGTCACGCGGTTCATCTTTGTCTGCGATCCTCCGAAGCGCAGCGATCTGATCTTTGTGCCCGGAAACACTTTTCCTGAACCGAGCCGGTGGGCTGCCCGTCTCTACCTGGAGGGACTGGCTCCCAGGATTCTGGTCTCCGGGCGGTATTCCATCACCACAGATGCTTTTTACGGCGGGGAGAATGCCAGAGAGTACCCCTCCGAGGCGGCTTTCATGCAGCACCTCCTGCTGGAGCAGGGGGTGCCGGATGCGGATATCCTCGTGGAGGACCAGGCCCAGTACACTTATCAGAACGCGCTTTTCAGCCGGAAACTGCTTGAAAGCCGGGGCCTCCTCCCCGAACGCGCCATGCTGGTGTGCCTGCCATGGCATGCGCGCAGGTGCAGCGCATATTTTGAAACCGTCTTTCCTGAAGTGGCACTGTCCGTTTGCCCGGTCCCGGGAACACGGATCACCCGTGATAACTGGATGGAGAGCCCGGAGGGCATTTCCCTGGTGATGGGCGAACTGCGCCGCTGTGCAGAACAGTTCCATACCATTTTGCCAAAGAACCCCGTACAGCCTGAGCCCTGAATCTGCAGGGCCCAGGCTGTTTTTATTCCGGACCGGGAAGGGCATCCCGAAAGGCCCGGGCAGAAAGAAGCGTGTTGTCTGAGCTGGGCGACCGGTCCCGAGGCGGCTTTTGATCCGCCAAAAAACCGCCGGCTGGCACAGGCTTGTCACCCGCAGGGACGGATAGAAACGGAAAAAGAAAAAGCTCCGCATTTTCATGCGGAGCTGAAAGCGTACGATTACATCTGCTGGGCGCGGATCTGTGCGTAGCACTCACTGCAGTAGATGGGCTTGTCGCTCTTGGGGATGAACGGAACACGGGTGGGGGCGCCACACTGCGCGCACACGGTCTCGAACATCTCTCTGGGCTGGCCGTCGTTGTTCTGGCGGCTGTTCTTTCTTGCGATGCGGCAGGCCTTGCAGCGAAGAGGCTCGTTCTGGAATCCTTTTTCTGCATAGAACTCCTGCTCACCAGCGGTGAACACAAATTCCTGGCCACAGTCTTTGCAGACCAAAGTCTTGTCCTGATACATGGATACAACTCCTCCGAAGAATAAAAAAGATATTTGCCAAAGCAACCGACTGACCTGGTCTTTTCCCCCACACTCGCCGTCTGGAATTATCGCTAATACACATTCGTGCCTGACTACACATTCTCTCGGCTTTACACCGGACGGACTTACATCTAGGCCGCACCATGCTCCCTGCTCTTTGAGCAGATTACGTGGATCGTTTTGCCTGCGACTGGCATCGACTTTCAACCACAGACCCGATTGCTTACGGTCGATATTATAGGGTTGTATATGAAAAAAAGCAAGATGTTTTTTTCGATTTCTTTAAAATTTTTCTGTCGACAAAATAAGTGTCACTTGTAAAAAAATTGTATAACGCATGATATTGTCCGAAACCGTCTGCAAACGGGGGCATGGTTCAGCGTCCTTTTTTTTCAGGATCAACCATCACGGCGCCGCTCAGATTGGTGCCCAGATCAGCAAAGGTCATGTTCAGGTCCTGCCTGAGCCAGCTGTACAGGCTCCCGATGAGGGCGATCATCAGCACAATGGCCAGAGAGGCCAGTGCCACCCGGAACACGTCGGTGACCCCGCCGGCCACCTGCAGCCCGACATGCTGGCGGCGTGTGGTGCTGTTTCGCTTTATTCTCTTCTTTTTCATCTCGATCACCTTACACGTAATCCAGCCAGGGCAGGTCTGCTTCCTCCCTGCCGGTCAGATACCCCTGCGTGGACAGATGGTCAAATCCCCGCTGCCGCAACGCCTCATACGTCACAATGGCCACGGAATTGGACAGGTTGAGGCTTCTGGCATCGGGAATCATGGGGATGCGCAGGCAATGGGGGTAGACCTTCCGGAGCAGGTTCTCAGGAAGTCCACGGGTTTCCTTGCCGAAAACCAGGAAGACCTCCTGCGGATAGGTCTGCTGCGTATAATCTTTTGACGCCTTTGTCGTAAAATAGTAGAATGAATCGGGATCATGACCGTGCAGCAGCTCCTCAAAGCTGTCATGCACGGTTACCTCCACCAGATTCCAGTAATCCAGCCCCGCGCGCTTCAGGTACCGGCTGTCCAGACTGAAGCCAAGGGGACGGATCAGATGCAGGCGGCTGCCGGTGGCCGCGCAGGTTCTGGCGATGTTTCCCGTGTTCTGGGGAATCTCCGGCTCTACAAGTACAATATGAATCATATCAGACAACCCTACAGGACGGTATAATGAAGAGTCAAGCGGATTACAGAACCCTGAAGGCTGCGGCCAGCAGCGAGTTCACGGTTCAGAAATCGAGGTTTATCGGACAGGTTTTCCCTTGCACCACCGAAGAGGAGGCAGCGCTTCTCCTTGCCGGTGTCCGCAGGGCGCATCCTGACGCCCGGCACAACTGCTATGCCTGCATTCTGGGCAAGGGAAAGGAAATTATGCGTTCAAGCGATGACGGGGAACCGGGAGGGACCGGTGGGCGGCCGATTCTTCAGGTCATGGAGCATCTGGATGTCACCGATTGCCTGTGCGTGGTTACCCGCTATTTTGGCGGGATTCTGCTGGGCACCGGCGGTCTGACCCGCGCCTATTCCCAGGGAGCAAGGGATGCCTTTGCCAAAGCGGAAATCGTGGAAATCTACCGCAGCGATATTTATTTGCTGGAGTGCTCCTATTCCCTCTGGCAGAGACTGGACTACTTTTTCAAAACCGCCGGCGCCCGGATTCTCAGCCGGGAATTCGGCACGAGCGTGGTGGTTACCCTGATGGTCAAAAGCCACGAGACTGAAGGCCTCCTTGATCAGATCCGGAGAATTTCCGAGGGACAGGCGGAACTGATGTACGATCACTCCGAATACCTTCCCTGGCTTTGGTCAGAAACGGAGGCCTGAATCCTGCACTTCCGGGATTCAGTTTTCATGGCTGAGGGAAAACTGCAGAAGCCGCCCTTCCCTGAAATCGACTGACAGGACGGTGGAAGTATGATCGGTGTGGACGGTCCAGACCCGCAGCTGGAGAAGGTCCGTGCCGTTCTGGATGACCTCTGCTCCGAAGATGTTCCCCTGGGAGTCTTCCTGCCGGTACAGCACGTCTTCCCGGAGCGCCGTTTCGGTCTTTCCGGTCAGCAGCGTCAGAACGCTGGCGGCATCCATGCCGATACGAATCCCCCGGGGGCCCTCCAGGTTTTCCCCATAGACCACCACCTGGCGAACCACCTCTTCACCGGAGAGGACGTTGAGCCCCAACTGGGCGACCATACCGTCATACAGCAGCATCCTGCCCTGACCGTTGGGCAGGTCCTGGACTTCGGCAGGCTCTCCCAGGGCAGCCACCAGTTCAGAAGCCTGGATATCCAGGACAGGCCTGCCGTTGAGCGTCAGTTCCTCCGGGGCTGGCGGTGCCCCCTCGCTTCCCTTCTGCTGGTCACGGTAAGCCACGGCAGCAGCGAGGTCCGCCTCGGCCTGGAGCTGTGTGAGCAGAACCTGGGAGAAGGTCATCTCCGTGATCTCCTGGTTCTGTGAAAGCGTGTAGCTGAGGGAATACAGCACCGCCTGCTGGTCCACGCTGGGAACATAGGTGTTCCATTCGATGCCGCACAGGGACTGCCCGTCGGACAGCCCCCAGCACCAGGCGTGGCCGGCCTCCTGAAGACCCAGAAGATGCAGAGCGCCGGAGGAAACGGTCCCTTCATTTATGAACGGGGTCATGAGGTCTCCCACGTGCCGGCCGAAGGGATCCGCCACATCCCGGGTGCGCAGGTTGACCTCCAGAATCTGATCCTTCTGCATTTTGTCCGTGCCGCGGGTCTTGATGATGCCGAAAGGATACTGGAACAGGAAGGTGTCCGGGTGGGCGGGATCTGCCGTTCGGGCAGGGTCGTTCTGAGGCGGCATCAGGTTGCAGCTGTCCGCAAGAGAGATCAGCCACCGTTCCGCATTGACCTCATCCAGCAGTTCGATCTGCGCAGCGGCGACGGCAAGTGTCATCCACAGGCACAGGATCAGGATCCGGAGGGCGGTGTTCTTCATATTTCCTCCACAAGGGGTTGTTCCTGAACGGTTTTATGCTATAATAAACAGACATGCATCTGCATGTATTATATCAGATTGAAGTCCATTGAAGAAAGAAGGATTTGTCAAATGTCTGATCAACTCAAAGAGGGGTGTGCTCCCGAGGAATGTGGCACCAGACCGGAATGCTCCGGCTGCTCCAAAAGTCCGTCAAAACCCGAAGTGCTCCGCCATCCGCAGATCCGGAAAACCATCGGCGTGGTCAGTGGAAAAGGCGGTGTCGGAAAATCCCTGGTCTCCGGACTGCTGGCAGCTTCCTTTGCCCGTCAGGGAAAGAGAAGCGCGGTGCTGGATGCGGATATCACAGGTCCTTCCATTGCCCACATGTTCGGTGTTCGGGAGAAGGCCATGGGAGACGGTGAGAAAATCTATCCTGCCGTGACTCCGGAAGGAATCCAGCTGATGAGTATCAACATGCTGCTTGAGAAGGATGAGGATCCTGTCATCTGGCGCGGTCCTGTGCTGGCCGGAGTGATCAAGCAGTTCTGGGAAGATGTCGCCTGGGAAAATGTGGATACCATGGTCATCGACATGCCTCCTGGAACCGGAGATGTGCCTCTGACCGTTTTCCAGACGCTCCCCCTGGACGGCATTGTCATTGTCGCCACGCCTCAGGATCTGGTGGGCATGGTGGTCAATAAGGCGGTGAACATGGCCCAGATGATGAACATCCCGATTCTGGGCATCATCGAGAACATGTCCTATGTGATCTGTCCGGATTGCGGCCGCTGCATTGACGTCTTTGGAACAGCCTCGTACAAACGGATGCATTCAGATGAACTGCCGGTACTGGCTGAGGTTCCCATCAATCCGTCCTTTGCCCAGCAGTGTGATGCCGGAAAAGCCGCTTCCATCAAGTCTTCCGAGATCGACAAGGCTGCAAAGGAGCTGATCCGCAGCCTCTCCCTGTAAGGATTTCCGGGCTCATTGCTGAGCCCGGTTTTTTTCTTCGCCAAGAAAATCCAGCAGCATTCGGGAAGCCATGGCCCGGTGACTGAACCGGTTCTTCTCTGTCAGGGAGATTTCAGCCATGGTTTGCCCGTTGTTGCACAGGAAGAGCGGATCATATCCGAATCCTCCTGTTCCGCGGGGCTCATGGAGGATTTCCCCTTCACAGGTTCCTCTGAAGACGTGCATTTCTCCTCCGGGCAGACAGTAGGCCAGGGCTGCCACGTACCGTGCGGTTCTGGGAGAAGGAATGCCCTGCAGTTTTTTAAGCAGGAGGCGGTTGTTGGCATCGTCATCCCCGTGATGGCCGCAGAAACGCGCACTGTAGACCCCCGGTGCCCCGTCGAGAGCGTCCACTTCCAGCCCGCTGTCATCCGCCAGTACGGGAAGCCCGGTTTTTTCCATCACGGCACGGGCCTTGATCCGGGCATTTTCCTCAAAGGTGGTCCCGTTTTCTTCAATTTCTTCCAAGACACCGGCTTCTCGCATGGAAATGACATTGTAGGTATCTCCCAGCAGACGGCTGAATTCCCGGATCTTGTTGGGGTTGGCTGAGGCCACCACCAGGGTCTTTTTTTGCATAGCTTTTCTCCTTTTTATGGGGTCAGGGCGGGCGTCAGGCAGACTTGACGCCGCTTCTTTCAGTGATTACACTGATCACAGGAAACCAACGCTTCCAGGAGGACCAGGGATACATGGATGGAATCATTTTTCGCGTGTTGACACGGGAACTGGCCGACAGACTTGTCGGCGGCAAAATCGAAAAAATCGTTCAGTGTGAAAGTGACGAACTGAGGCTTCAGATCCGTTCAGGCAAGGAACGCTTTACACTGGTGCTCAGCGCATCCGCCTCCTCCGCGAGGATTCATCTCACCCGCGGGACCAAGCCTGCGCTGCCGGAGGCTCCCATGTTCTGCATGCTGCTGCGCAAGTATATCGGAAATGGCAGAATCTCCGCGATTGACCAGATCAGCAGCGACCGGATTCTGCGCATGACCATCGCCTGTCTCAATGAACTGGGCGATCCGGTCAACCGGGTCCTTTTGACGGAGATCATGGGGAGGCATTCCAACATCATTCTGTGCCAGCCGTCCCTGACCATCATCGATGCCATCAAGCATGTCTCCGAGCAGGAGTCCAGGGTGCGCCAGATTTCTCCCGGACTGCACTACCGGACACCGCCGCTTCAGGAGAAAATCGATCTGGAGAACATCAGAAACGATCTGTATCTTACGCTTTTTCAACAGCATTGTGAAGAGCCCCTTCCCCGTTTTATCAGCCGTGCTTTCTATGGCTTTTCCCCTCAGGCAGCCAGGGAAGCCTGTCTTCGCATGACCCTTTCCCAGGATACCGCCGCTGCCGAGATCGGTGCACAGCGCATTCTGGAGAGCCTGACCCGCTACGTTCATTCTCTGCAGACCTTTGGCTCCCCTGCGCTCCTTCGCAATGAGGAGGGCGGTCTTGAAGGCGTGTATGCTTTTCCGCAGCAGACCCTTTCCGGAAACTGGACACTCTGCGCAACAGCCAGCGAGGCGCTGGATGCCTATTATACCGCACGGGACGGCGAAGAACGGATCCGGCAGAAGGTGTCCCCCATGCTTCACACGGTTTCCTCCCTGCTTGACAAGGAGCACAGGAAACTGGACATCCAGCGCAGGGTCCTTGATACTGCCCGGGAGGCCGATCAGCTCCAGAAATTCGGAGAACTGCTGCAGGCCAATCTGTACAGGATTCCAAAGGGTGCCTCCAGTATCACAGTGGACGACTATTATCTGGAGGAGATGCCGGGGGTGACCATTCCCCTTGACAGCAGCCTCTCCCCCGTTCGCAATGTTCAGCGCTATTTCAAGCAGTATCAGAAACAGAAAAATGCCCAGAAGATCGCCACGGCACAGTGCGAACAGATTGAGAAAAGCATTGCCTGGCTGGAACAGTTGGAACAGGACCTGCACCAGTGTGTGTCCATGTCGGATGCGGAAGAACTGCAGGAGATTCTGCTTGGCTGCGGAATCCTGAAAGCACAGGAGCGCAAACCCAGAAAACCCAGAAAATCTCCTCATCTTCCGAAAACGGTCACCCTGGCGGACGGCATCCGTCTCTCTGTGGGCAGAAATGCCATGCAGAATGAGGAATTGTCGAGAAATTCCGCTCCGGGAGACCTCTGGTTTCATGCCCAGAAGATCCCGGGTTCCCATGTGGTGCTCCACGGGGATCCGGTTTCGGAGGAGGATATCCTTGAAGCAGCCAATCTGGCTGCCTGCCTTTCCAGAAGCCGCCAGAGCGCCAATGTCCCGGTGGACATGACAAGGATCAGATATCTGAAGAAACCCTCGGGAAGCCCGCCAGGATTCTTCATCTACACGCATCAGCAGACTCGCTATGTCACACCTGACATGGCCAGGGCGGAAGCCCTTCTTTCAAAGACCACATAATAAGGAGGCCCGGGATTTCCCGGACCTCCTTGTTTTATTCAATGTCAACGAAGTAGACCTGTGCGCCGGTGGTTCCGACGATGATGTGGTTGCCATAGGCTGCCGGGCTGGACTTGATCGGGCTCTTCATGGATACGGAATCCATGGTCGCACCGGTAAAGCCGTCCATCAGCCGCAGAATGCCATTGTCGTCACCGACCACGATGAAACTCTTTCCGGTTTCATCCAGGATCAGGATCGGAGAAGACTCGGAAGTGGCATCCAGGAGCTCTTCCCAGACCACTTCGCCAGTGCTCTTGTCCAGTGCGAACACCACGGCGCAGTTGGTATTCTTATCCACTTCCATCATGTTGGTGTTGAAGATCACCAGATCGGAAATATCCCCTTTGCCGATCAGCGGGGAAGCCATTAATCCGGCATAACTGCCCACCTTCTGTGCCTTGGAGCTGAACTTGGCCTTGTAGGGAGTCTTGACCGACCAGATGTCCGCACCTGTCAGCGCATTGATCTTGAGCAGTTCCAGCTGCCGTCCCTTTCCGGTCAGGTTGCAGACTGTACCGGCATACAGGGCAACGGTGCCGTCGGCTTCAATTTCAATGGCCGTGCAGGCCATAATGCTGTCGCCGAGATCTCTGGCCCAGATGCAGGTCATGGTGTTCATATCCACACACTGAAGAAGTCCGGAATCATCGCCAAAGTAGGCATAGTTGCCATAGGCGGCCACGCTGGTGTGGTTTCCGATGGAAGTTTTCTTCTGTGCAGAGGTGTAGCCGTAAGTCGAAGCGGAGGGTTGAACCGAGATGGCCGGAATCTGCATGTTGAAGGCGGTATGCAGATCCACTTCATAAAGCATGCCGTTTCCTCCGGTATAGATGGCGGTATCGGTATCGGAGGAAATCAGCGGTGAGGAAAAGACCTCATTGCTCTTGCCCTTGGACAGCGTGGTGAGTCCGGTCTGGAATCCGATCACCTCGTTCTTGATCAGGTCAACGATGCGCAGGCCCACATTGCCGGTATAGTGCTTGAGTTTCTCCACACTCTGTCCGACGTACAGCAGAGGATATCCGAAGGGATTGATGCTGGCAGTGACGGACATGGGCATGCCGATATTGATGGGGGCACGGGAGTATCCCTGGGTGTCCATATCAAAGAAATAGATTCTTCCGTCATCGGAAGGCATGATGGCTTCCTTCAGTCCTGTGGTGGCCTTGGCGTCCTGATTAAGGCCCATGATTTCACGGATATTTTTGTACCATTTGATGATCACGGGCTGGCTTCCGTAACCGAATCCGGAATTGCCTTCATCCAGAACCTGGGTTCGGACGCTGCGGATCTGTTTGAGTTTGCCGTTCATGACTTTTGCGACACCCACGGCAGCATTCTGACGAAGAGGATCTCCTCTGAAAGTCAGTACGCCGGGCTGCTCGGAGTATTTGCCGGGAGCACCAACGGAAACTCCCGTCTTGCTGATCACTTCCGTGACATTTCCGTCAACCGCATGCGTGACCTTCTTGAACATTTTGTCCGGTTGGGACGTTTCAGCCGCGGCGACAGTCAGGGGTCTGAAAGGCGTCGGCGCGGGCGTAGGAGTCGGCGTGGGCGTAGGAGTCGGTGTCGGTGTGGGAGTCGGCGTGGGAGTGGGGGTCGGCGTCGGTGTGGGAGTCGGCGTGGGCGTGGGAGTCGGCGTGGGCGTGGGAGTCGGCGTCGGCGTGGGGGTCGGCGACGGTGTTGGTGTGGGAGTCGGCGTCGGCGTAGGAGTCGGCG
>CACYCQ010000240.1:0-2918 GCA_902772995.1 uncultured Eubacteriales bacterium
ACATCGTGCATGGACTTGAAGTCATAGTGTGTGGTGATGGTAGGCGACGTCATGTCATTGGCAGGGTGCTGAATGGCGACAAACTGGTAGATTTCATATTCCTTGGGCAGCACCACCATACCGGCAGGATGCTGTCCCGTGGTACGCTTGACGCCCTCACATCCGGCTGCCAGGCGGTCCATCTCAGGGCGCGGCAGGGTGATTCCCTTCTCCTCGCAGTAATGCTTTACATAGCCGAAGGCGGTCTTCTCCGCCAGCTTGCCGATGGTCCCCGCCCGGTAGCAGTAGGGCTTGCCGAAAAGTTCCTCGATGTAGGCATGGGCCTTGGCCTGGTATTCCCCCGAGAAGTTCAGGTCGATATCCGGGACCTTGTCTCCCTTGAAGCCCAGGAACACTTCGAACGGAATGTCAAAACCCTCCCGCACCAGCTCACTGCCGCAGACTTCGCACATTTTCACCGGCAGGTCAGGGCCCACCTTGTATTTGGACCTGTCCACATTGAAGTCCGCCGTGCGGCACACGGGGCAGCGGTAATGGGGCGGCAGGGCATTCACCTCGGAAATGCCCACCAGATGGGCCACATAGGAGGATCCCACGCTGCCCCGGCTGCCCACCAGATATCCGTCCGCATTGGACTTTTTCACCAGCTTCTCGGCGATGTTATACAGGGTCCCGTAGCCGTATCCCAGGATGGATTTGAGCTCCTTTTCCTTTCGGGCCACCACGATCTCCGGCGGATTGTCCCCGTAGAGTTCCCGGACCTTGTCATCGCACAGATTGCGGATATTGTCGGCCGCATCCGGCCAGTAGGGCTGGAATGTCTCCTTGCCCTCAGGATGCTTGGGATACAGGCCCACTTCGCCAATTCTGTCCGCCACCTTGCCCGGATTGGTGATGACCACCTCCCTGCACTTTTCCTCGCCCAGGTAACTGAATTCGTCCAGCATTTCCTGGGTGGTCTTCAGGTACAGCGGCGGCTGCTCATCGGCATCCTTGAATCCCTTCATATGCTGGATCACCGAGCGGAAAACCGCGTCCTCGGGATCCATGAAATGCACATCCCCGGTGGCGCACACCGGAATACCCAGCTCCTCACCCAGCGCGATGATCTTCCGGTTGATCTCGTGAAGCTCCTCCACGCCTTCCACGGTACCCTCCCGCACCAGAAAAGCGTTGTTGCCGTCCGGCTGAATCTCCAGATAATCGTAGAATCTGGCGATGCGCCGCAGCTCCTTGTCGCTTTTCCTGGCAAGGATGGCCTTGTAGAGCTCCCCGGAGGCGCACGCACTGCCCACGATCAGCCCTTCCCTGTAGCGCTGGAGGATAAAGCGCGGCACATGGGGCCGCTTGCTGAAATAATTCAGGTGTCCCTCGCTGACAATGCGGTTCAGGTTGGTCATGCCGTCCTGAGAGCAGGCGATGAGCACCACATGGGACGCCTCCCCGATAGCCCCGGCGGCAATGCCGTCGTTGATGTCCCGGATGTTCCGGATCCCCTTCTTCGACGCCTCGGCGAGCATGATGTTGAGCACCTCCGCCGTGGCACGGGCATCGTGCACGGCCCGGTGGGCGTTCTTGAGGGACACACCCAGCTGCTTGCAGACCGCGCCCAACCGATGGCTTTTGAGTTCCGGGTACAATCTCCGGGACATCTCCAGGGTATCCAGGACCGGAAGCTGCAGCTCAATGCCCAGCCGCCGGCACTCCTCCCGAAGAAAACCGTAGTCAAACTGTGCGTTGTGGCCCGCAAACACCGCGTCGCCGATAAACTCCAGCAGCGGCGGAATCTCCTCCGCAGCCGGACGGGCATCCGCCACCATGCCGTCGGTGATGCCGGTCAGGCGGGTCACCTCCGGAGGAATGGGCTCCCCGGGATGGACAAAACGGGAGTATTCCTGCACCACCTGGCCGTTGCGGATGCGCACCGCGCCGATTTCGATGATGCGGTTGCGTCGGCAGTTGAGGCCCGTGGTTTCAAAGTCCACCACCACGATGTCCCGGTTTGTCTCCCGGTCCACGGGGTTGACCACCACGTCGGTGGTGTCCGTCAAATACCCCTCCATGCCGGGCAGCAGCTTGATTCCCCGCTTTTTCGCCTGTCCAAAGGCGGCGGGGAAGGCCTGCACCACCCCGTGGTCCGTCACGGCCACCGCCCTGTGGCCCCAGCTGGCCACCCGGTCGATGAGCTTCTCCACGGAGGTGATGGCGTCCATTTCGCTCATGCTGGTGTGCATGTGCAGCTCGATGCGCTTTTCCTCGCAGGTGTCCATGCGCTCCACCGACGGCCGCTCGTCCACGTCGTCGACGATCATCTCCAGCCCTTCCCCGAAACGGGGAACGCTCACCTTGCCGCGCACCGCCACCCGGCGGTTTTCCCGGATCTCCCTGGCCACCCGCTCCACCGCCTCGCGCTCCTCGGGCGTGATGGTCTCGTCCTCCTCCTTCTGCTCATCCCTGCGCCCGCGCCACTTTTTATAGCGCAGGAACATCTTGCAGCGCATGGTGCTGGTAAAGTCCGTCAGCAGGAAGGAGATCATGCGCATCTCCCCGCCCTTGACATCCTTGTTGTCCTCGACGCGGATGATCTTGCCTTCGATGACGATCCGCCCGGTCTCCTCCACGATCTCCCGGATGGGCACCGGAGGCTGGGTCACCGGCCTTCCATGAATGGCGTGCTTCTTCTTTTCCTCCTCCTGGGCCGCCTTCGCATTCTGCTCCTGAATCTTGCGGAAGATCTCCAGTTCATCCGCCTCCCTGCGCCTGCGCAGGATCTCATCCATCTGTTCCTGACGGACCTTGGAGGCCTGAATGATCACATGGACCTTGGCGCCGAACACGTTGTCGATGAGTTTTTCCAGGTACCGGTCCACCTCCATCGCCTGCATGTACCGGGGCGCGATCTCCGTACGGGTCAGGAT
>CACYCQ010000241.1:0-3009 GCA_902772995.1 uncultured Eubacteriales bacterium
TCCGCCAGTGCACGCACCCGCTTTTTTTCCTGCTCATCCTGCTCGGAAAAGTCGAAAATCCCGACGGCCCATTCCGCATTCATGCACACCAGGGACATGCGCTGCGTCCCGTCTTCGGAGAGGGCCCGCATCATGATCCCCTGCTCCTCCATCTCCTGCTCCAGGGCGACGGCATCCAGGCCGCGGCTTTCCAGCAGCGGGGCGAGGATTCTGCACAGCTGGGGCGATATGATCAGCCAGCTGTCGGGAAATTCCGCCTCCACGCTGGCCTTTTCCGAGGACATGCGCTGTGCCGCGGCCGTGCCCAGCAGAAGGATGAGGCACACCGCCAGCAGGCATGCCGCCCACCGCCTGCCCTTCACAGGATGCGCACCAGCATGTTGCCCCCCTCGTCGTTTTCCAGGGTCAACAGCCTTTCCCTTTCCAGACTCCGCAGCACATCCGAGAAGCGCCGGTGCCCGATCTGCCGTTCATTGAAATCCGGATATTTCGCCTGAACCGCCGCCTTGAGAATCGAAGGATTGACGCGGTCAAATCCATTCTCCTTGTACTCGGAGAGCATGCGGGAAAAGATGTGCACATAGTTTTCCCGGGTCATCTGCTCGCCATCGCCGGTGTGGGGCGCGTTCAGCCGCAGATACAGGCTGTACTGCTGGCTTTCCACATTGAAGGAGCCGTACTTCTGGGACAGCAGGGCCACCAGCTTTCCAAAGGTGCTGCAGCCCACGCTTTTCTCTGAAAACTCCGGGCGCAGCCGCAGCAGGGTGCTCTTGGCCTCGGAGGCCAGCAGCTCCCCGCTGTCCGTCTCATTGAGGATGGTCACCAGCAGCTCATTGACATCCGACAGGCTCATGGTCTCTCCGGCGGAGGTCTTTTCGGCGCTCTTGCGTTCCTTGCCTGTGGAGACGCTTTCAAGGAACTGGAATTCGCTGCAGGCGCTCATGAACACATTGGACGCCACCTCGCTGCGGGAGATGCCCAGGACAAATTTGCCCATGCTCTTGAGCTTGCCCACCAGGGGCACATAGTCGCTGTCCCCGGAAACGATGCAGAAGCTGTCGATGAGGGGATTGGTGAACGCCACATCCAGGGCATCGATCACCAACTGGATGTCCATGCTGTTTTTCTGGTTTTTTCCGAATCTCAGGGAAGGAACCACCGCGAAGGTGTTGGAAAGCAGCGTCTCCTTCAGGTCCGAGTAGCTGTCAGTGTAGCCGTACACCTTGCCGATCAGGATGTCCCCGCGGATCTTCACCCGCTCGATGACGTCCATCAGAACGCTCTTTTTCCCGCCGCAGTTTTCAAGATCCGCAAACAATGCAAAATGCGATGCCATGATTTCTCCTTTATCTGCTCCCGTTGACGAAGTTTTCCATACCGGAGGAGCGCTTCAGGATCCTTTCCAGAATCCGGCTGCTGTCCTCCGGTCCCGCCAGCACCGGTCTGTAGTCCGTCCCCCGTTCAAGCTGGGTCAGGCGGATGGGAATGAGCTCCAGTACCGGCGGCTCTGCGTGGTCCTCATAGACCGTGAAGGTGGCCCGCGCCAGGACGCTGTCCCGGTCTTCCGGGTCCACGTTCCCGCCGAAGACCAGGTTGCCCAGGGAGTACAGAATATAGCTGTCCCCGTAGGCCTCCACGCCCTGAACGATGTGGGGATGGTGTCCCACCACGATGTCCGCGCCGGCCTTCAGGGCCGCCCTGCCGATGCTGCGCTGCTCGCCGGTGAAATCCGCCCGGTACTCGCTGCCCCAGTGAAAGGAGGCAATGACCACCTGGCATCCGGCCTTGCGCAGGTTTTTCACATCCTGTGAAATGTCCTTTTTCCCGTTGGTGTAGGGGAAGCAGTAGCCGGTCATGCCGACCTTGATGCCGTTTTTCTCAAAAATCCCCAGCATGCCGTTTCCCGAAACGATCAGGCCCGCCTTCTGGAGCGCGGCCACCGTGTCCTCCCTGCCCTGTTTTCCGTAGTCCAGGGTATGGTTGTTGGCCACGGTCACCGCCTCCACCGAGCCCCGGGTCAGAATCTGGGTATATTCCGAGGGACCCTTGAAATTGAATTTTTTCTCCTTCTTGGAGGTTTCATCGGTCAGCGTCCCCTCAAAATTGACCAGTGTCAGATCATCCTCCGAAAAAACGGGCAGCAGCCCGGAAAAGCACCAGTCATACCCCAGTGCGGCCACCACGTTTTCAAAGCAGTCGTCCCGTTTGCGCAGCTCATCCGTGGAACCCAGGGTGGTATCCCCGCCAAAGGTCACCCGCAGTGTCCGGGGCCACGCCGCCTTTTCCTCAGGAGCGGCCGTGCTGCGGGGGGGCTCCGTCGCGGACAGGGCGGTGGCCGCCTCTGCCTGGGCCATGTCCGCCAGGGAAAGGCGCTCCTCCGTCTGCACGGCAGGGGGCGCCTCCTGACTCAGTTTGACGCCGAAAGGCTCCGCCTCCTCCTGCAGCTGCAGCGGCGGCTGCACGGGCGGCTGCTCCGCCTCCGCCTGGAGTGCCCCTTCGGGCAGCTGTTCATGCAGAAGGTACAGATTTTCCGTCTGAAAGTCGATCCCCTCCGCCGCGGCACTGAGGAGAACGGTCAGCATCATCGCCGCAATTCCCGCAGTCCTCCGTATCATGTTCTTCATCCTTCCTTCTCTGTTTTTTCAGAAATGACCTCATGAAGACGGCCAGCAGCGCAAACCCCGCCGCACTGACCACCTCCGCCACGCGCCAGATGAGCGGTTCCACAAAGCGGACGGTGAATTTGACCTCGGGTCCGTGGTCCCGCAGCAGCACCCAGATGACATTGTTGTTGCCGATCATGCACCGCGCGTTTTCGACCCCCTCCGCCTCCGTAACCTTGTAGCCCGGGTAAAACAGAAGGGGAATTTCCACTTCATGCGAGTTGCCCTGGGGAATGGAAAGGGTACAGCGCAGGGTCGTGCCCTGCTTGTCGTATTCCACCACTTCGCAGGGATCCACTCCCAGCATGTGCACCCGACCGGGTTCAAGGGCGTCCTTCTGCGTCCA
>CACYCQ010000242.1:0-10348 GCA_902772995.1 uncultured Eubacteriales bacterium
ACCTTGCCCAGGCGGTCCATCAGGCTGTTGATTTCAGGCCCGCCCCCGTGCACCAGCACCACGCGGATGCCGATGAGCCACAGCAGGACCACGTCCTCCATCACCTGCATCTTCAGCTGTTCGTTGACCATGGCGTTGCCGCCGTACTTGACCACGATGACCTTTCCCCTGTACTTGCGGATATAGGGCAGCGCCTGGGTCAGCACCTCCGCCCGCTGGGCATTGGAAAACAGATTCTCCATCCTCTGGCTCCTTTCAGGTCCTGTAGTCGCCGTTGATGCGGACATAGTCATAGGTCAGGTCGCAGCCCCAGGCCCTGGAGCCGCAGGGGCCGTCGCCCAGGGAGACCAGGATTTCGATCTCCTTTTCCGACAGCACGTCCTTGGCTTCCTCTTCGCTGAAGGGAATCCCCGCGCCGTTGCGGCACACGTCCACCTGACCGGCGGGGCTCCTGAAGCTCACATCGATGGCGGACACGTCCACATCCGCACCGCTGTACCCGATGGCGCACAGCACCCGGCCCCAGTTGGCATCCGCGCCGAACATCGCCGCCTTGAGCAGGCTGGAGCAGATCACCGATTTGGCCACGGTCTTTGCCGTGGCGGTGTCCCGGGCGCCGGAAACGATGCACTCCAGCAGCTTGGTGGCGCCTTCCCCGTCTCCGGCGATCATCCGGCACAGCGCCACCGTCACGGAATTGAGGGCCTTCATGAAGGCGGCATAGTCCTCGCCCTCCTCCAGCACGGGGACGTTCCCCGCCATGCCGTTGGCCATGACCACCACCATGTCGTTGGTCGAGGTGTCCCCGTCGATGCTGATCATGTTGAAGGTATCCTGAATATCCCCCTTCAGGGCCTTTGAAAGCAGGCCCGGAGAGATGGCCGCATCCGTGGTGATGAACACCAGCATGGTGGCCATGTTCGGATGGATCATGCCGCTGCCCTTGGCAATGCCCCCGATGCGGCAGGTCTTTCCGCCCATCTCAAACTCCACCGCCACTTCCTTGCCGATGGTGTCGGTGGTCATGATGCCCTCCACCGCGGCAGAGCTGCCGTTGGGGGAGAGTTGTGCCACCAGCTCCGGAATGCCCCGGGAAATGGGCTCCAGATTGAGCGGCTCCCCGATCACGCCGGTGGAGGCCACCACCACGTCCTCCGGACGGATGCTCAGGGCCCGGGCCGTCATGGCGCACATCTCCCTGGCCACGTCTTCACCGCCGGCATTGCAGGTGTTGGCGTTTCCGCTGTTGCAGATGACCGCCTGGGCCAGTCCGTCCTGCAGGTGCTCACGGGTCACCACAAGGGGCGCACCCTTCACCAGATTGGTGGTGTACACCGCCGCGCAGCTGGCCGGCACCTGGCTGACGATCAGGGCCAGGTCCTTCTTGGTCCGGCTCCTCCTGATCCCGCAGTGGACGCCGCTTGCCGTATACCCCTGGGCCGCGCACACGCCGCCCGGAATGCTCTTGATCATCGTATTCCTTCCTTTCCTGTCTGCGGCCCGTCAGCAGAGGACCAGGCCCGCGGTCTCCCCGGCCCCGAGGACCAGGTTCATATTCTGAATGGCGGCGCCTGAGGCGCCCTTGCCAAGATTGTCAAAACGTGCCGTCAGCACGATCCGTTCGCTGCCGCCCTGAACGCTGACCTCCAGATCGTCCCTTCCGGAATAGCGCCCGGCGGAGAGGAAGCCCTCCTCGTCCACCGCTTCTCCCGCATGGACCAGGCCCTCCCTGTAATAGCCCCGGTAGATGTCCAGAATCTCCTTCGGCGAGGCCTTGAGGGTCTCCCCGCTCAGCAGAATGCTGACCTCCATGCCGGAATAGTAGGGGGCCACCACCGGACAGAAGACGGGCGCGCGGCTCAGGCCGCAGACCTTCATCACCTCCGGCAGGTGCTTGTGGTTCTGCGACAGGCCGTACATCCTGGGCGCTTCAAGCAGCGCGCTTCGCCCGGGATCCTCATACTGGGCGATCATCTTTTTCCCGCCGCCGGAATATCCGGTCAGGGAAACCACCGGCAGACACGCGTCCGCCCCCAGGACGCCCGCTTCCACCAGCGGCGCGGCCAGGGCAATCATCCCCGTGGCGTGGCAGCCGGGATTGGCGATTCTTCGGGAGGCGGCAATCTTCTCCCGCCGGCCCCCGATCTCCGCAAAGCCGTAGGTCCACCCCCCGGCCGTCCGGTGGGCGGTGGAGGTGTCGATCACCACCGTCTCCGGATTCTCCACAAGGGTCACCGCCTCCCGCGCCGCGTCATCCGGCAGGCACAGGAACACCACGTCCGCCCGGTTCATCAGGTCCCTTCGCGCGGCCGGGTCCTTCCGCAGTTCCTGGGGCAGGGTCAGGATCTCCAGATCCTCCCTGGCAGACAGGCGTTCGGCGATCCGCAGACCCGTCGTTCCGGCGCTTCCATCGATGAATACTTTCTTCATGTTCGGCTCCTCTATGCGTAATATGCAAGAATTATACAGTCAAACGCGCATATGTCAAGCATATTCCGGAAAATTCTTAAATAAAATACATGTTTAATGTTTTTCAGATGCATGTTTTGCACAAACGTGCATTTTTGCCGGATATTTCTTTGGTGCGGGCTTCTCCTCTCACCGAAAAAAAGCCCGGGAATGGGTGTTCCCGGACTATTCTTCACTTTTTGCACGAATCCGGGCCCCTTCCCGCAGGGTTCACGCCTTTGCGGGCTTTCCCAGTTCCACAAACCGCGGGACATGCCGGACCGCCGGAAGAAACACCTCCAGAAGGTCCCGCGTCCTCATCCGGATGCTGCTGGTATTGACGCAGGGATGGCAGCCGAGGGTTTCGTCCTCCAGCACTTCCCGGTCCACCAGCAGCTCCACGATGCCGTCCGGATCGTTCATCAGGCCCAGCACGGTCACGCTCCCCGGGTGCACCCCCAGATACGCCACCATCTTCTCCTCCGGTGCGAAGGAGAGGCGGGCGCTTCCGATCTGTGCGGAGAGCTCCTTCGTCCTGAAGGGCTTGTCCCCGGGCATCATCAGCAGGTAAAAGCGCGTCATCTGCCGGTTGCAGAGCATCAGGTTCTTGCACATGCGCGTTCCCAGCGCCCGGTCGATGTAAAGGCAGGCCTCCATGGTAAAGGCCGCTTCATGGTCCACCCGGTCGTAGGGAATCCCCAGACTCTCCAGCAGATCATAGGTCCGCATCTCCTCCGGGGCGCGGCCCTCCCCATTTTCCGGACGGCCGCAGTGCAGCTGAAGGTTGTCCATCAGCCCACGTCGTCATCGGCGGTGCTGCCGATGCTGAGGGATGCGGAGGGCACAAAGCCGCGCACCCGCTCTCCGCCCACGTAGGTCTCGATGTAGGCCCATGCATAGCGGTTGTAATAGTTGGTCAGGTAGGTCACCTGCGTCCCTTCGGGCAGATAGGTGATGGAGGACGCCAGCCTGGCCGGGTCATCCGTCAGGTCGGCACCTGAAAACATGGTGGCCGGCGCATAGGAGAACGACAGATACGGGCCCTGGGGCTGCCTGCCGCGGATTTCGCCCGCGTCGACATAGCCCACGCGCACGGAGCCGTTGTTGGTCTCATACATCACCAGAATCCAGCCGCTTTCATAGCCGCCGTAGAAAATATCGCCGTTGGTGCTGACCATGGCCTTGCCGTTGGCGCCGCGCCAGCTGTCGGCGGAGGGAGCGGAATAGACGGCCAGCTTCTGCCCGCCGTCCAGATGCAGATACTCAAAGCCCTGCAGGGTGTCAAAGCCGCTGGAATAGCTGTTCCAGATGCTCTTTCCGCCGGGATTGGTGGTTCCCATGTCCCGCATGTTCTGGCGGACTTCCTTGCACAGGCGCTCGTTTGCCCATTCCACATTGTTCATCTGCGGATAGCAGGCCCGCTGATTGTCGGGGTCGCTGTTGGGGACGTACCAGGGGCGTGTCCTGAAATACTGGTCATAGGCGCCGCCGGCCTTGAACACGTAGCCATGCCGCGCAAAAATCTCGTTGAAGATGTAGCCGATGGACTCATAGTTCCACTGCCAGAGCTCATCCTCCGTCAGATAGCGCGTATTGCTGTCCGGAATAATGTACGCCATGTCAGCCAGTGCCGCAGCACCCAGGAGCATCATGGCCAAAGCCAGCGCGAGTGCAGCCAACCATCTTTTTTTCATGTAGATATCCCCCTATTTCAACCGGCTTCAGCCGGCTTTAGTCACCCGTTTCTGCGCTTTCTCCGCCGGATCGCAGGTGCGGTGCATGAACGTGGTCTTGAGACGGCGGGCAGCGCGGGCAGTCGTATAGACGCTCGTCTGTCCGGCATTCACGCGGAACACGCCCCAGCCCCGGGAATCGATGGTCACGCTGTCCTGGCCGCCCAGGACGCTCTGCCAGACCTCGCCGCGGTGGACCCTGCCCACATACATGCGCTTTTCAGCCGCCTCCCCGATGGAGATCAGGCAGGCCAGGCCGCTTTCCTTCATCTGGTGCACGCCCTCCCTCGTGAAGCCCAGCACCTTCTGCTCATCGGCATAGTCGTGCTGTCTTCCGTAGGCGCAGCGGCTGCGCAGCTTCATAAGCATCTCCAGTTCGCTGACCTTCCCGATACCGCTGTCCGGAATGCCGTAAAGGTCCCCGTAGAACACGCAGGGGATGCCTTCCCTGCGCAGCAGGATCAGGCTGTAGGCCATGGACTTGAACCAGCCGTCCACCCAGCTCTCCAGGGCCTGCCCGGGCTGCGTGTCGTGGTTGTCCACAAACGTCACCGCCATGCGGGGCTCCGTGCCCACCAGGGTCCCTTCAAAGAGGGTCCGCAGGTCGGCCTCCCCCGGGTGACGGGAAATCTCGGCCAGGCGCATGTGCAGGGGCACGTCAAACAGGGTCAGCTCATGCCCGGTTTCATCCAGATAGTTGCGAAGATGCTCTAGGTCCGCGCTCCAGTATTCGCCCACCGTAAACAGCGGCTTGCCGCTGTTTTCCCTCAGGGCGCTGAGCCAGTCCTTCACGTACTCTGCGCTCATGTGCTTGACCGCGTCCAGCCGGAAGCCCTGGACACCGGTCTTCTTCAGATACCACTCGCCCCAGCGGATCATCTCCGCCCGGACCTCGGGGTCTCCCAGATCCACATTGGCGCCCATCAGGTAGTCAAAATTGCCCAGCTCATCGTCCACATCCTTCGCAAAGGACTTGTCCTCCAGCAGCATCAGATGGTGGCTGGTGTCCCTGCAGTCATAGTCCACGGAGGAAAACCTTCTGTGGTCCCACACGAAGGAGGAGTATTTTCTTCCCCTGCCGGGAAAGGTGAAGCCAGTATACACCTCCGCTTCAAAGCTGTCATCTGAAATCTCATTGCGGTTCTCGGGATTGACGGACCTGGCCATCACCTTTTCGGTCCGGTCCGCGCCCAGGCGGTGGTTCATCACCATATCCGAGAGGGGCTCGATATGCTGGGCCTTCAGCCGCGAGATGGCATCCAGATACTGTTTGAGCGTCCCGTACTTGGTGCGCACGGAGCCCTTCTGGCGGAATTCGCCCAGATCATACGGGTCATAGACGCCGTATCCCACATCCTTCTTTCCTTCCGTGCCCTTGGTGGCCGGCGGCAGCCAGACCTTGGTGATTCCGTCCCTGCGCCACTGCGGGGCCAGATCTCCGATTCTCTTCCAGTGGAGGCCGTCATTGGGCAGGTACCATTCAAAGCCCTGCAGCATGGTTTCATTTATATGTAAATTTTGCTTATTCATCATCAAACTCCCCTTTCTGAGGCACCTGCGTGCCGTGTCAGGATTGGGTTCCCTGACTTGGGGGCGGATTATAGCAGGGGAGGTCAGGCCTGTCAAATTTCAGCGCCGGATGATATGGATTTGTCTCACTGTTTTCCTTTTATTGCTTGATTTTGAGCAAAATATCGCTTGTTATCCTTCGGGAATGCCGTAATTTTGCGTCTTACCCGAACATGATTTCTTTGTGCGTTATGTGCATTTTTCCTGTCGTCGTTTTGTGCTGTTTGATTTTCGCCTTCTCCGGTTCTGTGCCAACCTCATGGTCAGGACGGACGAATCTTTGTGCTTCGTGCCCCCTTTTCCATCCCGGCACCCTGTTTCTCCCTCCCCCGGCTTCCTCCCGGCATGCCCCCCTCCTTCCGGCGGAGCAGTCCCCCTGTCCAGCGTCCCTTCCTTCCCGACAGAAAAACGCCCCCCGGGCCCCGCCAGGAGGCCTCAGGAGGGCGCCGTTTCCATATCTTGTGGTCATCCCCTCCCGCATTAAAGGGGAGAATCTTCCTATTATAAAAGACACGCTTTCGGGACGGATTCCCGGCAAAGGGGCTAGAGCGTCTCCCGGAACCAGCCGCTCACATCCCTGCCCTCGGACAGGGCCAGGAGGAATTCGCCCATGAAACGGCTGTACAGCGCGGCGCCCTCCCGGTCAAAGTGGTAGATGTCCACATACCGGTCATCCAGACTGGGCAGCCGTTCCCTGTCCGCCTTCATCATGTTGAAGAAGCAGATTCCCTCCTCCCCGCAGAACTGCTCCGCGGCTTCGCAGGCTTCCACAAGCCGGGGGGAACTGGTCACTGCAGGGAGCAGACAGGGCGGAATCAGCACGATCAGGCGGGCACCATGGGCCGTGCACACGCGCTGCATCTCCTGCAGCCGCGTCATCGTCAGCGGAGGAAACAGGGACAGATGGTCCGTCGTGGTAAAAAACTCCCTGTGGGCCAGAAGCCCGCCCTCCGGAGGGCTCAGGCGCATCTCATGATAGCCCGCCCCGAGGTAGGGGGTGTCCTCCAGTTCCGCGTTCATCTTTTCCCTGTAGAAGGGAAGGCGGAAGCGGATGGACGCCGTCTTGATCCATTCCTCCAGGGAGGCCACCGGCGCCGCGCGGAAGTAGAACAGCCGGGTCATCCACCGGTCATCCCCCCTGCAAAGGTCCGCGAGGTAGGCCAGGCGGTCCAGCGGGTGGTGAAGCCAGGGCATCACCCGGATCTCCGCCTCGGGATTTTCCCGGGTTTCCAGCAGCATGTCCGGTTCCAGCGTAACCACCACATACTGCAGGGAATTATAGCGCAGCGCGGCCCGTGTCAGGGCCTGGCAGCTTTCAAGGCCCGCATTGCCGATGGCCGCATCGATGGCGCGAAGGCCGCAGGTCCTGCGCACGATCTCCGGGTCGATGCTGTAGTACACCGGGGAGGAGCCCACAAATGCCACGTCAAAGTCTCCGCCCCGCTGCAGCTCCTCCATCATGAGCGCCCGGGAGGTGTCCGTGGTGACCAGCGTCAGGTTCATCAGCCTCAGCACAAGCGCCGCCAGGAGGAGAAAGCCCGCAAGACGGAGCCCGCCTGAACGTCCGGGGTCAGAATGCCGCATACAGGAATCCCTCCGTCACACCGGTATAAAAGCACAGCACAATCCCCGCAAGGAAGGCCAGCAGCACGGCCCACCTCAGCGGCAGCGGCTTTTTCATGAGGCTGTCCATGACACTCCCTCCCCGCTCATGAATCAGGGAAACGGCCAGCATCAGGGCCGCGGATCCCAGCAGAATCCACAAATCCGCCGCCTCAAGGTTCAGCCTCTGCGTCAGGCCGGACAGCTGAGAAAGCCGGGGAGAGGCAAACAGCCTGCCCAGCATGCCCAGGGCGTCTCCCGCCCGGGCGCAGCGGTCAAACAGCCATCCGATATTGACGATCGCAAAGGTACGAAGGATCCGCACCAGCCTGAAGCCCCGGGTCCGGGTAAAGGGGTGCCGGGATGCCCATTGCCTGAATGCGGGTTCCAGCAGGGCGCTCATGGCCAGGATCACGCCGTTGTACAGGCCCCACACCACATAGTTGGAGGTGGTGCCGTGCCAGATTCCCACAAGGAAGAAGACCAGCAGGTTGCCAAGTGCCGCCGGCAGGGTCCGGGACAGCGTGTTTCCCCAGGGCAGCGCCTTGACGCGGGCACAGAGCCGGTGGACACCGGAGGACAGGGCGAAGGGATAAAAGACGTAGTCCTTCATCCATGCGCCCAGCGTCATGTGCCACCTGCGCCAGAAGTCGCCCAGGGAATCCGCAAAATACGGCTGCCTGAAGTTTTCCGCCAGGCGGACGCCCATCAGGCGGGCGCCGCCGAGCACCAGATCAATGCCGCCTGAGAAATCCGCATACTGCTGCAGGGAGTAGGCCAGCACCCCGACAAGCACCATGGCGCCCCCCTGCTCCTGCGGCGCTGCGAACACCGCATTGACCGCCAGCAGCGCACGGTCCGCCACCACCTTTTTCTTGAACAGCCCCCAGGCCATACGAAGCAGCGCGCGCCCCGCCTCCCGCGTATCCGGGGTTTCGCCTGCCCACAGCTGGGGCGACAGGGCGGCATAGCGCCCGATGGGGCCCTGCAGCAGGTGGGGATAAAAGCCGGTGAACAGGGCCAGGCGCAGGGGGTTGCCCTCCGCCGGAATCCGCCCGGCACAGACATCCAGCAGATAGCCTGCCGCCATGAAGGTATAGAAGGAAATCCCCAGAGGCACAAACAGCCGGGGCAGGGACACTCCCGCGCCCAGTGCCGCTTTCTCCAGCACATCCATGTGCTTGAGCAGGGCCATGATTCCAAAGTTGAGCACCAGCACGCAGGCTGTCACCAGGCGCTTCCGCCTGCGAAGACGCGCTTTCGCCTCCCGGCGTTTCTGCCTGTCTTCCCCGCGGCAATTCCCTGCCTTCCGGTCCATGCCCGCAAGCACCTGCCCCCCGGCCCATACGGACAGCGCTGTCAGGAGCATGAAGACCAGCGCCTGCCGGCTTCCTGCCCCCACCAGCACATAACTGCCGCCAAGCAGCAGCGCGCCCCTCATGCGGCGGGGGCACAGCCTGTACAGCACCGCAAGGCCCAGTAATCCGAGGATCAGCCATTCCGTGGTCATTTGTCTCACTCTCACCGGCCGGGCATCCCGGCCTTCCCCTGTTCCGTTTCATTTCTTCTCTCCGCGCGGAGGATTCCGATACCGTTTGTCCATGATAACACACCTTCAAATGAAGAAAAAGTCCGTGTCGGGCATCCTGCCGCAGGGAAACAAAAAAAGCGCCGTCACCGGCGCCTGTGTATCTTTCCGCGTATGGCAATCGGGGGACTGTCACTGCTGGAGCTTTGTCAGCCATGCCAGGATCTCTTCCAGTATCTGCGTGTCAAGGCTGTAATAGATATAGTTCTTTTCCCTGCTCTCCGTGACCAGACCCGCTTTCTTCAGCATTTTCAGATGGTAGGAAATGGTCGCACTCGTCATATTGAAATACGTGCTGACCTCTCCCGCATTCATCTTCCCCTTTTCCTTGAGAAGTTCCAGAATCTGGCGTCTCGCAGGGTCAGACAAAGCTCTGAACGTCTCGGCAAACCCCATAAACACATACCTCCCGGAATTGATGTATATTTAGAATAGCATGATCCACCCTGCATTTCAATATGAATGTACACGTTTTCTATAAATATCAGTTGTTATTTGTAATGCTCTCTTTCATCCCGCCATGACGGTTTTTCCGGAGAGGACGCCTTCCCCCTGACGTCCGGTTTTCCCGTTCTGCAGCGGAGGATGTTCTCTGTCCCTGACAGCTCAAAATCCCTGCAGAGACAGCTCACGGATCGCGGCAGCGCCGCTTCCGGAATTCAACATTTTGTCAACCCTCCTCCTTTTTACCCGTTGCATCCCGGGGACCACAATGCTATAATCACCCCTGCAACTTGGATTTTGCCATCCGGAAATCATTCAATATTTGAAGGAGGATTCCCATGAAACTGTTTTCCCGCAGGCTTGGTATTGCCCTCATTCTTCTCGTGTTGACATTCTGTTTTTCCACAGTCCTGGCCGACTATCCCTTCAGCCGTGTCACCATGATCGTTCCCTATGGTGCTGGCGGAACCACCGACGTGGTCGGACGCCAGTTTGCCACGGCACTTGAAAAGACCCTGGGCGCCTCTCTGGTCGTGGACAATCAGGGCGGCGCGTCCGGCGCCATCGGCTGCCAGGCTGCCCTGGATGCGGACAAGGACGGCTCCGTGGTGCTCTTCACGGCGGAAAGCCTGGGAACCCAGCGGGTCATGGACATCAGCAAGATGAGCTATGCGGACTTCAGCCCCATCATGGTGGTCGCCAACGATCCCAAGGTGCTGGTGGTGGCCGGCGACTCCAAATACAACGACATCGACTCCCTGCTGGCGGATATCGCGGCCCAGCCCGGCATGGTCCAGATGAGCTACACCGGCCCCGGCGGCTCCGGCCATGTCCAGGCCCTGATCATGAACCAGTACGGCTTTGTGCCCGCCCTCACGCCCTACGGCTCCGGAGCTGACTGCTACCGCGCCGTGATGAGCGGTGAAGTGATCTTCACCAACTCCAACTTCTCCACCGTGGCCGA
>CACYCQ010000243.1:0-12241 GCA_902772995.1 uncultured Eubacteriales bacterium
ACGCCGAAGGCGGAGAAGGCCTGCAGGACCACCATGGCCCACAGGGTGTCATACAGCCCGACGGAACGCATCATGATGAACTGAGGCAGCATGTAGGCCTGCCATGGCACCGCGATGGTGGCGATGTAGGCCAGAAAAAGAATGTCCCGTCCCCTGAAGCTCAGCTTGGCAAAGGCATAGGCGGCAAAAGAGGAGGTCAGCGTCTGAAGCAGGGTCACCACGATGGCGATGAAGGCGGTGTTGCGGAAATAGGTCAGCAGGGGCACCTTCTTCCAGATGAGGAGGTAGTTTTCCCATCGGAGGGTCTTGGGAATCCAGACCATGGGGTAGGCAAAGACCTCCCGGTCCAGCTTGAGGGAAGAGGAAAGCATCCAGAAAAAGGGGATGATCGTCACAATGGCCAGTCCGATAAGCAGCGCATAGATCAGAATGGCCAGACCATAATTGTTTTCATGCAGTTCATGACGTCTGGAATGATGGTGGTGGGATTGAACGCTCTTGACCATGAGTCTTCCTTCCTTTCTCAGTCTGCGGAGAAATTCTTCTCGGAGCTGAACTGAACGATGGTGATGGCCAACACGATGACAAGCAGGACCATGGAGATGGCGCTGGCCTGACCATAGCGAATCTTGGTAAAGGCTTCATCGTAGATGTAGCTGACCAGCATCTTGGTGGAGCGGCCGGGGCCGCCGTCGGTCATGATGGCCACCACATCAAAGATTTTGAAGCAGGAGATGGTCATCATCACGGAGGCAAAGAAGGTGGTGGGGCGCAGCTGGGGCAGGGTCACCCGGAAGAAGGTCTGCATCCGTGTGGCACCGTCCACCGTGGCTGCCTCGATGAGCTCATGGGGAACCCCCTGCAGGGCGGCCAGATAGATGACCATGTAGTAGCCCATGTTGCGCCAGACGGAGACCAGGATGATGGACCAGATGGCCATTGCGCTGTCCGCGGTCCAGGATTTGTTGAAGGGAATGCCGAGGGACATGATGAAGTGGTTGACGGGCCCGTCCTTCATGAGCATGAAGGACCAGCATACGCAGATGGCCACCATGGAGGCGACATAGGGGAAAAAGAAGATGGTGCGGAAAACCAGAGCCCCGGTGTTCTGGTTGAGCAGCATGGCCAGTGCCAGCGCACATACCAGGGTCAGGGGCACCGTGAGCACCGTATAGAACACCGTGTTTTTGAGGGCGATGCCCAGGTCCACACGGGTGAAGAAGTATCCCAGACCCTTGTCTGACACCTTGGCCACGTTGAAAATGTTGGCATAGTTGCGCATTCCGACGAATTGCATGCGGGAAATATCGCCGCCGTTCCATTCAAAGAAGGACAGTCCGATGGCGAAGATCACGGGAAGCAGGGTGAAGACGGCAAATCCGATGAAGTTGGGGGCCAGAAAGGAATAGGCCACCAGCGTGTTCCTGCGTTCCAGTCTGCCCATGCGCGGCATGCGCCGTTTGTGAGGTGTTGTGCTCATTGTGAAGCTCCTTTCTGTTTTTCGTCCATTTCCTTTCCTCCGGACGGCCGGGACAGTCCGCAGGAAAGGAAACGAGATGGTAATGAAAAAGGCAGGGAAGGCAAGAAAGCCTTCCCTGCCTGCAGATTCAGGGGTGTCAGATTTACTCGAAGAGCTCGGCCACGCGCTCGTTCATTTCCTCGATGCCCTCTTCGGGGGTAATCTCGCGGGCCATGATCATGGAGTGCTCCTCATTGACGATGGTCTTGATGTCCGCCACCTTGTCGGCGACCGGCCATTCCATGGAGACGTGGGACGGGATCAGGGCCGCCTTGCTGCCTTCATCGGAGGGGAAGCCTTCCACGCTGGACATGGCAGTAGCCACGGATTCGGAGACATAAGCGGGACGTGCGCCCACGGAAGCGGTGGCGGCGGCGCCTGCCTCGCTGCCCAGCCAGGACACGTATTCCCATGCCAGATCCTTCTTCTCGGACTTGGAGTTGATCATGGCGCCGGTGAGGTTGCCGAAGGAAGATCCGGCCTTCACACCCTCGGCGTGCGGAACAGCGGCAATGCCCCAGTTGAAGTTGCAGGTGCCGTCCTTGTTGTAGCCGATGAGGGTGGAGACGTACCAGTAGCCCATGGGCAGCATGGCGATGTTGCCGTTGGCGAAAGCGGCGCTGTAGTGCAGGCCGGAGGCCTTCAGCTCGGCATAGGGCATGCACGCGCCTGCATCCTCGAGCTTCTGATAAAGCTGATAGAAGTAAAGAAGGTCATCATAGTTGCGGTCGGCCAGGGTGTTGATGCCGTCGCACACGGCCCAGTTGGCCACTGCGGAAAGCCAGGTGTGATAGTGGGTGCCGTAGTTGCCGTTGCCGGTCATCTTGATGGCCAGATCCGCATACTCTTCCCAAGTCATGTCGTTGGTGGGGTAGGCCACGCCGGCGGCGTCAAAGAGGTCCTTGTTGTAGAAGAGAACCCAGAAGTCGGAACGGAAGGGGACGGCGTAGAGTTCCTCGCCCACCTTGTAATTGACTTCGGTGCCCACGAATCCGGACAGGTCATAGTTGCTCTTGGCCACGAAGGCGTTGAGAGGCTCGGCAAAGCCCTGGGCCTGCCACTTGATCAGATCGTCGAGTTCCTTGATCATGAACACGTCGCTCTTGTCGGAACCTTCCAGCATTGTGGTGGTTTTGATGGCGTAATCCTGAGAGGCGACATCAATGTACTCGATTTTCACGCCGGGGTGGGAGGCTTCAAAGGCATCCTTCTGGGCGATGAGGTAGGGGGTGGACGTGGCGTCCCAAGTGACGACGGTCAGCGTCTGATCTTCCGCAGAGGCGATGGCGGCCAGGCTGAGGATCATGAGCGCCGACAGAAACAGGGCGATCAGCTTTTTCATGGGGTTTTCCTCCTTTTATATATCTCACCGGGCCTTGGCCCGACTGATCCGAGGGTAAATGATGAAAACGGATGAAAATAAAGCAGAAACCGTTTTCGGTCTGATGGATTCATTATACCGCTGAGCCGGGGCGTGTCAAGGCATTTTTGAAAATAATGTGAAAATTGACGGAGAATTCTGTAAAACGAATGAAAATAGATGAAAATTTACATTGCATTTTCCATACGAAATTGATAGAATGCGGAAAAAGACGGACCGGACGGTGATCAGATGAAGAATTTGCAGAAGCGCCCCACCATTGTGGATGTGGCCCGGCAGGCAGGCGTGTCCATTGCCACGGTGTCCCGGGTCCTCTCGGGGCAGAGTGCCAGCGAAACGGCCAGGCAGAAGGTGGAGGAGGCGGCGCAGGAGATAGGGTACCAGACGACTGTCCCCCGGCGTCAGGACGCGGGCGGCACCGGTGCGCTGCTGCTGGTGATCTCGGACCTGATGAACCCCTATTACAGCGCACTGCTGGCCGGTGCCGAGCAGACGGCCCATCAGGCGGGGTTTTCCCTGATGGTCCTTCAGCCGGTCATGAACGGCTGGGGGGAGGACACCGTGGCCTCTCAGGTGCTGGAGCAGAGTGCGGCAGGGGCGGTGATCGTGGGCCATGCCATGGAAATGGGCACGACGGAGGAAATCCGACGTCGGCTGTCGCTCATTCGTCAGAAGATGCCCATCGTCACCATCGGGCCCAGGGTGGAAGGGGTGGACTGTGTCAACATCACCTCTGATCTGTCCCTGAGCGTGCGCAAGTCCCTGGCCCATCTGGTGGCACTGGGCCATCGGCGGATTTCCTTTATCGGCGGATCCGGGGGCATTCGCTCCTCCTCAGCCAGGCGCAGGGCGTACTATGAGGAAATGGAGAGGCTTGATCTGCCCGCGGACCAGGAGATGATCAGCGACGCCGGTTTTACGCCCCAGGCGGGAGAGTGGACCGTCAACCGGCTCCTCAGCGGTGCGGACCGTTCTCAGTGGCCCACAGCCATGATTGCCATCAACGACCTGGTGGCGCTGGGAGCGCTGCGACAGCTGCAGCGCATGGGGGTGAAGGTGCCGGAGGAGATGGCGCTCATCGGCTGTGACAACCAGTTTTTTACCCCGTATCTGGATCCGCCCCTTTCCACTGTGGACCTGCATCCCTTTGACCATGGCAGCGGTGCTGTGGAGGAACTCATCGCCACTCTGCGCGGACGGGAGGCGGCTTATTCCCAGATCCGGGAGTGCAGCCTGATTGTCCGCGAAAGCTGCGGCGCGCACCTGGGCGTGCGCGCAGCGCAGGGATAAAACGGATCCCGCCCTATTGGAAGGGAAGACTGCGCTGCCCGCCTTTTCTCCCCTTGCGGTTAAACCTGTTCGCTCCCGCCTTGATTTGGAAAATGAAAAGTGATATAAACGGTGTGGCCGTGGTGCATCACGGCCGGAAAGCGATAGGTTGATTCATGAATCTGTTTGACGTTATCTCTCTGCTGGGCGGACTGGCCCTTTTCCTGTACGGCATGAGGCTGATGGGAGACGCCCTCAAGGAAAACTCCGCAGGCACACTGAAACTTGCCATGACCCGTGCCACCAACAACCCGGTCAAGGCATTCCTGCTGGGCCTCATGGTCACCGCCCTGATCCAGTCCTCCACAGCCACCATCGTCATCACCTCGGGCCTGGTGGGTGCGGGAATTCTGACCCTGCATCAGTCTCTGGGCATCATTATCGGCGCCAACGTGGGCACCACGGTGACCGGCCAGATCATCCGGCTGCTGGACCTCAACGCCGAAGGCGGAACCTCCTGGCTGCGCTTCCTGCAGCCTTCCACACTGGCGCCATTGGCCCTGATTGCAGGCATGGCGATCATCATGACGGGTATGGTCCGCAATTCCAAATCAGTGGGCAATATCGCCGTGGGCTTTGGAATCCTGTTCACGGGCCTGATGAACATGACCGGCGCAGTGCAGAACCTGACCCGTTCGGGTATTGTGGAACAGCTTTTTTCCGGTCTTGGGGAGAGCCCGCTTCTCGGATATATCACCGGCGCCGGTGTGGCTTTCGTGCTGCAAAGTTCCTCGGCGACCATCGGTATTCTGCAGGCGTTTTCAGCCGGCGGACTGCTGACCTTTAAGGCGATCTATTCCGTGATCGTGGGCGTCTATCTGGGGGACTGCGTCACCACGGCCATTGTCTGTTCCATCGGTGCACGTGCCGATGCCAAGCGGGTGGGTCTGATCAATATCTTTTATAACCTCAGCAAGTCCCTGCTGGTACTGGTGGCCATTACGGTGATCCACCGCCTGGGATGGCTTGATTTTATATGGAACAAAACGGTGAATTCCGGTATCATCGCCAATACGAACACCATCTTCAACCTGGCCAGTGCCGTGATCCTGTTCCCCATGATCTCCCTCTACGAGAAAATCTCCTGCAATGTGGTTCGCGATGAGGAAAAGCCGGAAGGCAAGTACAAGGAAAAACTGGAGGGGCTCAACCCGGTCTTTTTCAGTACTCCGCCCCTGGCGCTGCGCAGCTGCTATCAGGTGCTGCTGGCCATGTTCAATGCTGCCCGCAACAGCATCTCCACCTCGTTTGACCTGCTGAACAGCTTTGAGGAGAAGCGGGCGGATGAGGTGCGTGAGGAAGAGGAGGAAATCGACCGCATGACGGACCGGGTGAGCCGTTACATGGTCGAGTTGCTGCCTCACCTTCACAAGGACCTGCACGTGTCTATCCTCAACCAGTATTACAAGGTGAATACGGAATTTGAACGGCTGGGAGACCATGCCATCAACATCACGGACATTGCCTCCGGCCTGGCCAGGGCGGATACCCATTTCTCGCCGGCGGCCACGCAGGAGATTGCCATCATTCGGCAGATCATTCGGGAAATCCTGAACTATACGGAGGAAGCCTTCTGCCAGCGCAGCCGGGATGCGGCCCTGCACATCGAACCCCTGGTACGGGTTTGCGGGGAGATGCTCAGCCAGATGCAGCGCAGTCATTTCAAGCGGATGAGCAGCGGACAGTGCTCGCTGCTGGCGGACACCGGCTTTTCCAACTTTCTGGGAGAATGTAAGCGCATCGCCGCGGTGTGCTCCAACATCGGCATCGCCACACTGGTGCGCATCCAGCCGGACCTGGCGGATCATGAGCACCTCTATTTTGAGAGCCTGCAGTACAGCGGCGACCAGACATTCAATCAGGTTTTCGAGAAGGCACACAACCATTACTTTTCACTGCTGGAGGAACAGACGGATGCTCCTTCTTAGTTCACAGGCGGAATAATGAGTATACGGGGTCGGAAGCGCGCAGAAGGCGCCTCCGGCCCTGCGTTTTTCCGGCTTCGCGCATGAAAAAGGAAAAACTGACTGCGATTTCTTCGAAAGACGGTGCAAAATGAAGAAACAGACACAGATACCTGATGATTTTTCTCTTGTATGTAGGCACTCTTCTGACTATAATGTGTCAGACGTGATCCATTGATGACAGAAAGGATGCCATATTTATGAAACGAATTGGCGTTTTAACCTCTGGCGGAGATGCACCTGGAATGAATGCTGCTGTTCGTGCGGTAGTGCGTGAGGCCATGACTCAGGAAATGTCCGTGGTGGGATTTAAGCGTGGATATAACGGCCTGCTGATGTTCAGCCCGGATCAGAGTGACGATTTTTCGATTATGACGGCACGGAGCGTTTCGGACAAGATCCACCGCGGCGGGACATTCCTGATGACCGCCAGGTGCAATGAATTCCGGCGCAAGGAATATCAGGAACGGGCGATTGCCAATATGAAGCTGCTGGGCGTGGAAGGCCTGGTTTGTATCGGTGGAGACGGCACCTTCCATGGTGCCAATGCTCTGCAGGAGCTGGGATTTCCTGTCGTAGGAGTGCCCGGCACCATCGACAACGACCTGGATTACACAGACGCCACCATTGGCTTTGATACGGCGCTCAATACTGCCTGCGAATGCGTCAACAAGATCCGGGAGACTTCCGATTCTCACGGACGTGCCAGTATCATTACCGTGATGGGCCGCAACTGCGGCGATATTGCCATCAGCACGGCACTGGCCTGCGGAGCGGAGCAGGTGCTCATTCCTGAACGCCCGTGGGCTCTGGAGGATGTGGCGGATCAGGTCCGCTGGGGCGTGCTCAAGGGCAAGCGGTCCATGATCATCGTACTGGCCGAGGGGGCCATCAATTCCCTTCAGAGCGATGTGGCGGCAGTGTGCGCAAGATATGAGAGCCTCAGGGAAATCTCCGTCCATCATCTGACCTCCTCCCAGGTTGCCATGATCATTGAGGTCATTTCAGGCCATGAGGTCCGTGCGACGGTGCTGGGATATACGCAGCGGGGCGGCAGCCCCACCGCGGCCGACCGCATTCTGGCCTCCAGATTGGGCGCTCACGCGGTAACACTGCTCAAGGAGGACCGCAGCGGTGTGGCAGTGGGTGTGCGTGGCGGAAGGCTGATCGAGGAAGCTCTCGACAAGGCGATGCACGGCCGCAATACGGCCAACGAGGAGCTGCTCAAGCTGATCGATGACCTTTCCTGAGACAATAACCTGCAGGAGATACTGGCGGATGGCCGATGGGCCATCCGCTTTCCTGTATCCCGGATGAAAAGGAAAAAGGGACAGCACGTAGAGGCGGTCCCTTTTTATCTGTTTCAGTATTTCACTTCATCGGGTATGCATCTTTGGATCTCCTGTACGGGGATGCGGATGAAGATTTCTGCCAGGTCAGCATCCAGCTGTGTCCCTTCCACCTCCCGGATAATCCGGATAGCATCCTCATGGGTCCGGGGTGCCTTGTAGGAACGACGCATGGTGATGGCGGAGTAGGTGTCCGCAATGGCGATGATCCTGGACGCCAGGGGGATGGCATCCGCCTGAACCCCGTAATATCCCTTTCCGTCCATGCGCTCATGATGGTAGAGAATCCAGTCCGCAATGCTGTCAAACGTGTGCAGGGGGGCGAGAATCCGGACACCTGTACGGGGATGGGTCCGCATCACCTTCCATTCTTCCTCGTCAAGTTTGCCGGGCTTGTTCAGGATGGATTCCGGGACGCCCAGTTTGCCGACATCATGCATCAGTGCGGCGTATTCCAGGCTGACGGGGTTGATCTGGCTGCGAAGATGAGAAGGAAGGTGCCGGTAAAACAGCATCGTCAGTTCCTGCACGTGGCGGCTGTGTCCGTTGAGGTTTGGATCGCGGGCATCGATGACGCCCACCAGGACCTCGGCGATGTCGATGCTTCGGGTCTTGGCGGTGTCCATCAGATGGAACATCAGGGTCACGACAATGAAGACAAAGATGCTCCCGAAGAACAGAATGAGAGCAATCATGAGGTCGGGTCTGGAAAAAAAGCCGACGAACAGGTATCCGCAAAGGAAGAAGACCAGCAGAACCAGCCCCAGGTGCATCCAACGGGTATCCCTGGTGCTGTTGGAGGAGAGCACGTCATGGGTGGAGCGGATGAGGAGGACATAGCGGAAGATGTTCCAGATCATAAGCGCTGCTCCCAGAAGGATCAGTGCAGAAATCACATGACTCATGAAAAAACAGGAACCTCCAGTTTTGATGGGATCTGTCTGGGGGACGGAGTGGAAAACGGACTGGGCAAAATGGAAAAGGCTTCATGCAAAGCATCATTGTGCTATTCTACCCTGATGCGGGATAGGAAGCAACACAGGATGGGATGCTTTTTTACGTTGTTTATGAAAAGCGGAGCTCCAGGGAAGAAAGGAAACCGGCTTTCCTGCTGTTTGGCAAAGAATGCCGGGCTTTTGTGAACTGCCATGGTCATTGGAAGTTGGTAAATACGTTTGTTCACTTGAAGAGGGGATGGATGAGGCGACCGGCGCCACGGGATATATGGTCAGGAAACAGGTTCAGATCACCACGGCTGGCGGAGATCTGTACGGCTGAATCCCGTACATCACAGGGCACGGCGTCAACGCTTAAACTCGACGGACCTGCATGAGACGGACTGTTGAAGGAGAATGAAACCATGAAGAAACTGATGATTGTATGCTGTATGATCCTGGCGCTTGCGCTTTGCGCTGGTGCGGTGGCAGATCCGGTTGAAGTCACAGGAAAAGTCGTCCTCTGGGAAACCTCTGCGGAGGAAGCGGACACCCAGGAAAACCAGGGGACCAGCAAGATCAGGATTTCTTTTGAACCCAGGTCTCCGGTGACACTTGAGGAGCTTGATACGGGAGATGTGTTTGATGACTATATCTGCTCAATCACCCGTGAGGGCGTCGCGCCGGTCATTGTGGCCATTTCCGGCACCAATAAGGAGGCGCATCACAATATCAACAACTACTCTGAAGAGGATATGAAGCTTTATATCGACAGCCAGACTTCAGGCATGGAGGAAGAAAACTATTCCACTTCCATAGAGACCTCCGAAGCTGGAAACAAGTATGTGGTGGTGGAGGACGCCTTTTCCCACAGTCTGGTGACCATTTATGACAACTACAATATATCGGTTGTTCAGATCAGCGCGAACGATGACGGCACGGCCAGGTCCCTGACAGATGCTGACCGGGACTTTGCACTTGAAGTGTTTCAGGGAATCTGGATGGAGTAATTGGAAATTCTTTGCCCGTACATTGATGCTGCTTGATAAAACAGGCGGATCCTGCATCACAGAGATCAGGATCCGCCTGTTCCATTAAACAATGAGGAGAATGTGATGTCTGATCTCTTTCCGTTGACCCGTCCGATTGTTCCTGACACTTCCGGACGGTTGCCGGATTCTGTTAGTTGCTTTCTATCAGGGATTGCGAAGGAAAAAGCCTCTTTCCTTTGGGGCTTGAGCGAGCCGGAAAAAAGAGGACCTGGTCTTCGACAGATTACTGGCCATTCTCCGGCTGTTTGAGAAAGGCTGCGGCAAGGTGATCCCGGAAGACGATGAAAAAAGCGGAAGATTTGAGGAATCGCCTGTTATGCATAGAATGCAGGGGTACAGCACCTGAAAGAAAGGAAAAACATGGAGATTTCCTTCCGATCCCCTTCCGGGAATCCGGCGGAGAAGCGGAGGGTGTTTTTGGAGAGGAACCGGGTCTCATGCATCCCTGGGTCGAGGGAGCGGGGAATGGCGGCACAGTAAACGGGCAGACAATTCCCAGGACGCCTCGGAGCTGCGGAAACTGGGAGATGCATTAAGCCGGCTGCAGGGCAGCCGGCTTAGAAGACAGGAGGATCATGTGGCAGGGGCAATGGAGGAATCAGGGTCAAACCGGCTGCCGTAAAAACCGTTCTTTCCTTCCTGTTTTGCCAGGTAGAGGTTTGAATCAGCCTGAAGAAACATTTGATGAAGATGTTCTGTGGAGGCAGGGATTCCGGTGACGTAGCCGCCGGAAAAGGTGACGGAGGGCAGGGCATTGTCCTGAATGCCGGACAGCCGCCGGGCAGTTTCCTCATAGAGACTGCGGAATTCCTCCTCGGTGCGGTTTTCGCTGATCACCAGAAATTCATCCCCGCCGTAGCGGTAACAGTAGTCGATATCAAAGATATCAGCGAGGACCTGGCCGGTCCTGCGCAAAAGCTTGTCACCGAAGGCGTGACCGCAGGTGTCATTGACATATTTGAAATTATCCAGGTCAATCAGCATGAGGTTTATGGAATGCCCCAGATACAGGCGGGCATCCTCTTTCATGGCATGGCGGTTGCGCAATCCGGTCAGCGCATCAGTGGTGGCTGTCTGTGCCAGCTGTGCATTGGCGTCGGCCAGCTGTGCATTGGCCTCAATGAGCTTCCGGGTGGCGCGGTCCCTGCTGCGCTTGAGAAGGCTGACGCAGGTGAGGTTCAGTACAATCCCCAGAAGGATGATCAATATCTTCTGCAAATTGAGATCGGTATAACTGAAAAAGCTGTGGTCTGTTGAAAAGTAGAACATGGAATACAGAAACATCACGATGGCGGAAGAGAGCCCCGTGACAAAGCCGCCGATGCCGGTGGAAAAGACCATGGCGGTAATGAGGATCATGTTGGGATTGGGGACCTTGAAGAGATAGACGATCACGGACAGAAACAGCGTGATGGCCGCACTGAAGAGGGAAACGAGAAAGATGTGACGCGGACTGTGGGAAATAGAAGGCTGCAAAAGGATCACCTCGAAACAGAATGCCGGCAGGGAGAGACTTCCTGATCGACAGTAGACAGTATGGAAGGACAAAATGTGTTTATCCAGCGGGAATTCTAGAGAATGTCCCTGAAGTTGTCAAGGTGAAAGAGGCGAAAAAGGAACGACAGCGGGGACCTATCCCCGGCCCCGGATGCTGTACGGAAGAGGATCAGGACAGATGAAGGGTAAAAGTGGTCAACCCGGGATGGCTGGAGACCGTCAGGGTCCCTTTGTGCAGCGCAACGATCTGACGGGCAATGGCCAGCCCCAGCCCCTGTCCGTCTATGGTGCGGTTGTGGGCGCTGTCTCCACGGTAAAAACGGTCAAAGATGTGATCGATGTCCTCCGGAAGGATTCCCGGGCCCGTGTTGGAGAGAGACAGGCGCGCTCCGTGCCCGAAACGTTCAAGTTTCAGGAAGATCTTTCCGTTTTCGCCGGAATACTTGACGGCATTGTTCATCAGGATGATTAGAAGCTGGACCAGCATATCCCGGTCTCCCTGACAGGATATCCCTTCGGGAACTTCCATTTCAAGGGTACGTCCCGCTTCATAGACGCTGCTTTCCAATGGAAGCACGGCTTCCATGACAAGCTGGCTGAGATCAAGCTTCTTGAGGGGAATGCGGGTGTTTTTGTCCAGGCGCGCCAGCTGCAGGAGACTCTGCACCATGCGGGAGGAGCGTCGGACTTCCGAGGAAATATAGGAAATCTGCTCATTTTCGCCAAATTCTCCCCTGAGCACATCCACATTGGCGGAAATCACAGCCAGAGGGGTTTTGAGCTCATGGCTGGCATCGCTGACAAACTGGCGCTGCTTGTCAAAGGCCTCCTGAACGGGTGCGAGCATCCTTCGAATGAGAATAAATGCGCCAAGACATAGGACTGCGCAGGCGACAGAGGCTGTCACCAAAGTGGCATACAGCGTCTGCTGCGCGGAAAGATACTGAAGTTCGGCATCCAGAATCAGCAGAAGGGTCCCGCCTTCCTGTGCGGTCATCTGGAAGAACTGCCAGCCGATGCGTCCGGAGCTTTGGCCCGTGAGCAGAATCCGGGCGGTTAGATCGTGGATGACCTCCGTATCATAAAGGTCGGGACGGTCAGAGAGCCAGCCGGTAATATGGCGCTCAGCGTCCAGATTCACCCGGCAGTAGGCAGCCAGACTGGCCATGGACATTCCCGGATCCCTGGGCGGCGGCATGGGCTGTCGGGAAAGCG
>CACYCQ010000244.1:0-16764 GCA_902772995.1 uncultured Eubacteriales bacterium
GCGTCTTTTTTAGCCCCGATCTATGTAATATTACATTCTTTCGAGTGTGAAACTGTTAACTTCCTGTTAACAGTTTCACATTTTATCTGATCCGTCAGCCAGTGTCGTCCTCCAAATCGGAAAACAGCAGCAGATCCGGCTGAAGATCAGTCAGATCTGCTGCTGTTGTTTTTCAGACGATGTTTCTGCCGCTCAGGACATCTTTCTGGCCAGGGCCACTGAGATGCGGGCTGCGGCACGGGCATTGTGATACGCCAGCTGGATATTGGTTGCCAGGCTCTCGCCCCCGGTTTCCTCCACAATATGGGCAAGCATGAAAGGCGTAATGTTCTTTCCATGTACCCCCTTCCGCTCGGCATCCGCAAGAACCTTTTCAATCACCGCCGTCATGCGGTCAAAGTCCATGGCATATTCTTCCGGCACCGGATTGCCGATGAGCAGTCCTCCCTGAAGGCCCATGCCCCATTTGGCCGCCGCAATTTCAGCCACATCTTCCGGAGTCCGGGCATTGATATCCACGCCAAATCCGGACCTGCGGCAGTAAAACGCCGGGAATTCATCGGTATTGAGACCAAGAACCGGCACACCCATGGTTTCCAGATACTCCAGGGTTCTTCCGATATCCAGAATCATTTTGGCTCCTGCACAGACCACCGCCACCGGCGTATGCGCCAGTTCCTGAAGATCCGCGCTGATATCCATGGTGTTCTCGCCATTGCGGTGTACACCCCCGATCCCGCCCGTGGCAAACACCCGGATACCGGCCATGTCCGCCAGAATCATGGTGGTGGCCACAGTGGTGGCTCCGGTCTTCTTCATGGCCACGACAACGGGCAGATCCCTGCGGCTGACCTTCAGGACTCCCCGGGCCTCGCACATGCGCTGCAGGCCGGCTTCGTCCAGTCCCACTTTCAGCCGTCCGTCGATGATCGCCATGGTGGCCGGTACAGCGCCTTCCTCGCGAATGATCTTCTCCACGCCGCCGGCAAACTCCAGATTCTGGGGAAAGGGCATGCCATGGCTCAAAATCGTGCTTTCCAGGGCCACGACCGGGCGTCCTTCCCGCACCGCTTCCTGAACTTCCGGCGCGATATCCAGGAGGTTCTTCAGTTCATACTTGCTCATAGGATGTACTCCTTCCTGATTTTTTCAATCATTTCAAGTCCGATGTCTGGATGAATGGTCTCCTCGCTCATCAGCGCTGCAATCCCGCAGGCCATGGAAAAGGATACGCTCTCCTCCGGACTCATTCCGTGCCTGGCCGCGTAGATGATCCCCGCCATGGAGGCATCCCCGGCCCCGGTCACATTCACCGGCTTCACCTGCCGGGAGGTCATGCGGACCGTTCCATGAAGTCCCCGCAGCAGCATCCCCTCTTCTCCCAGGGAAACGTACACCTGCCGGACCCCTTTGCCCCGCAGGATATCGCAGGCCAGCTCAATGTTTTCCCGGGTATCACAGGGACACCCTGTCAGCTCCTCCAGTTCCATCCGGTTCGGTTTGACCGTATCAAAATATCCGATGTAGGGTTTGAGCTCCCTGGCCCATGTGGTGGATACCGGATCCAGATACAGGGGCCGGCGGCATACCTGCACCAGCCGCTCCACCGCCCGTCTGGACAGGTTTCCGTCGCACACCACAAGGTCCGCGCCGCAGAGCACATCCATGCTGCGGTTCACCAGTTCCTCATTCAGGTGTTTGATGATGCGCATGTCGCTCATGGCCAGCACCATGTTTCCGCTGGAATCCGAAACGGAGATATAGGAGCTGGACGTTTCCCCCTCCAGCATCAGGACATGACGGGTATCAATGCCTGCCTCCCGGCTTCCCTCCAGAATGTTCCGTCCGTTGATGTCGTTGCCGACCACGGAGACCAGTTTCACGCTTTCTCCCAGTCTTGCCAGATTCTCACAGATGTTCCGGCAAACGCCGCCCAGGGAAGCCTTCAGCTCTCCCGGATTTGAATCATTCATGATCAGCGGTTTGTCACACCGTCCGTTGATGTCGACGTTGGCACCACCGATACCGGCAATGTATCCCATCTTTTCATCCTCTTTTCCCGGGGACCGTTTCCTATTTGTGATACAGATTGTTCTTTTCGTAAACCGGGTCACAGGTCAGGTTCATATGCAGGCGCAGGAACACACCGTCATCCACGGATGCCAGCATCACCGTGGTATGGACATCACAGCCGTCCAGCTCGTTGAGCTTCTTCATGGCACGCATGGCATAGGCATCTCCCGCTGCGCTGATGGCCAGGGCAATCAGCATCTCATCCGTATGCAGCCGGGGATTGCGGCTGTGCATATACCCGATTTTGAGTTCCTGCATGGTCACGATGACCTCCGGCGAAATCAGCTTGATTTCATCCGGGATATCCGCCAGCGCCTTCAGGGCGTTGAGAAGGACCGCGGAACATGGGCCAAAAAGATCCGTCGTCCGGCCGGTCACAATGCGGCCGTCCTTCAACTGGATGGCGGCAGCAGGTCCTCCGGTCCGCTCCTGGGTTCTTCTCGCCGCCGGAACCACCGGACGGTCCTCCGGTTCCACACCCAGCTGCTGCATCAGCATGACGATCTTGCTGATCTCGCTGTCTCCCGCCATGCCTTTCTTTTTCAGTTCACGGGCTTTGAGATAGCGCCGGATCACTTCCTGGCAGGACGCTTTCCTGCAGACCTCATCATCCGTAATGGCAAATCCCACCATATTGACGCCCATGTCCGTGGGACTCTTGTAGGGACAGTTCCCATAGATCCGCTCAAAGGTCGCCCTCAGTACCGGGAAGATATCGATGTCGCGGTTGTAATTGACCGCCAGTTCTCCATAAGCCTCCATGTGGAACGGATCCAGCATGTTCACATCGCTCAGATCTGCCGTCGCCGCCTCATAGGCCAGGTTCACCGGATGCTTGAGAGGCAGGTTCCAGACCGGGAATGTCTCAAACTTTGCATAGCCCGCCTGCACGCCCCGCTTGTTTTCATGGTACAGCTGGGACAGACAGGTGGCCATCTTTCCGCTCCCGGGGCCGGGAGCCGTCACCACCACCAGCTTCGCGCTGGTCCGGATGTACTCATTTCGGCCGTACCCTTCTTCGCTGACGATGGTCCTCACATCCGCCGGATAGTTGGCAATGGGATAATGCCGGTATACCCGAAGGCCCATTCCCTTCATTCTCCGCTCGAAGGCTGCTGCACTGGGCTGGTCGGAGAACTGCGTAATGCAGATGCTCTCCACCGTCAGCCCGTACTCTCTGAAGACGTCCACCAGGCGAAGCACGTCAGCCTCGTAGGTGATCCCCAGGTCCCCCCTGCGTTTGTTCTTTTCAATATCTCCCGCATTGATGCAGATGACGATCTCCGCTTCTTCCCTCAGCTCCATGAGCAGGCGGATCTTGTTGTCCGGCAGGAAACCAGGCAGCACGCGGGAAGCGTGATAGTCGTCAAAAAGCTTGCCGCCAAATTCCATGTACAGTTTGCCGCCGAAGGTATCGATTCTTTCCCTGATGCGCCGGGACTGAAGTTCTATGTATTTGTTGCTGTCAAATCCTGTCTCCACTTCTTGTCTTCCTTTCCAGCCGCAAAATGCGCTTCTCCGGATATCCGGACCGCATTCGACCGCATCCCGATCCACTGTCAGCCTGATTTCATCACAATAAGCGCCATCATTTCCTGTGACAGGGCTTACACCCGGATACCGCCCAGCACCCGAAGGTCCGGGGCACAGCCGTCAAACGCGCCGGATGCCACCCGGGTTCCCGCTCCCAGCCGCACATACATGAGCCTGCAGCAGCCGAAGAATGCCTGACGCTCCACCAGCTCCGTTCCTCCGGGGAGCAGGGCCTGCCTCAGCTGCACACAGCCGGCAAAGGCCCGCTCGCCCACCTGTTCACAGCCATCAAAAATGACCAGAGACAGCCCGTTGCAGCCGGAAAACGCCCCTGCACCGATCCTGCGGATGTTCCTGCCCAGGGTTACCTGGATAAGTCCGGTTTCCCCCCGGCATGCGTTTTCCCGGATCTGCGTCACCGGCACGCCGCTGATCTCCGCCGGAATGTCCACCCGGATCACACTGCGGTCCCTCAGGCCCGTAAAGACAAGCCCGTCCTCCCCCTCCTCGTAGCACAGCGTACTCTCCAGTTCCCACGCATGGCTGTTGAAGGTCAGGGCATTTGCCCGGGCATATGCCGCTGCCACGGAATTCTCACTGCAGCAGATAACCAGAGATCTGCCGCACAGGAAAAAGACACCGCCGCCAAAGGACTGTACACTGTCCGGAATATCCACACGCTGCAGTCCCTGGTTTCTTGAAAAGCAGGAAGGACCCAGAGCCTCCACGCCGGGGAGCAGCGTCACCCTTTGCAGACCGCACCGCGCAAAGGCCAGGGTTCCGATCTTCCGCACGCTGCCGGGAACCGTGATCTCCGTCAGGGAACGGCAGCCCGCAAAGGCCATCTCCCCGATCTCCCCGACGGTTTCCGGCAGAAGAACCCTCCTCAGTTTCCGGCAGTTTTCAAACGCTCTGGGGGAAATGCCGACCACGTCCCTGCCTTCCGCCTCCCGCGCCAGGTTCAGATCCGTTATCTCCGGATTCAGGCAGGTCACCGCAATGGTGCCTCCGCCAATCAGATCGGAAAACATCACGTTCCCTCGAATCACGCTTGCCTGCGGGACATCCCCTGCCGGTGACCGCTGCTCCACATCGGCCGGCCTGCCTCCCGACAGCGGTTTTTCCAGGTTCAGACTGAATCCGTCCTGTCCGAGTATCTCCTTCACGGCTCCTCCTTTCCCAGAAAGCGGTCCACCTCGAGAACCGCCCTGTAGCGGTCGTTGCGGCTGAGCGGCAGTGCGGCAGATGCCGTGCGGGCATCCTCGCCGGTCTCCAGCATGCGGGCAAGCAGCGCCGCAGCCGGTGAGAGTCTGGGCATCTCCGCTTCCTCCGCAAGGGTGACCCCGTGCAGATCCACGACGATGACATACTCCCCTTTTTCCGTTTTTTCATTGTCCTGCAGGGCGGCAAGCACTTCCTCCGCCGTCCCGCGGATGGTTTTTTCGAATTTCTTGGTCAGATCGCAGCTGACGCTTGCCCGGGCCCCCGGCAGGGTTTCGCACACCGCCTGCATCAGGTGGATCACCCGATGAGGGCTCTCGTAAAGCACAGCCACCCCGATGCCTGTGGCGGCGATCTCCCTGAGCTTCTTCTTCAGATCCCCGTCCTTGCGGGGCAGGAAACCATAAAAGGCGAATTCCCGGGTATCAAAGCCCGACACGGACAGGGCCGCAGCCATGGCGCACGGTCCCGGTACCGCCAGGACCTCCACCCCCGCCTCATGGGCCGCATCCACCAGAAAGCTGCCCGGATCGGAGATGGCCGGCGTTCCGGCATCGGAGACCACCGCCCAGTCCTCATCCTGCTCCAGCATCCGGGAGATGATCTCCCCGCACCGGTGCTCCTCATTGTGCCGGTGGCTGGAAACGCAGGACGTTCTGACCCCCAGGTTCCGGGTGGTCCGGGTATCCTCCGCCGCAATGGCGGACACCTCCTCCAGCACCCTGCGGGCACGGGGGGACAGGTCCTCCAGATTGCCGATGGGCGTTGCTACGACATACAGTTTCGGCATGCTTACCTCATCACGCTTGTCACATCAAAGGTCAGGGGATTCTCCGTTCGCTCGCAGCCCCGCAGCATGGCAGAGCGGGAGCGGGGATTGGCACCGATCTCCTCCATGGAGGGTTTCCGGTTTTTGAGGACGCTGACCACGCTTTGCCGGTGGCACACGCACACCGGCGCACGGGGCGGACAGATGCATGGATGCTCCAGGGCGCGCAGGGTCTGCTTGACGATCCGGTCCTCCAGGGAATGAAAGGTGATCACCGCCAGCCGTCCGCCCGGCGACAGCCGGGAGACGATCTCCCCCAGCACGCCCGCCAGGGGCGTCAGTTCGTCATTGACGGCAATCCGAAGCGCCTGGAATGTCCTGCGGGCACTGTGGCCGCTGTCCTTGTCCCGCACCGCGCGGGGAATGGCCGCATCCACGCAGGCCACCAGGTCCCCCGTGGTCACAAGCGGCCGTCGCTGCACCATCACCTGGGCAATGCGCCGCGCCCACCGCTCTTCTCCGTAATCGAGCAGGATCCGTTCGATCTCCTCCGGCGTCCAGGTGTTGCATATCTGCGCAGCGCTCAGGGGGCTGTCCGGATCCATGCGCATGTCCAGCGGTGCATCCTGATGATAGGAAAAGCCCCGCTCCCCCGCATCCAGCTGATGGGAGCTGACCCCGAGGTCCAGCAGCATGCCGTCAATCAGGGGAATCTGCAGTTCATCCAGGATCTTCCCCACATCGTGAAAATTGCCCCGGACCGCCTTAAAGCGGGGGTCCTGCAGGCGCGCAGTGGCCGCCTCAATGGCCTCCGGGTCCCTGTCGATCCCGATCAGGCGCCCCCGGGGACCCAGACGCTCCAGGATGAGGCGGGAATGTCCCCCTCCTCCCAGCGTCCCGTCCACGTAGATGCCGGAGGGGGAGATGCCCAGCATCTCCATGGTTTCCTCCGGCATCACCGATACATGATGGAATTGTGTCATCTCTTACTTGCCCATGTCCTTCAGCTGGGCCATCCGGTTCTGGAGCGCAGCAAGCTTCTCGCGGTTCACCGCAAGCTTCTCCTTTTCCTTCTCCACCAGGGCAGCCGGCGCCTTGGACGTAAAGCCCGTGTTGGCCAGCTTGGCCTCGCCGCGGGTGATCTCACCCTCCAGGGACGCCGCCTCCTTGCCAAGGCGCTGCATCTCCTTGGCGATATCCACCAGGTCACCCAGGGGAATGAACACCTCACCGCTGGCCGCCACGCAGCTGACGGTTCCGGACAGGTCGGCATCCTCGCCGATAATCTCCGTCTCCTGTGCCCAGCACAGCCGGCGCATGATCTCTGCAGCGCCCTCAAAGTCCCCGGCATGTCCGGAGGAGGGGCGGATCTTCAGATGCGCCCTGCGGCCCACCGGCACGTTCATTTCCTGACGCAGATTGCGCACGGCACGAATCACGTCCATCAGGCCCTGCATCTGCTGGCTCTCCTGCGGGAAGCGCAGGCTTTCATCCACCTGGGGCCAGCTGCTGAGCATAATGGTGCCCTGGGCACCGGGCAGATAGCGGTACACCGCATCCGTCAGGAAGGGCATGAAGGGATGCAGCAGCTTGAGCAGCGCGGTGAGCACATACTGCAGTGTCGCCTGGGCCGCCTCCCTGCCCTCTCCTCCAAGACCCACCTTGGACAGCTCGATATACCAGTCGCAGAACTCGCTCCACATGAAATCATACAGCTTCTGCGCCGCCAGACCCAGATCATACTCCTCAAAATGCGCGGTCACCTCGCCGATGACCTCCTGCAGACGCGTGAGGATCCACTTGTCCGCGGTGGACAGCTGCTTGCCCTCCAGGGACGTCGCGCCCTCCAGGTTGCCGATGACGAACCGGCTGGCATTCCAGATCTTGTTGGCAAAGTTGCGGGCGCTCTCCACCTTGTCATCGGAGAAGCGCATGTCATTTCCCGGGCTCACGCCGTTCACAAGGGAGAAGCGGAGCGCATCCGCACCATACTTTTCAATGATCTCCAGGGGATCCACGCCATTGCCCAGGCTCTTGCTCATCTTGCGTCCCTGAGCGTCCCTCACCAGGCCATGGATGAGCACGGTATGGAAAGGCGTCTGTCCCATCTGCTCACAGCCCGAGAAGATCATGCGGGCCACCCAGAAGAAGATGATGTCATAGCCCGTCACCAGCACGCTGGTCGGATAGAAATAGCGCAGGTCCGGGGTGTCCTTCGGCCAGCCCAGCGTGGAGAAGGGCCACAGTGCCGAGGAGAACCAGGTATCCAGCACATCCTCATCCTGATGCAGCGTTCCGCCGCAGTGGGGGCAGCGCTCCGGGACGGTGCGGCTGACCACGGTCTCCCCGCAGTCATCGCAGTACCACGCGGGAATCCGGTGGCCCCACCAGAGCTGGCGGGAGATGCACCAGTCGCGGATATTCTCCATCCAGACCAGATAGTTGCGGGAAAAGCGCTCCGGAACAAACCTGGTCCGTCCGTCCTTGACACAGGCGATCGCCGGCTCCGCCAGGGGCGCCATCTTCACGAACCACTGCTTGCTGACCATGGGCTCGATAGTGGTATGGCACCTGTAGCAGGTTCCCACCTCATGGGACAGGGGTTCCGTCTGCGCCAGGAATCCGCCCGCCTCCAGGTCCCTGAGAATTTCCCTGCGGGCTTCCAGCGTGGTCATGCCGGCATACTTGCCGCAGTCCAGCACATGGGGTTCATTCACCGTCGCCTTTCCGCTGCGGAAGATTTCCTCCGACTCCTGTGCCTCCTTCGCGCCCGTCATCCGTCCGTCATAGGTAAACACCCGGAGGATCTCCAGCTGGTGGCGCTGTCCCACCTCGAAGTCGTTGGGATCATGAGCGGGAGTGATTTTCACCACGCCGGTTCCCTTGGTCATGTCGGCATGCTCGTCGCAGACAATCGGGATTTCCCGGTTCATGAGGGGCAGGATCACATGACACCCGTGAAGGTGCCTGTAGCGTTCATCCTCCGGATTGATGGCCACGGCGGTATCGCCCAGCATGGTCTCGGGACGGGTGGTGGCCAGTTCCAGGAATTCCCCCGTCTCCTTGACCGGATAGCGCAGGTGCCAGAATTTGCCTTCCTGGGTCTCATACTCCACCTCAGCGTCCGAGATGGAGGTCCGGCAGCAGGGGCACCAGTTGATCATGCGGTTGCCGCGGTAGATCAGGCCCTTCTCGTAGAGACGGTTGAACACCTCCGTCACCGCTTCGCTGCAGCCCTCGTCCATGGTGAAACGTTCGCGACTCCAGTCGCAGCTGTTGCCCATCTTCCGGGTCTGCTGCACAATGCGTCCGCCATATTCCTTCTTCCATGCCCAGGCGCGCTCAAGGAAGCCTTCACGCCCCACATCCTTCTTGGTCAGGCCTTCCTCGGCCATCTTGTTGACGATCTTCACCTCGGTGGCGATGGAGGCATGGTCCGTGCCCGGCAGCCAGAGGGTGGGATCCCCCTTCATCCGGTGATACCGGGTCAGGCTGTCCTGCATGACGCCGTCCATGGCGTGGCCCATATGCAGCTGTCCGGTGATATTGGGCGGCGGCATCACGATGGTGAATGGCTTTTTGCCCTCTTCAATATGAGCGGTGAATGCACCGCTTTCCTCCCATTCCCTGTAAAGACGGTCCTCGATCTCCCGGGGATTGTACGTCTTCTCCATTTCAAACTGGTCCATGTGCTTTCTCCCTTTCTTCTTCTGGTAAAAAAACGCGCATTCCTGCAAAAGGACGCAGGAATGCGCGGTACCACCTTTATTCACATCCCGAAGGATGTCTCTTGCGCTGTATCGGGCGACACCCGTCCGCCCTCAGAAGCGACCTTCAGCGCTCCGGATTCTGAAGTGCCTCTCAACACCCGGCACTCTCTCTGTCAGTCCGTCCTGCCTACTCCTCTTCGTCAACGAGCGGTTGATATGGCGGAATTATATCGGGATTCCCCGGACTTGTCAAACCGGGAGTCTCCCAAAGTCGGGCCTCTGAAGATCAGTAGGCCTCTGTCCGCAGCAGATATCCCACATATCCGCCGTTGGGATCCATCACCTGCAGCCAGGTGTCATTCTGGCCGATGACTTCCATGGTTTCTCCCTCAAAGCAGTACCGGATGACCTGTCCTTTGGTGCTGGGCTCCCAGCGCAGTTCCACCCAGCCGCCCACACGGGAAGGATGCGTGGTGACCAGATAGCGGTCCGTACGGGCAAACTGAGATGCCGAATTCCCGGAGGCCGCGTTCCCCGCCGGTGCGCCCTGGGACTGCACGCCCGGCTTGTTCCCGGAAGGCGCCTGTCCTGCGGGGTACAGATCCGGAACCGTCGCATTTTCCTGGGACGGAGACACCGGAGCATCCCTGTTGACCTCTTCACTGACCAGATATCTGGAGGGTACATAGCTGGTCATGCCCTTGTACATGATTGCGGCCCAGGTTCCATCCACGATGTATTCCAGGATTTCCACCTTGTCGTTGTTACGGAGCTGCCCCAGGACGGTGGCATCCGGGTTGGGACGCGTACGCACGTTCAGCGGTCCGCCGCTGTTGGTTTTCACGTATACAAAGCTGTTGCCCGTATAATCCAGAGGCTGGGCGCCGTAGACATTGTTGGAAATAAAGCCCTGATCTGTTCCGCCGGCGGGATCCGACTGCGGTCCGATGCGGGGAACTCCCGTGGCCGTGGTCCTCTGCTGGCCTCCGGCCGGCTGGGCGGCAGGCTGCGTTGCCGGCTGACTGGCAGGCTGCAGGCCGTTTCCGGACTGAGCGGCAGGCTGCGTCACCGGCTGGCTGTTATTCGGCCGGGTGGCAGGCTGCGTTGCCGGCTGGCTGGCAGGCTGCAGGCCGTTTCCGGACTGAGCGGCAGGCTGCGTCACCGGCTGGCCATAGTTCGGCTGGGTCGCCGACTGGCCATAGTTCGGCTGGGTCGCCGGCTGACCGTAATTCGGCTGGGTCGCCGGCTGGCCATAGTTCGGCTGGGTCGCCGGCTGGCCGTAGTTCGGCTGAGCCGCCGGCTGGCCGTAGTTCGGCTGGGTCGCCGGCTGGCCATAGTTCGGCTGAGTCGCCGGCTGGCCGTAATTCGGCGCAACCGCGGTTCCCCCGTTTGCCGGCGCGTTTGCAGAAGGGTACAGATACGGAATGCTGGCTTCATACTGAGCCTGAGCAGCGTTATAGGGGACCTGCGGATACGCATAGGGGATCTGTGAATATGCGTAAGGAATCTCCGTATATCCGTAAGGATCATACACCGGCTCATTGTAGTACACAGTTCCGGGATAGGCGCCCGGATAATACGGCGTCTGCACCCAGTTGGACCGCGACGACCGTGTCGACTTCCTTTTCTTCTTTTTGTTTTGCCTCTGTGTTTTCTCATAGGTGGTGACCGATCCGTCTGCGTGGTAGATATGTATTTCCGCAACCACCAGAGCAGGAACTGTCGTGGCACACAGCAGCACCAGGCAGATGAGCATGGAAAGAATTCTTTTCTTCATGGTATCTTCTCCTCTTTCAGATGATCGGTCGAATCCTGTCAGCGCTTTCCCGTACAGCGGGAAACACCGACCTCGCGCAAAACCTCTGCAGCCGTTTTGAATCGTTATTGAATTGCCATAATTTTACCGCTTGAAACAGGCAATGTCAAAGCCCAAATCGTCTTTTCCACCCGCACAGTTCAGTCCGGATTCCTTTTCCTGCCGGCAGCTCCGGAAACCACCTCGTTGTTCACCATTCCCCCAAGCAGCGTCCGCACAAGGATGCGGATATCCATGGCGAAGCTCCAGTTCTCGATATAGTAGATATCGTAAACCACCCGGTCCTCAATGGAGGTGTCGCCTCTGAGCCCGTTGACCTGTGCCCATCCGGTCATGCCGGGGCGCACCTGCTGGCGGACCAGGTACAGAGGGATCTCTTCCTTGAAACGGCGAACGAAAAAGGGGATCTCGGGGCGCGGTCCCACCAGGCTCATGCTGCCCGTCACCACATTGAACAGCTGAGGCAGTTCATCCAAGCTGAACTTGCGGATCAGGCTTCCAAAGAAGGTTTTCCGCCCGTCTGCATCCGTTGTCCAGCCATTGGGATCGCTTTCCTGGCGCATGCTGCGGAATTTCAGCATCCTGAAGGGCTTTTTGTTCCTGCCGATGCGCTCCTGCGCAAACAGCACAGGACCCGGGCTGGAAAGCTTCACCCCCAGGGCAATGAGCAGCATCAGGGGGGAGAGCACCACGATCAGCACCAGGGATGCAACCAGGTCAAAACTCCTCTTGATGAACGCATTGAGCACGTTGTCAAGGGGAGTGGCCCTCAGGTCCACAAGCTTGGTCTTCCCGATGCTCTCGATCACGGGGTGGGCAGGATACAGCTCGTTGTAGAAGGGAATCATCTCCAGACGGATTCCCTCCTTTTCCGCCGCCATCAGCACCTGCTTCATATGGGCAATCTCATGGGGCTCCAGCGCAACCACCAGCGTGTCAAACTCCTTGTCCTGCAGGATCTTCTCCAGATCCTCATAGGCTCCCATGGGTTTTCCCAGGTCAGGCTTTTCCACGGCACTGACATATCCGTCCACGCTGATGCCCAGTTCCGGTTTGCTGCGGACTTCCTCAATGTACTGTCTGGCCAGCGCACCGTTGCCCACAACCACCACATGCTTGAGGTTGTATCCCCTGGCCCGCAGGGTACGCGTGAGCGCGTCCTGAACCAGATGCTTCCCGATCACCAGCGCGCTGGAGATGAGGAAGAACATCAGCAGGGCCAGACGGGACACATGCTCCGCACGGAACACATAGAGGAGGGCCATCAGCACCAGGGTCCCCACGGTGTTGACCCCCAGCACGCTGGCCATCCTGCTGCCCGCCTCCCGGTAACGGTCCGTCTCGTAGACCCGGCAAACCGCATACCCGCCGGCCACCAGGAAGGAATAGGCAGCCGCGATCACCACAAAGCGCAGGCTGTTCATGGGGATGCTGACCCTGCCGGGCAGCACGTCAAAGCGGAGCCCGATGGCGATCAGGTAGGCGATGAACACCAGCACCACGTCGCACAGCACGTCCAGCAGTCGAAGAACGGACTGGTTTTTTCTGACCATGGCTCCTCCTTTCTCAGACCTGTGCCTCCTCCGTTTCCGGAGGCTGATCCGGATGGTAATGCCGGTAGATTTCCCCGGCCTGGCTCTCACCGATGCCGTCCACCTGCATCAGTTCCTCCACCGAGGCTTCGGAAATATTCCTGATGGATTTAAAGAAGGCCAGAAGCGCGCGCCGTCGTGCCGGGCCAATGCCCGCAATGTCCTCCAGGCTGGAATGGACCGAGGCCTTCTGGCGAAGGGATCTGTGATAGGTAATGCCAAAGCGGTGGGATTCGTCCCGGACCCGCTGGATCAGATGCAGGGCCGGGGACTTGCGGTCAAGAAGGATGCTCTCCTCCTGATCCGGCAGGAAAATCTCATCCAGCCGCTTGGCCAGGCCGCAGATGGGAATGTCATACCCCAGAGCGTGCATGCCCTCCCGGGCAAAGCGCAGCTGCTGGGGACCGCCGTCGATGACGATGAGGTCCGGCAGATCCGCAAACCCCGTCAGCCCGCCTTCCGGCGGGAAGGTTCCCGCCTGCTGCAGCGCCTCCCTTTCCTGCGTTGCCCGGTTCAGCCGCCTTGACAGCACCTCATTCATGGAAGCGAAATCGTTGGCGCCCTCAACGGTCTTGATTCTGAAACGCCGGTATTCCTTGCGGGCCGCTACCCCGTCGATGGCCACCACCATGCTGGCCACGGAGAGCTGGCCCTGAGTGTTGGAAATGTCATATCCCTCGATGCGCCGGGGAACATGGTCCATTCCGATCGCCCGGCCCAGAGCCTCACAGGCCCCGATGGTCCGCTCCCGTTCCCGGGCCAGGCCGGCATTGCGCTTTTCCAGCGCATCCCGGGCATTCTTCACGGCCATTTCCACCAGCTGGTGCTTCTGTCCCCGCTGGGGTTCCAGAATCCGCACCGTGCGCCCGGCACGCCCGCAGAGCGCCTGGGACAGGTCTTCCAGTCCCTCCGGCAGCTCCTCGCACAGAATTTCGGAGGGCGGGACACGTCCCTCATCGTAGTACTGAATCAGGAACTGGGAGAGGATTTCCCCGTGAGACTGATCTCCTGCGCCCTCCAGGGGATAGTTCTCCGCTCCGATCATGGCACCGCCGCGTACAAACACCACGCAGACCATGGCATCCAGTTCATCCGTCACCACCGCCAGGATGTCCCTCTCTCCGCCCCGGACATTGAAGGCCTTCTGCTGTTCAAACAGCTTCTGGGCATCCCGGATGCGGTCCCGGATGCGGGCCGCCTGTTCGTAGTGCATTCCCCGGGCAGCCTCGTTCATCTGATCCGTCAGGCGGCTGAGAACCTGTCCGCTTCTGCCGCTCAGGAAATCCAGGGTTTCCCCGACGATCTCCCCATATTCCTCACGGGAGATGAGTCCGGCACAGGGAGCCCCGCACTCCCCCACCTGATGGTGCAGGCAGGGCCGTTGCCCCCCGTCCGGACGGATCTCCTTCTGGCAGGTGCGCAGGGGAAAAATCTGGCGCAGCACCTCCAGTACGGAGCGCACCCCCGTGGTTCCCATGTACGGGCCAAAGTAGCGCGCTCCGTCCCGTTCCACGCGGCGCACGATCTCGATGCGGGGAAAGGGATCCTGCACATTGATGCGCAGATAGGGATAGTGCTTGTCATCCTTGAGAAGAATGTTGTACTGGGGCCTGTGGCGCTTGATCAGGTTGCACTCCAGAATCAGCGCCTCCAGGTTGGTGTCGCACAGCACGATGTCAAAATCATCTATTCTGGCCACCATGGCCCGCACCTTGACGGTGTGGGACCTGGAGGCGTGGAAGTACTGGCTGACCCGGTTTTTGAGATTGACCGCCTTGCCCACATAGATGATTTCCCCCTGACACTTCATGATATAGCATCCGGGGCAGGTAGGCAGACTGGCCAGCTTGGTCCTCAGCAGGTCATTCACGGACGACCTCCGTCACTCCTCATCCAGGTCCACGATGTCAAACTTGGTCTTGGCCGCCTCGATGAGGGCCGGCAGCAGTTCATCATCGGGGGACTCAAACTCCTCCATCTCCTCGCCGTTCTCGTCGGTGAAGGAGTTGACATGCATGATGAACAGATCTCCCTCTTCGTCCTCAGTGTTTTCGGCATCCACAAAGAAGGCGTATTCCTCTCCATTATAGTAGAAATAATCCAGCAGCCGGAGGTTCATGGTGTCTCCCTCTTCATTGGTGAATTCCACGATATCCTCAACCTCTTCGTAATTCTTGTTGTCCATGTTGTTTCCTTTCTGCCCTCAGGCACATCATCCCCGCCGGGGTTCCCGGCAGCGATGGCAAAATAGCGGTTGTTGCTCTTCTGAAAAAATGTTAGAATGTACTAAATCGGCAAACGGAGGTGATCGAATGGCTGTCACGGAAGCCGTTGAAAACTATCTGGAAACCATCCATATCCTGTCCCTGGCCAAACCCGAGGTTCACGCCGTGGACATCTGCAACCACCTGAACTATTCCCGGCCCACCGTCTCAATCGTGCTGCGCCAGATGAAGGATCAGGATCTGGTCACAGTTGACGAGCACAATCATATCCGTCTGACTGCAAAGGGCCGGGAGATCGCCATCTCCATCTATGAGCGCCACGTCCTCCTGACCCAGATGTTTGAAAGTCTGGGCGTCTCCAAGGAAACCGCCCAGGAGGATGCCTGCAAGGTGGAACACGATCTCAGCCCGGAAACCTTTGAAGCCATCAAGCGCTACTGCCTGGAAGGGCACTCCCCGAAAAGCGAAATCATCTGACAGTCCTGCATTTTTTCAGCTTCACAATCGGCCGGGATTATAACATGCTTTCATCCATTGTGCAAATCCCTGCACGAGGGGCGTTATAGACGGAGGCTATGGCCAACCATATCTTTTTCATATTTGCTTCTCCTCCGGCCCTGTCCTATAATTCACCCATCGACTTTGGAGACGGTCCCCTCCCGCCAGGGCGGCAGACGAGCCTGTCTCCTGGCAAAGTCAGAAACCGGGCAACCGGATACTGAATAGGAACCTGAATATCTGAAAGGAGATTTTTCCACATGAAGAAACTGATTTCTCTGGCTCTGGCCCTTGTCCTGGTCCTTTCCCTCAGCGCAGCCCTGGCTGACGCGATCAAGATCGCCCTTCCCAATGACGCCACCAATGAAGGCCGTGCCCTGCTGCTGCTGCAGGCCCAGGGCGTGATCAAGCTCAAGGAGAGCGCCGGCATCACCGCTACCGTCGCCGATATCGAGGAGAACCCCCTGGGCATCACCTTCGAGGAAGTGGAAGCCGCCATGGTTCCCAACGTCCTGGCTGACGTGGACTTCGGTCTGGTCAACGGCAACTATGCCCTTGCTGCACAGCTGCCCGATGCCCTGATCTATGAAAACGCCGCCTCCCCCTATGTCAATGTGGTCAGCGTCAACGAAGCGGACAAGGATGCGGATCTGACCAAGGCACTGGCCGCCGCCGTGCTCAGCCAGAAGGTCGTTGACTTCTTCAAGACGTATGACAAGGCCGTTTCCGTTGTGGAAAACCCCACCGACGGTTACGATCCCACCGTGGACTATGATGCCCTCAAGGGCAAGACCGTGAAGGTCGTCTGCACCCTGGATCCTCACAGCTATGTGCTGGAGGAAGCCAAGAAGGTGCTCGCCGAGAAAGGCATCACCCTGGAGATCATCGTGGTGGATGACTATGTCACCCCCAATACCATGGTCAATGACGGCGACGCCTACGCCAACTTCTTCGCCCATCAGCCCTATCAGGATGACTTCAATGCCCAGAACGGCACCAAACTGGTCACCGTTGCCGGCGTGCATGTGGAGCCCATGGGACTCTTCGCAGGCAAGCAGTCCGACGTGAGCGTCCTCGGAATCAGCAAATAATCCTCCCTTCATCCTCCACGGATGACAGCATCCCGCATAAAGGCTTTGCCGAAAGGCAGAGCCTTTATATTTGCTCTTTTTCAGCAGTTCGTCCCGTCTGACCCGTGACATTCCCCTGTTTCACCCTGTTCTCTTTGGGACACGTCACCGCAGAGTCCGGCAAATGAACCCTTTCCCGTCATTGACCTTTCGGCAGCTGCCGGCCTCCCCCGCCCGTTTCCCCCCTGTTCCGGTAC
>CACYCQ010000245.1:0-14448 GCA_902772995.1 uncultured Eubacteriales bacterium
CAGCGCCGATGGTACTTGGCTGGAGACGGCCCGGGAGAGTAGGACGTTGCCGGATCCCACACAAACCCCTGCAGAAATGCAGGGGTTGTTTTTTCGTCTTCTTTTTGCGAACGCCCGGTTTCATCTTCGGGTTTCCTGTGAATGGAAGGTGATATCCCGGATGTCCAAACCGTCAGATGTGATTTATTTCATTGCCTTGACACGATAAAGGGGATGGGATAAGATAACCTTCAGAATTGCATTATTATTGAAGGTTTTTTTGCCTGGAAGGAAGGAAATAACAGATGGTTCGCTGTATTGTTGGCTCGAACTGGGGCGATGAGGGAAAGGGAAAAATCACCGATCTTCTAGCTGTGGATGCAGATATTGTTGTCCGTTTTCAGGGTGGTGCCAATGCAGGTCACACGATAATCAACGAATATGGCAGGTTTGCGCTTCACCTGCTTCCCAGCGGGATCTGCAATCCCAGAGTCGTCAATGTGCTGGGCCCCGGAGTTGCCTTTGATATCGAGGCGTTTCTTCATGAACTGGATGAGGTGCTTGCACTTGGCGTGCCGGCGCCCAGAATCATGATTTCAGAGCGTGCTCAGGTGCTGATGCCCTACCATATCCAGATGGACTGTTACGAAGAAGAGCGGCTTGGAAAGAATTCCTTCGGCTCCACCAAATCCGGCATCGCACCTTTCTACGGGGATAAATTTCAGAAGATCGGCATTCAGGTGTGTCAGCTGTATGATCCCCGGATACTGGAGGAAAAGGTCCTGCATGCGCTGGATATCAAGAATGCGCTCTTTACGGGGCTGTATCACAAGGACCCTGTGGATCCTCAGGCGCTGATTGCACATCTGCGGGAACTGGCGGAGAAAATCCGTCCGTATGTGGCGGACACCAACGCGTATCTGCTCCAGGCGGTGAAAGAAGACAGGAATATTCTTCTGGAAGGCCAGCTGGGAACCCTCAGGGATCCGGATCATGGCATCTATCCGATGGTGACATCCTCTTCCCCTCTGGCAGGCTATGCGCCGGTTGGGGCCGGTATTCCCGTATGGTCCATCAAAGAGATTATTGCAGTTACGAAGGCATATTCCTCCTGCGTCGGTGCAGGTCCCTTTACCACGGAACTTTTCGGGGACGAAGCCGAGGAACTGCGCCGCAGGGGCGGAGACCATGGCGAGTATGGCGCCAAGACCGGCCGTCCCCGTCGGGTAGGCTGGTTTGACTGCGTGGCCACCAGGTATGGCTGCGAAATGCAGGGTGCCACCCAGGTGGCGATGACCAATCTGGATGTGCTCAGCTATCTGGATGAGATTCCGGTGTGCATTCAGTATGAGCATGACGGCAAAAAGATCGACCGGTTCCCTGTGACCCCCGTCCTGGAAAAGTGTACCCCGGTCTATACGACACTTCCCGGATGGAAGACGGATATTCGGGAGATTACCAGTTTTGAAGATCTTCCTGAAAATGCAAAAGCATACGTCCGCTTCATCGAAGAGCAGATCAATTGCCCCATCAGGATCGTGTCCAACGGACCCCGCCGTGAGAGCACCATGTTTCGCTGAACACAATCAGGTATGACTTGACATTACATATTATAATGATACAAAATATGATCTGATGACGGTATGGCAAAACGCCATTTTCCGCAGAAGGGAGGAGGGGCTTTTGTAAGCCCTGAAAAGGTATGACGAGAAAACGGATGGGCGGCATATGGGCTGTGGTATGGCTGCTGCTGATGCTGCTGCTGTGCGTCCCGGGAAGTATGGCAGAGGGGGCAGACCCCATCCGTGTATCTTCCCTGAGTGAACCGCAGTCGATCATTGCCGAACAGGATGTTTCGATCACCATCAAGATCTACAACAGCTCTCAGCAGGATATCAGACAGGAGATCACGCTGTTTGACCCTGCGGGAAATCCCGTTGAAAAGTATAACGGACTGGCTGCGGATCAGAGCGTGACCTATACGGGCAACTGGCACGTCACCAATGATGAGATTACCAAAGGAAAGATCACCTTCTTTATCCGCTATCGTATCAGTGACGATCCCAATACCGAGGCAAGCCTCAAATCCATTCCGGTGCTGATACAGAAGGAGGATGCTGCACCTCAGCTGACGGCCAACTATGTGATCTCTCCTGCGACTGCCAGGGCAGGACAGCAGATGATCATCAGCTACACGCTGGCCAACACCGGAAATATCGAACTGAGGAACATCCAGATAGAGAATACAGGAATTTCCGCAACCCAGCTGGTACAGGACGTCCTGGCGGTGGGCGAGCGTGTGACGCTTGAGGATACCATCGTGATGGGGACTGCCGAACTGATCAGCGAGCCTTCCATCACCTATCAGGCGCTGGGCGCCGACAGGGTGATGTCTGTGGGGGACCTGGCAAGACGGACCCTGATTCCTGCGAAGGATGGCCTGGAGATTGGCATCAAGGCGGACCGTACGGACAACATCTATCCAAGTGAGACCGTCACCGTGACCACAACAATGAAAAACACGGGAGATGTCTCTTACAACAACCTGGCGGTGGCACTTTCAGACGGAACGAATGTGGATACGGGTGTTGAACTTGCGCCTGGGGCTTCCTATGAAAAGACCATCGACTGGGTCCCGGGCAATTCTTCGGCGATCTCCGTCATTGTCAACGGCATGGATTCCAATGGTGACCCGGTGACGGTGAGCTCTCCCGAGCTGGGATTCAATATCCAGGATATGTCTACGGCACTTTTACTGAATGTCCGCGCAGCTGCGGAGACCAGCGTGATCCATTCTGAACCGGCTGTGGTCCGCTGCGCAGTGGAAGTGGCCAATACCGGTGATACGGATGCCACAAACCTGTCTGTCCAGGAAGCGGGGACCACGGTGGCCACCATCCGTTCTCTGCCCAGCAGGGAAACAAGGACCGTCGTCTTTGATATTGAAACCAGTATTGCGGGACAGATTCAGTTTACGGTGGTTGGCAAGGATGCACAGGGAAATGAACGCAGATATACTTCCAACATTCTTCAGCTGACCTATGTGGCGCCGACTCCGGTACCTACCTTTACCCCTGCACCTACTGCGGTCCCGCCCACCCCGTCTCCCGTGCCTACGCCCACTCCGGTGCCTTCGCTGTGGGAACGGCTGACTACAAATGTCAGTCCGGTGGTGTTCTACTCTATTGTGGGCGTCATCGTTGCGCTGATCATTCTGGCTGTGGTGCTGGTGATTATTTCCAGACGCAGGGCTGCCTGGCAGGCCAAGAGAGAGGTGGACAGTTTTGAACTGACTCCTGACATGCGGGATTCCACAGGCAGAAGAAAGACGAAGAAACCGGGAAAGAAGTCCCGTGAGCCTGTCGTCAAGGGACAGGAACTGGGAGAGAATGAAACCTTGCCCAAGACAAGGAAGAAAAACAGTGCCCGGCAGCAGAATCCGAATGCGGAACGCAAAAAGCCGGTTGAAGGAAGCAACCTGTCAAATGAATCGGCGGAGGAACCGCCCAAAAGGAGAACGACGAGGGCAGAAAGACCCGTTCCCGAAGGAAAGACGCTGAAAGTTGAACCTCTGGACAGCCGTCCGGAGTATCCTGAAAAGAAGGTTCCGGACAATTCCCAGACAAAGGTCTTTAGTCGGGCCACAACTGAAAAGATGGAAGAAATGGAGAAGACCAAGCGGATGCAGATCCCTATGAAGGGCAAGGAAACGGCTCCAGAGAACAATTCCAGGACAGAGAACGAGGGCGTCTTCGATGACATCGATATTGGTTCGGACGATGACCTGTTCGTGTAAATGAAAGACAGGAGCTGTCGGTTAACGGCAGCTCCTTTTTTACGGGGAGGAGAAATGAATTACGGTCGATTTACAGGGTTTTCGGAGAAGGCACTGGATTTCCTGAGGGGAATCCAGGTGAACAATTATGAACAGTACTATCAGGATCACAAGGAGGAGTACGAGACCCTGATCCGACTTCCCATGTATGCGCTGTGTACAGAACTGGCTCCGGTGATCCGTACCATTGATGACAAACTGGATACCCGCCCTGTGAGCGCTGTGGCCCGTCTGCGCAGGGATACGCGTTTTACCAAGGATAAATCTCCTTTCCGGGATCATACCTGGATGGGATGGCGATATCCGGGAGAACGCCGGAGTGAAGGGTTTCACATTTATTGGGGGTTTGGCACAGACTGGATTGAGATCGGCTGCGGAAGCTATACCACGGATAAAAAGAGGATGGATGCGCTGAGGGAGGTTATCCTGAATACCGGCAGTGAGGTGGAGAAGGTATTCTCGGAGCCCGCATTGAACCGGGATTTCCGGATGGCGGGGGAGCTTTATAAAAAAATGAAGGTCCCTGAAACGGTTCCGGAATCCCTTCGCCTTTTGTACCGCATGAAGTACTTTGGTTTTTCCAGCGTCGATGCGCACAAGCAGTGGGAGGCGTTTACCAGCAGCAAGCTGATCAGCGTCATCTCCGGGGGATTGCTGACACTGGCACCGGTCATTCAGTTGATGAACCGGATCATGGCGGACACGGTGCTGCGTGAGGAAGATGAAAAGGAAGCCGTGGAACAATGGCAGTCGGGAATTCTGAAGGGAACGGTACGTCAGCCGGATGAATTTGAATTCTGAGTGACTGGAGAAGAGGAAAATGCTGATCGAAACATTAAAGGCGATCCTGTTTGGGATAATTGAAGGAATCACGGAATGGCTGCCCATCAGTTCTACAGGTCACCTGATCCTGCTTGATGAATTCCTCAAGCTGAATATGTCCACGCAATTCATGAGCATGTTTGAAGTGGTCATCCAGTTTGGCGCCATTTTGGCAGTCCTGGTTCTGTATTTTCCAAGACTGTGGCCTTTTCGTTCTCCCCTCAGCCAGAGAGGATGGATCAAGACAAGAACCATGCGCATGTGGATGGTCATTCTTGTCGCCGTCCTGCCCAGCGCCCTGATCGGCCTTCCTCTGGACAACTTGCTTGAGGCGACGCTCCAAACGCCGCTCATTGTGGCGGCCATGCTGATCGTCTATGGTGTGCTGTTCATTGTGGCGGAGCGTCACGTCATCCGTGGAAAGCGCCCCGTGATAAACCGCGTATCGGAGATCGATCTGCGTACGGCGTTGTACTTCGGCCTGTTCCAGATCCTGGCCCTGATTCCCGGTACCAGCCGTTCAGGTGCCACAATTCTGGGAGGAATTCTGCTGGGATGTTCCAGGGCCTGCGCTGCGGAGTTCAGCTTTTTCATGGCGGTTCCCACGATGTTTGGCGCCAGCCTGCTCAGAATGATGAAATACGGCTTCAGAATGACCGGACAGGAGATGCTGATCCTTCTGTCCGGATGTGTGACCGCCTTTGTGGTCTCCGTGATGGTCATCCGCACGCTGATGGCCTATGTCAAGAGGCAGAATTTTGAAATCTTCGGCTGGTACAGAATTGCACTGGGAATTCTGGTGGTGGTCTACACCCTGGCAAAGGGACTGGGATAACCGCAGGTGCAGTTCCTGCATCAGGGCTTTGCCCAAAGGGCAGGACCGTGACGGAGCTGAGTGTGATCCGAAAAAGAGAATGGGAAAACGGGTACTGGCGCTGATGTCACCGGATGCTGCGATGAATTTGACGGGGACAGTTCAGAAGAGGGAAAGGAAAAATACTTGACAGACAAGGAGAACCCCGATATAATCGCTCCTGCTGTCAAGGAACTGTACTTTACGGGGGAACTGATTTGAGAGAACAAGTCGAGACCGGCATACTGTTTCTGTTTTATCGGCCCTTATTGACGGAGCGGCAGCAGAGGATACTGGCGATGTGGTGCGAGGAAGATCTGTCGCTTTCCGAGATCGCTGAACGGATGCAGATCTCCAGACAGGGCGTTTCCGACTGTCTGCATACGGCACAGAACAGGCTTGCGGATTACGAAGGAAAGCTGCGGCTTTCCGAAAAATACAGGAAAATCACAGGACTGATCGGTGAAGGTCTTGATATACTGCAGGAACCAATGACTTCAAGGGAAATCAGGGTCAAGGAGATACTCGAAGAGATACTGGCTGAAGAGGAGAAAGATTAATGGCCTTTGAGGGACTTACGCAGCGGCTTCAGAATGCTCTCGGCAAGCTGAGGGGAAAAGGAACGCTGTCTGAAGAAGACGTCAAGCTGGTCATGCGGGAAGTGCGGATGGCACTTCTGGAGGCTGATGTCAACTACAAGGTGGTCAAGGATTTCATCAAGAAGACCACGGAGCGGTGTGTGGGTCAGAACGCGCTGCAGGGAGTCAATGTTTCAGATCAGGTTTTAAAGATTGTTTATGAGGAACTGACTCAGCTGATGGGCGGTACCAACGCCAGGCTGATTTACAGTTCTTCTCCCATCTCGGTATTCATGCTGTGTGGTCTGCAGGGTGCCGGTAAAACGACCATGGCCGCCAAACTGGCCAACTATTTGAAGAAGGACGGCAAACGCCCCCTGCTCGTGGGCTGTGATATCTACCGTCCGGCGGCCATCAAGCAGCTGCAGGTGGTGGCGGGACAGGTTGCGGTGCCCGTTTTTGAGAAGGGGACCCAGAACCCTGTGATCACCGCGCAGGAAGCGGTTGAATATGCCAGAAGTCATCAGCATGATGTCGTGATCCTGGATACTGCAGGACGCCTGCATGTGGATGAAGCGCTGATGACAGAGCTGGCCCAGATCTGCCAGAAGGTTCATCCCTCGGAAATCCTTCTGACCATCGACGCCATGACCGGTCAGGATGCGGTGAATGTTGCCGAAGCCTTCAACCAGAAGCTGGAAATCACCGGCGTGATCCTGACCAAGCTGGATGGCGATACCCGCGGCGGCGCGGCCCTGAGCGTCAAGGCCGTCACAGGAAAGCCCATCAAATTTGCAGGTACCGGCGAGAAGCTGGGGGACATCGAGCTGTTCCATCCGGAACGAATGGCTTCCCGGATTCTGGGCATGGGCGATATCGCCACGCTGGCCGAACGGGTCGCGGTGATCGCCGAACCGGAAAAAGACAAGGACATGCTGCGCAGGCTTCAGACTTCAGACTTCGGTCTGGATGATTTTCTGGAGCAGATGCAGCGCGTCAAGAAAATGGGGCCGCTCTCCGGAATTCTCAAAATGCTGCCGGGCATGAGCGCAATGCAGGGAATTGACGATCTGGAGATTCCGGAAGATGCTCTCAACAAACCGGAAGCCATCATCCGTTCCATGACGCCCAGTGAAAGACGCTATCCGGAAATTCTCAATGCCAGCCGCAGGAGAAGAATCGCCGCCGGCAGTGGAACGACGGTACAGGATGTCAATCAGCTGATCAAGCAGTTTGAGGCTTCCAAGAAGCAGATCAAAACGCTGCTCAACCAGGCCAGGGGAAGAAAGAAATTCGGGTTCCCCGGAAGAAGATAACCACAATCAATTTGATTGAGGCATATAGATTAAGAATCGGCGAAAATTCGCAAGGAGGAAAACAAAACATGGTTAAGATTCGCATGAAGAGAATGGGTATGAAAAAGAAACCCTTCTATCGCATTGTTGTTGCTGATGAGCGCGCCAGCCGCGACGGCAGATTCATTGATGAGATTGGCTACTACAATCCTGTCGCCAACCCCGTTGAGCTGAAGATCGACAACGAGAAAGCCCAGAAGTGGATTAAGAATGGTGCTCAGCCGACGGATACGGTTCGCGGTCTTCTGAAAAAGACTGGTGCTATCGGCTGATCCCCGTTCCGGACTGGAAAGGCGGATCATAGATAATGGAAGAACTGGTTCGATATATTGCAAAAACACTTGTGGATAATCCGGACCAGGTCCAGGTGCGTACTGTGGAGGATGAATCTTCCGTGGTGATCGAACTGGAAGTGGGACCTGACGATGCGGGTAAGGTGATCGGCAAGCAGGGCAGAATTGCCAAGGCAATCCGAACGGTTGTCAAGGCTGCTACGGCACGAGAAGAAAAACCCGTTTATGTGGAAATCAATACTTGAGATTTTCGCATAACCAACAAGGAAACAAGGATGCCGCGCAGTTTTTGCGCGGCATTGTTGCTAAAGGGGAACAGCATTGGACAAGGAATATCTGTTGATCGGAGAAATCGTGAAACCTCAGGGCATTCGCGGAGAGGTTAAACTGAAAGCGGAGAGCCAGGATATGAGCCGTTATGCCCGTCTGCAGGAAGTCTACCTGAATGAGGGCAGCGGCAGAACCCTGGTGAAGGTGGAAAAGGGACGCGCGTCGGGCGAATTTGCGTATCTGAAGCTGGAGGGGATCAACGACCGTGATGCCGCGGAATCTCTGCGGGGAGTCCGCGTCTATGTGGACCGGGAGCACGCCATCAAGCTTGCACCGCAGGAGTATTTTATCTGCGATCTCATCGGGCTGGAGGCGCGTACGGAAGACGGAGAAAGAGTGGGGATCCTCAGGGATGTGATCAGCCCATACAAGGCCTGCGATGTCTATGTGTTTGACACCGAACGGGGAGAAATGATGATGCCTGCACTAAAAAAAGCCATTCTCTCCGTGGATGTGAAAGCCGGAAAGATGCTGCTGTGCCGCAGCGTTCTTGAAGAGATCGCCTCCTATTCTGATTCTTCCAATGAGGTGAGAGAATGAAACAGGCTGTTTCAGCAATCGCAGCGGTTGCGCTGTTCGTTTTGATGGCTTTTGCAGGCGTGGCAGAGGAGACGGCGGAGGAGCAGCTTCCCGGAGTGGATTGCCTCTCCCCTCAGCTGACGGCATTTCTGGACGTTGTCAGCAGGGATGAGGAGCCGATCGAGCTGACAGCTGCCTTCATGCCGGAGAATCTGTTCTACGGGCGGGATTACTCGGTTCTTAAGGATATGATGAAGGACCTGAGCATTCATGTCTTTGCAGGAGGGGATACCGCTATCCTGTCCCTTAGCGCAGGAACTGCAGCGCTGGAGAATCTGACAATGACGGCTCTGGAGGACAACCGTCTTGCGGTCCGGTTCGGTGAGGAAACCGTCGTGATTCCCAGTCCCGTCGGGGAACTGTCCGATGAGACCTCCCTTCAGGCGATAGACATTGTCCGAGGGGTAATTGCCCGGCGGGAAGAACTGCAGGATGTGGCAAACTGGCTTGGACAACAGAAATGGGCGAAGGAACTGAATCTGACGCAGGAGAATTCACAGGACGGCAGTGCGCCGGTCAAGCTGAGTTTTTCAGGAAACCTCATGATGGCGGGAGATCCCTGGAAGGCGGAAGGATGGATCACCAGGCCGCAGGGAAATGCTCCGAAGGACAATGCAGAGATCACGCTGACGAAAGATGAACAGAACCATCTGACCTTTACGGCTGTCAGACACTTAAAAAACAGCGTCAAATCGAAGGAAAAAGAGGGCAGCGTATCCAGCGAAATGAGGGTTCAGATGAAAGGAACCCTGGAAGGATATGCCGTCAGCGCGGATGTGCGCCTGAATGTCAAGAACACCTGGGTCAGAAATGAAAACGGAGCTCTGACGGAAAACATCCGGATGAAACTCAACAGCAGCTATCGGAACAAGAATCCGGCAATTCACGGGAATCGTCTGGATTCTGTGGATCTGGACGGGGAGTCGACGCTGCTTTTGAGCAATGGCGGGCGGTATTTTGAAAACCGGAGCAATGCCACGATGACCATGGCAGGCCTTGTGGCGCTGGAGGGAAGCGTGGCCCTCAATGGCCGCCTGGGAAGCCCGGAACCTGAGCCCCTGAAAGTGGATGAGAATACGCCCCGACAGGAGTTTGACGAGTGGGCCTCAGATGCTATAATGAAGATCAGCCGCTGGTTCTATCAGAAGATGGATCCCTCGGTAATCAAGAAAATGATGGATGGATTAAACTGACGGATGAGGAGGGACAATATGTTTAAAAGAATACTCTCTATGATCCTGGCCACGGTTTTTGCGATGGCGGTCATTTCCTCCGGACTGGCCGAGGGCAGCTATGCGTCCGGTGACATCACCATGACCGCACTTTCCGAGAGCCTGGAAGCGGGAAACCAGATTCACTTCACATGCAGCCTGGATATGGAGGGCGTACAGAATGAACAGGTGAAAAAACTCCTGGACCTGTTCTATGTGGATGGTTCATATTACCTTGAGGACATGGGTCAGAGACTTGACCTGTCCCTGCTGGTTAATGAAAAGGAGTATGTGACACTGCAGGCACTGATCATGAACAACGGTTCTGTTCAGTTCATGAGCAACCTGACCGGCTCCACGGTCTATCTTGTGCCGGCTGGAACTGAGACGAGCAACACCGGAGCGGTGTCCGGGGTGCATTCCACGGACCCGGATTTCAGAAAGATTCCTGCACGCCAGCGCGTCATGATCTGTGCTCAGGAAGCGACGATTCCGCTTTGGGGTTCTTTCCTGGGATGGATTTCCTCCCACAGCCATCATGAGGAGCACGAGGAGAAACCCTTCTACTGGTTTGACAACGATTTTATTGATGCCACGGATACCCGCGATGAAGTCTACCAGACCATGCATTCCCAGGCCAGAGCGGATGAAATCCTTGGATTGCCCTGGAACATGCTGACCACCCTGGATTCCAGTGACTGCAAGGAGCTGCGCGTTGCAGTGGCCGACTTCCTGGCGGAGAACGGCGTCACCCACAGGATGCTGCGCGAGGTGGTGGACACGCTTCTGACCAAGGAGCAGATGGATCCTGCGGAGGATGTGGTGGTTCTGACCCATGCTCTCCCGGATCCGGACGGCCCCTGCTATCATGATGATATTGACTACTGCCTCAAGAAGATCATCAAGAGCGTTGAAACCATCTGGGAAGAGAGCATCGACCAGAATCTCGTGACCCTGAAGATGGGCTACGGCGAGAGCGGAAATGTGGTAGGCCTTGACATTGATATGCCCAGACTGTCCACGGAGGTTCCCTATGAGGGCAGCTTCCATTACTCCTACAAGACGGACGATGACTGGCAGCAGCATTACCTGGTTGCCGGAGATCTGCTGACTTACAACGACCTCCGTGTGGTGGGAACCATCAGTGCCCAGGATGGCGAGGACGTGGATGGCATCAATGAGAACTATCTGGATATGAAGCTGCAGCTGGTCAATGACAAGACCGGTGCATCCGATGATCTGGATCTGCATGCCGGTATCCGCTTTACCGCGTCTGAGGATGCGGATGCCACCTATATCGAGGAATACGACGGCGTGGTTGATCTGACGCAGATCTCCGGGGAAGCCAAGACGACGCTGGCCAACGTGACCCTGACCGGAAAGACCCTCGCTCAGGTGGGCACGATGTCCACTGCGGCAGCGGTGAAGATCCCCTTGCCGGAAGTCGGAACGCTGGTCCTGAATGTGAATGCGAAGCAGGCTCCGGTGGAAGCCAAGACCTTCCCGGGAGGAGAAGCGGTGAACATCCTGAACATCGGCAAGGATGAGCTGAACAAGCAGATTCAGACCGCCGCCACGAATCTGATGATGCAGGCTTTCCAGGATCCTGAGCTGATGTCCGCGCTCACAGGCGGCAATTAAACGGCGGATCAAAATCCCCCAGGGAAGTCTGCAGAAGGACCAGGGATTCTTCCTGACGGACGGTCCCGAATCATTTAATATTAACAAATAACAAAACCCGGAGCGTACAGCTCCGGGTTTTGTTTGTGTTGGGCGAGGCGCATATCCCGGCGGTGAAGGCCGGAACGGACATGCCGGGGATATACAGCCAGGCGCGGCGAAAGCCGGGCCACAGGCCGTCATGCCGGGAGGAAAGGAAGCCTCATCCCACGGCGGTGCGGGGAATCCCGGGTCCGGCAGGATGCATCAGGGGATCAGGAGAGGGTGAAGGCACCGTCAGAGCGCATGCGGATATCCGTCCGGAAGAAGGAGGTCAGGGCGCGCACTGCATGGGGAAGGTCGCTGACGCCGGCGGTCTCATAGGAAGAATGCATGGCCAGCTGGGCCAGACCGATGTCCACTGAATTCATGGACACATGGCGGTTGGAGATGTTCCCCAGCGTGGATCCTCCGGGAATGTCCGAGCGGTTGGCGAAAAACTGGAACGGAACCTCCGCACGGCGGCAGATTTCCGTAAAAATGCCGGAGCTCATGGCATCCGTGGTGTATTTCTGACGGGCATTGGATTTGATGACGATCCCGCCGTTCATGCGGACCCGGTTGCCGGCATCATACTTTTCGGGATGGTTGGGATGCAGGGCATGGGCATTGTCCGCACTGACATTGAAGCTGGAGGACAGGATGGCGCGGCGGCGGACTTCCGGCACTTCAAGGGCGGACAGGATGCCGGAGAGGGTGTCCTGAAGGAAAGTGGAGTCTGCACCCTGACGTGTCAGGCTTCCCACCTCTTCATTGTCAAAGACGGCAAGGACATCGATGTGTCCCCGGCTCTCCGGAATATCCAGAAAGGCGAGTGTGGACGCATAGGCACATTCAAGATTATCAATGCGGGGGCAGCTGAAGTACTGGCCGGAGAATCCCCAGATGGAGCCGGGAGTCCGGTTGTAGACGTACAGGTCTGAAGACACGATGTCCCCGGCTTTGCAGTTCAGGATGGCGGCTGTTTCCTGCAGCAGGGTCCCTTGTTCATCGGATTCCCCGACCAGCGGAAGAAGGTCCACCTGGGGATTGAGGGCAACTCCGTTATTGACATCCCGGTTGAAATGGATGGGCATGCTGGGAATGAGCACCATATCCCGCTGAAAGTCCAGCAGACGGGTGGTCAGGAGGTCTCCCTCCCTGACCATCACCCGGCCGGCAATTCCCAGGGGACGGTCGAACCAAGTGGAGAGGATGGGACCGCCGTAAACTTCGGTATTGAGACTCAGGTAGATCCCGCCCTGACCGGTTTCAGAGCAGGGCTTGAGTTTCAGCATGGGGGAGTCGGAATGACTGGAAACGAGCTGGAAATGGGTAAAGCTGTCCGCCGGGATCCGGAAGGCGATCAGGGATGACTGGTTCCGGGTGACCACATAGCTTTTCCCGGGAAGCAGCTGCCACGGCGTGCACTCCTGGAGCTCGGTACAGCCGGATTCCACCAGCCGTCGGCGAAGGAGATCAACGGCATGAAAAGCCGTGGGAGACTGAGTGACAAATGAGAGGAAATCCTCTGCCTGTGGTTTCATGAAAGCGCTCCTCCTTCACTGCAGGTATTTGTCCAAAAACAACGGGAAATCCTTTTTGATGGCTGGTTCATGCGCAGGGACGTCCCGGGTCCTCCGGGTTCTTGCGGAGAACCCGCACACGCGCATTTCTGCCCTGTGCGTCGGGGGCTTACTTCAGCGCATGCGGTTTCATGCGCATGAAAAGATGAACCGCACCGCCGGCATCTTCCCGCCGCGGATGGAGCTGCAGGTCCAAAATATGGATAAATCATCTGGATTATATCAGGATGGAGAGGGTGGAGCAAGGAAAGGAGCAGCGAATATCAATCTACAGTAAAACCGTAGAATATTCATAAAAAATTCATAAAATATGCATAAAAAACGCATAATGTGCAAATTGCTGTTGACATGGACGGAAAGAGGATGTATATTATGCGCACATACAAAGACGGAGGAAAAAGAAATGACCAACTACAAGAAAATCGTTCTGGCCTATTCCGGCGGACTCGATACGTCCATCATCATTCCCTGGCTGAAAGAGACCTACCCCGGATGTGAAGTGATTGCGGTGTCCGGCAATGTGGGACAGGCGGATGAACTGGAGGGACTTGAGGCCAAGGCGCTCAAGACCGGCGCATCCAAGCTGTACGTTCTGGATCTGACGGATGATTATGTGGATAATTACATCATTCCGACCATGAAAGCCGGAGCGGTTTATGAGGAATACCTTCTGGGCACCAGCACCGCAAGACCCTGCATTGCCAAGGGCCTGGTGGAAGTGGCCCTCAAGGAGGGTGCGGATGCCATCTGTCACGGCTGTACCGGCAAGGGAAATGATCAGGTCCGTTTCGAACTGGCCATCAAGCATTTTGCTCCGGAAATGCCCATCATCGCTCCCTGGAGAATCTGGGATATCAAGTCCCGGGATGAGGAGATCGACTATGCGGAAGCGCACAATGTGCCTCTGAAGATCAACAGGGAAACCAATTACTCCAAGGATAAGAACCTCTGGCATCTGAGCCATGAGGGACTGGATCTTGAAGATGTGGGCAACGAACCGACCTATGAAAAGCCCGGTTTCCTGGAGATGGGCGTTTCTCCCCTGAATGCTCCGGATGAACCGACCTACGTGGAACTGGAATTTGTCGAGGGAACGCCGGTCGTCCTCAACGGCACGAAGATGTCGGCCAAGGAGATCATCCTGGCGCTCAATGAGATCGGCGGAAAGAATGGAATCGGCATTCTTGACATTGTGGAGAACCGTCTCGTTGGAATGAAGTGCCGCGGCGTCTATGAGACCCCGGGCGGGGCGATCCTCTACAAGGCGCACAGCGTCCTGGAGAGCGTGTGCCTGGACAAGATGACCCTGCATGAAAAGCAGAGGCTGTC
>CACYCQ010000246.1:0-3200 GCA_902772995.1 uncultured Eubacteriales bacterium
AGGCCCATGGAGGTGTCCACGACCTTGCCGTTGACCACGGCGGACAGGGAGGAGCCGTTGCCCAGGTGGCAGATGATCAGCTTGCAGTCATCCGGCTTCCTGCCGATGTACTTGGGCGCCTCGCCGGCGATGAAGCGGTGGCTGGTGCCGTGGAAGCCGTAGCGGCGGACCTTGAGTTTCTTGTAATACTCATAGGGCACGCCGTAGAGGTAGGCCTTCTCGGGCATGGTCTGATGGAAGGCGGTATCGAACACGGCCACGTTGGGCTTGGTGGGCATCACCTTCTGGCAGGCGCGGATGCCGGCGATGTTGGCCTTCTGGTGCAGGGGTCCCAGGGGAACCAGCGCCTCGATCTCCGCCAGAGACTCGTCGGTCACCAGGGCGGAAGCCTTGAAGACCTCGCCGCCGTGGAGCACGCGGTGGCCGCAGGCACCGATCTCGTCCAGGGAGGAGATGGCGCCGTTTTCCTTGTCCGTCAGGGCCTCAAGCACCGCGGAAATGGCTTCGGTGTGGTCCGCCATGTTGCGGGTGAATTCGATTCCCTTGTCCGTTCCCAGCACGCTGTGCTTGAAGTGGGTGCCCTCGATGCCGATGCGCTCCACCAGGCCCTTTGCCTTGACGGACTCGTCCTCCATGTCGATCAGCTGATACTTGAGGGAAGAGGAGCCTGCGTTGATGACCAGAATTTTCATGTTATCTTTTCCTCCGTATTCCTGTCTCTCAGCCCTGGGCCTTCACAGCGGCGATGGCCACCACGTCCACGATGTCCTCCACGGAGCAGCCGCGGGAGAGATCGTTCACGGGCCTGGCCAGTCCCTGGATCACCGGTCCGATGGCCTTGGCCTTGCCCAGACGCTGCACCAGCTTGTAGCCGATGTTGCCGGCCTGCAGGTCAGGGAACACGAGCACGTTGGCCTTGCCGGCCACGGTGCTTCCGGGGCACTTGAGGCTTCCGACGGAGGCGACCAGAGCGGCGTCCGCCTGGATTTCGCCGTCCACGTTCAGCTCGGGCGCCTGCTCGCGCACCAGCGCGGTCGCCTGGGCCACCTTGTCCACCAGCTCGCCCTTGGCAGAGCCCTTGGTGGAGTAGGACAGCATGGCCACGCGGGGATCCATGCCCACCAGCTCACGGGCGGTCTGGGCACTGGCGATGGCGATGTCCGCCAGCTGCTCGGCGGTGGGATTCGGATTCACGGCGCAGTCGGCAAAGACCAGAATGCCGTTGTCGCCGTAGGACTTGTCCTGCACTTCCATGAGGAAGCAGGAGGAGACGGTCTTGATTCCGGGAGCTCCCTTGAGGATCTGCAGCGCCGGGCGCAGCACGTTGCCGGTGGAGTTGATGGCGCCGGCCACCATGGCGTCGGCATCATCCATCTTCATCATCATGGTGCCGTAGAAGAGGGTGTCCTTGTAGCACAGCTCGCGGGCCTTCTCCAGCGTCATGCCCTTCTTCTCGCGGATGTGGAAGAGCTGCTCGGCATAGGCTTCCGTCTTTCCGCTGGTGGCGGGATCTTCGATCTCAACACCCTGAAGACTCACATTGAGTTCCTGTGCCTTGGCCTCGATCTCAGCCTTGGCACCCACCAGCACCACCCTGGCCAGACCCAGCTCGGTGATCTTCTGGGCAGCCTGCACGGTACGGGGCTCGGTTCCTTCAGCGAGGACCACGCGCTTGACATCGGCGGCAGCTTTTGCACGAATTTGTTCAATGACGGACATGTTGAAATCCTCCCTTGTTCTGCTATAATTATTACGACGTTTAAGAATGAAAGCAACTCATGTCATTATACCCCATTTTCATCTCCTTTGAAAAGGAGATTTTGCAGGAGAAACCCATGCGCGTCTGTGCCGTCATCTGTGAATACAACCCCTTCCACAACGGCCATGCCCACCACCTGCGGCAGGCCCGTGAGCGCTCCCGCGCGGACTACCTGGTCTGCGTGATGAGCGGCTGCATCACCCAGCGGGGCACCTTTGCCCGCCATGACCCCCTCTTCAGGGCCCGCACCGCCCTCCAGTGCGGCGCCGACCTGGTCATCGGGCTGCCCGCCCGCTTTTCCGTGGCCCCCGCCGGAGAATTTGCCGGCGGGGCCCTGAGCCTCATCCGGGACCTCGGGGTGGTCACCCACCTGTCCTTCGGCTGTGAGGAGGAGGCCCTTCCCCTGCTCTTTCCCGCCGCCCGCCTGCTCTCCCGGGAGACGCCCGCCTTCCGGGAAGCCCTCCGCCGGCAGCTCGGCCTGGGGCGCTCCTATCCCCACTCCCGCGCCGCGGCGCTTGAGGAGGCAGGCCTTCCGGGCGCAGGGGAGCTGCTCGGGCTCCCCAACGCGTCCCTGGCCTGCGAGTATCTCATCCACCTGCCGGAGGGCATCACGCCCGTTCCCGTCCTCCGGGAGGGAGCCGGCCACGGGCAGGAACCCAGCGGGGGCTTCTGCAGCGCCGGCGCCCTGCGCACCCGTCTGGAGGCGGGCGATACCGGAAGCCTCCCGCAGTTCGTGCCCGATGCCCCCGCGCTCCTGGAGCAGGAGCGCACGGGGCGCGTCCACGAGGAGGAGGCCCTCACCCAGACGCTGCTCTATCTGCTGCGCACCACCCCGGAAGAAGACCTTGAACACATCTTCGGCATGGAGGAGGGACTGTGCCACCGGTTCGCCCGCGCCGCCCGGGAGGCGGTCAGCCGGGAGGCCCTGCTTGGGGCGGTCAAGTGCCGCCGCTACACCCATACCCGGCTTTCCCGCGCCGCCGCCTGTCTGCTGCTCGGGATCACCCGGGAATTCTGGCAGGCCACCCCTTCTCCCACCTTCGCCCGCATCCTGGCCTTCCGCCGGGAGGCGTCCCCCCTGATTTCAAGGATCCAGGAGTCCGCCGCAATCCCGGTGGGAACCCTCACGCGCCACTTTTCCAGGGAGGATCCCCTCTTTGCCCTGGACGTGCGCGCCCGGGACCTGTGGGCCCTGGGGTGCAGCTGTCCCTCCCTGCGCACAGGCGGCAGCGCCCTGACCTCCTCACCCGTCATCCTCTGAACCCGTCCGGAAAGGAGCATGTTCATGTTCAGCCTGACCCTCCCCCTTGCGCTTGTTGTCGCGTTCATCCTCTACCGTCCCATCCCCACCTCGTCAAACCCCGTCGATGCCGTGCTGCTCTTTCTGCGCCGCAAAAGCCTCTCCTTTCTGCCCGAACCCCTGCACTTCATGCTCGCGCTC
>CACYCQ010000247.1:0-7265 GCA_902772995.1 uncultured Eubacteriales bacterium
AAAAACCTGTGTTGAGGAAGGTCTGCGCCGGGTTTCCGAACCTTACGCACTCCTTATTTCTTCCTTTTGCAGACGGGATTTATCCGGCCAGGTCCTGCAGACAAACAAACCCGCTTATTCGCGGCAGAACACCCATTCCGCCCTGATGCCATACCAGGATCAAATCGTTCTGACAAGGCAATACTGCACAGGTAACGGACATGCGGCATTGATTGACGAAACGACGTCCCTCTCCCCTGGCAGAAGCGGGTTCCCGGAAAACTCTGACGGAAAGTCAGGTCTGCCCCTCCGTTTCTTTGTTCCCAGATCAAAGCTCCGGAAGCGGATAAATGTTTTCATCCTCAGCAGCATGAAATGAAAAAAGGAATCGTTTCCGATCCCTTCATTATTTCAGTATATGCTGAAGTTCAATTTTAGCAGCGCAGATTACTGCAGCTGTCTTTGAAACCCTGTTTCCTCTTCGAGGTCAACGTGCATCCGGGAACACGGCATTCCCGGCGAAGCAGAATCCTCACTCAATCAGATCTGTGCTGCACCCTCAGGAACGGCTGATCTGCTTCTTCAGGTCAGCCACCGCTTCACGAACCTCAGGATCACTCTTGGCCATGCTGGTGATCTTGTCACAACTGTTGAGTATGGTGGAATGATCCCGATTGAAGGCATCCCCTATGCGGGGCAGGCTCATGTCCGTCAGCTCCCTGGTCAGGTATACCGCCATGTGTCTGGCCAGCGCAATGACTTTCTTTCGACTGTCTCCCCTGATCTGATCCGGCATAAGATTGTAATATCCGGCAACCATTTCAATGATCATGTCCGGCGTCACGCGCTTGGGATCCCTGACTGCGGCAATGTCCCTCAGAGCTTCCGCAATGACCCGCTCGTCGATGTCGCAATGATTGACCCGTGCATAGGCATTGACCCGGATAAGAGAGCCTTCCAGCTCACGAATATTGCTGTCAATCCTTCCAGCAATCATCTCCAGGGCTTCATCATTGACCTGGATTCCCTCACTCTCCGCTTTCTTGCGAAGGATGGCCACCCGGGTATCAAAATCCGGCTTCTGGATATCCGCAATCATTCCCCACTCAAAACGGGAGCGGAGCCTTTCCTCCAGCCTGTTGATCTCTCTTGGAGGCTTGTCCGAGGAAATGATGATCTGTTTGCCTGCAATGTGCAGCGCATTGAAGGTATGGAAAAACTCCTCCTGGGTAGATTCGCGTCCGGCGATGAACTGGATATCGTCGATCATCAGGACATCCACATTTCTGAAACGGTCCCTGAATTCTGAATTCTTATTGTCCTTGATCGCCTGAATCAGTTCATTGGTGAACATCTCGCTGGGAAGATACACCATGTGCATCTTGGGAAAGTGTTCCTGAATGAAATGACCGATCGCATGCATCAGGTGGGTTTTTCCAAGCCCCACACCGCCATAGAGAAACAGAGGATTGTACGCGCTGCCTGGCGCCTCTGCCACGGCCACCGCGGCAGCATGGGCAAACCTGTTGGAAGACCCCACCACAAAGTTGTCAAAGGTGGATTTGGGATTGAACATATTGGCATTTCGCGTGCGAAGGTTCTTTTCCTCCTGCTCCATCTGCCACTGCCTTCGCCGTTCCACATCCATCAGCTCCAGCTTCATGGGGCGTCCGGTCACCATACTCAATGCGTTTTCGATGGTCCGCATATACCGGCTGCGAACATTGTTTTCCGTAATTTTACTGATGGCTTCTATGGCCACGATATCGCCATCCAGATAGACAGGCCGCAGGGGTTGATCAATCCAAGTGTCATAGGACATGGTATTGATCTCTTCCTTTAGTATTTCCTTTGCCTTTTGCCAAATCTGCGTTACATCTTCCATGCTGTCTGCCTTCCCCAGGGACCCCTCTGCCCCTGGATATCCTCTCTCATGTATAATCAGTTATGCACAAGCCTGTGGATAAGTTTTTATTTGACATGTGGATAACTTTTTTTCGCGACAGAGTTTAACAAAAAAATCCTTTATTTTCAATGGTAATTCATGTCTTCATGATCACATTACCGGCCCCCATTTGTCCACAATTCCCCCTGTTTTTCCCGAGTTATCCACAAGATGGTGTGCGGAAAAAGCCATGATCCACCACGCTTTGATTCCCCTTCTCCTCAAAATTTTTCAGATGAATCCTCCGTCAATCCCCAGCGTCTGTCCTGTGATGAAGGATGCCTCCTCCGACAACAGGAAGGATACCGCCCCCGCAATGTCCTCCGGACGGCCCAGGCGGCCCAGCGGCGTCTCCTCCGCGAGCTCTCTTTTCACTTCATCGCTGTAGCAGTCCATCATCGCCGTATCGATCACCCCCGGAGCGATACAGTTGACCCTGACACCAGATGGACCGACCTCCTTGGCCAGTGCCCGGGTCAATCCGATCAGCGCGGCCTTCGTGGCAGAATAGGCTGCTTCACAGGAGGCGCCCACACGCCCCCACATGCTGGAGATCACCACCAGACTGCCGGACCGTCTTGAAACCATCCCCGGCAACAGCTCCCTGCAGATTCTATAAAGCGAGGTCACATTCACATCAAACAGGTGCTGCCATTCCTCCTCCCTCAGGTCCGTCAGCAGCGAGCTGTGAGCCACACCTGCGGAAAAGACGATGCCGTCCACCTGATGATACACTTCCAGAATCCTCCTGCACATCTGTGTAATTTGCAGATTGCTGGCCAGATCACAGGAGAATGCCGTCACATCCCCCTCCGGGATTTTTCTGCAGATTTCCTCTGTATGGCGGTATCCCTGTGCCAGGACGGTATGTCCCTGCGCGGCCAGACGCCTGGCACAGGCCATACCGATGCCTCCGGAAGCCCCCAGCACGAGAAATGTCTTGTTTTCTTTCATCTTATTCTCCTCATTGTATCCCCTCTATTGACCGATGCCCTGCTTTCCTCTATCATCTGTCTGACGAACCTGTGAGAAAAGAGGGATGAATCATGGCGCTTCAGATCTACTGCGGTAAAGGATTTGACACTCAAAAAGCGGAACGTTTTTTCAAGGAACGCAGAATCTCCTATCAGAAGGTGGATGCCCTTCGCTATGGAATCGGTCGCCGGGAACTTGAGAGCATCGTTTCTGCAGTCGGCCTGGACAAGGTCTGTGACAAAACCAGCAAGGCCTTCATCGAAAGCCCCATTGCATATACTCAAAACCGGGAAACGATTCTCGAAGGTCTGGTGGAAAGGCCTGTCCTCATCCGTTATCCCATTGTCCGCTGCGGACGGCTGGCCACGGTAGGCTTTGAACCCCAGATCTGGCAGCAGTGGATCGACAAAAAACTCATCTGACAAAGGAAACGAACGATCCGGAACTCACCGGATCATCTCCACCACCGGCAAGGTACGCAAGAGCACCCAGCTGCATGATGCCTGGGTGCTCTGTTTAATATGTGTTTTCAAAGGTTTGCGGCTTCTTCGGACTGTCTTTTTCCTTGCTTTCTTCTGTTCCTCCTGCGCAAATGAATACGGTTCCTCAGTGACCGGCATACCTGATTCACAGCCGCAGAGTTCTTTGAGAAAATGGAAATGAAGACGCACATCTGACTGGAACATACAGAAGATGTACCTGTTTTACTCTCCTTTCCCGGAAAGGGAGCTGATATCCAGATCATATCCCGCCCCTGAAGGATACAGGGTCAGTTCCGCTTCAGCAACGCTGCGGTCATTATCCAGGGTAAAAGCCTGTATTTCAATCAGTACATTTGACGCATCCACCGCAGGAGCTTCTCCTATCCAGCCCACGATTTCTCCTTCGCTCTCGGTAGACTGACCCACAGAAACATACCTGCCGGCTCCTGCATCCCATTTGTACAGCATCCCCGAATTGCTTCCGATCTCATATCTGACGGGCATGGGCAACCCCTCTGCATCCTGCATGGACAAGGCAATCGGCAGCACCGTCGTGGTCCCCTCTGAAGATTCAAAGCGCCTCATGGTCAGCACTTCCAACGTTCTGCCTTCCCCCACACTCGCGCTCAGTTCAAGGGGCATCTCCTCTTCCACCGCATATTTCAGAATTCCGGGCATATAGTTGATCAGAATTGAACCATATCCTCCGTTGGACAAAAAATCCCCCAGCTGCATCCGCTTCCATTCACTCAGCTCCGACGCCTCAAGAAACCCATTCCGCACAGCTATCTCGCCCACACTGTCAATCAGGGCTTCAAAAGGTCCCTGAATGCTCAGCAGATCATCGATGCTCAGCAGAGGATCTCCCTCGGACGCCCATGCACTGCTGCACAGCAGCAGACAAAGGACCATCAGCCATCCGGCAATGTATCTGCGCTTAGTGTGTAAAGTAGATGATATCGCTGACATTGCGTTCCCTCGAACCGCTTGTCTTGTTGACACGTTCACCGTTGAGCACCATGGTGGCGCTTCCGCCCCCATCCAGGTTGTAGGCTACCCGACACCCCTGCTCCACAAAGACCTGCTGAAGTTCCTGCAGGGTCATGCCGAGATCGCTCCATTCCTTTCTTCTTCCATCCGCCACGATAAACACATAGTGCCCGTCCTCAGCCTGTCCAATGGCGGTTCTTGGTTCACGGATGGAATCCTTTGTATTGATAATATATTTTTTCGGGAGTTCCACAATGGCACCGTCATTGACCAGAAGCGGACCGAAGGTGAAGCACTGGACCACTCCCTGTGACATGTACTGTTCACCCGTGCCTCCCTTGTACTGTCCCTGAGGCAGAGCAACAAAGGTTCCGTCCTGCATCACCAGCAGCTGATCCCGGGTGGAATTGGCATCCCGGTAAAGTACGCCGTTGCGGATCACCATGCCGACATTATCCTTGTAATTGTAGTAGTCTCCATTGACCGCCAGCACGGCATTATGCCGCTCGGCGATGGCGCTGGTCGCTTCTGCCTTGTTTTTGGTATATGCCTCACCCGCAAAAGCAGTCTGCAGCTGGTCCGGACGCTGTACATAAATATGAGCAACAAAGAAGCGCAGTGCCGTCCGGTTGTACTTCCAGACCCAGTGATCCACCCTGATCCGAAGAGTATCGCTTTCATAGTTGGTGACTTCTTCAATGGTTTTGCTGTTGGGATCCTGCGCAGACATTGCCGGAACCGCAAAGGCCATCATCAGCATCAGTACAATCGTCAGTTTTGCCAGGTATTTCATTTTGTCTGTTTTCCTCCAGCCCTGCGGGCACATTGTAGGTTATTCTCATGTCACATGGGGTTTGCCATGAACATCAGCACATCGCTGACTGAGCGCTGCTTTCCTCCGGAAGGCATATTGATCACATTTCCGAGGAAATACAGCGTGGTGGAGCCTCCGCCGTCCAGGTTAAAGGCGAAATTCACCCCTTCATCCAGGAAGATCTTCTGCAACTGCGGAATGGACGCACCTGTGGAATATCCCTCCCGGCGTCCGTCCACCACAATGACAAGATAGTGAAGAGGCTCGTACATTCCAACCGCGGTACGAGGTTCATAGTATCCATCGTGACAGTTGATATAAAAGGTCTTTGGCAGGGTTGCAGCTTCCCCGTTGCTGACCAGTACCGGGCCAAATTCAAAGGTCTGCCAGGTGTTTTTCTTTTTCAGCTCTTCCGCCACGACTCCCTGCTTGCCGGAACGGTCGGTCAGGGCGGTCATTCTTCCTTCCTGATCCACGATCATCAGGTGATGCCGCGTGATATTCTGTTTCCGAAGCAGCTCTCCGTTTCGAATAATCACGCCATTACGGTGGTACCGGCAAAAGTCCGCATTGATGGCCAGGACAGGGCTGTAGCGGTCCGAAATGTCACTGACCGTTTCATAGATTCCGCTTTTAAAGTCATCTCCGGCAAAGGCTGTCCTGAGCTGGCTCGGGTCCGTGATCCGGATATCACAGGCAAAATACGTAATTCCATCCTTCTTCTTCTGCTCGATGGAAACATGCATCCTGTCGGTATCGTAGACCAGATCCCCCGGCTCGTAATGCTTGAATCCATCCGTGGTGATCGTCTGGTTCACTACGGACTGTCCCTGCTGACTAATGCTTTCCTCAATCGTCTGCTCAATGGTCTGCTTTTGTTCTTCCTGCGTAAAGTTGATCACCTGGGCAATTTCAGAATCCGGTTCAGGGGTATCTCCTGGAAGCACCTGAAGTGTTTTTTCATTTTGAATTTTAGCCCATTCCTGGAACCTGGTATTCACATCCGGAACCTCGTTCATGGGTGAACTGGCATTGCACAGCAGCAATACCATCAGGATGACGACTGTCAGACCGCCAATCCGGATACCCATCTGAGCGTTGCTGACGGGAACATCAAAATGTCGCTTCCGGAATCGGCCGATATCCTTTATCCGAGGTTCTTCCCTGGGAGGAAGATCATACCTTCTCAGAGGAGTCCGCTGGAACTGATCGAAAACACGTCTCATGTCTGCCAGGCTGTCCGCCCATCTCCTCCAATCCCATGATCTTCTTTTCTTTGTCCAAAGTATCGCAATTATACGACCCCCGTACAACCAATGTCAAACTGTCAGCCATGGACGAATTCAATAGCCAGTTCAGTTTTCTCCCCTGCCTGCCACGCTCATCCCGGAAATCAGCAATGACGGGGAAGCGATGTTGGAAACCCGGAATTTCAGATCGTTCCCCACTTCCTCGATATCCCGCAGTGTCTGATAAAAGTTCCCTGCAATGGTAAACTGTTCAACCGCCTCCTCCTGACGTCCGTCACGAATGCGGTAACCCCTGGCCAGAAGTGAAAAATCCCCGCTGATGAGATTGGCTCCGGCATGAAGTCCACTGACCTCTGTCACCAGAATGCCGTCCTTCACTCCTGACATGATCTCCTCCAATGAGCGCTGTCCTTCCCGGATATACAGATTGGTCGGTCCCGCAAGGCCTTCACCCATGGAATTTCCCGTGGTGCACCTGCCCGCCTTTTTGGCAGTTCTCCGGTTGTAAAGCAGGGTGCTCAGCACCCCTTCGGAAATCACTTCTTTTTTCCGGGTAGCCGAACCTTCCTCATCAAATGCGGTAGTACCAGTTTTCCAGGGCAGGAACGGGTCATCCATCACCGTCACACAATGAGATGCGATTTGCTCACCCTCGCGTCCCTTCAGCAGAGAAAGACCCTTGTCCACGCTTTCGGCGGAAAATATGCCACTGAAGACGCTCAGCATGCTGGAGGCCACCTTGCCATGAAGCACTACCGGGTAAACCCCGCTTGCCGGGATCACGGCATGAAGCTTGCGCAGCAGCTCACTGCGACAATCCCCTGCCAGCA
>CACYCQ010000248.1:0-22037 GCA_902772995.1 uncultured Eubacteriales bacterium
ACACGACGATCTTTATGGTTATCTTATCATCAGACCTCCAATGAGGCAAGAGGGGAAAGGGGTTTGGGGCACAGATTCCAGTTTCCTGCTGCAAGACCTCCCGGGGAAAACACGGGGCGCCGGAAAACAGAAAAGCCAGGAAACGATCCGCCTCGTTTCCTGGCTTTCATATGGAACCGGCTTTTCCCGGGTATACAGGTCATTTCAGCATGCGCTGCGCACGTGCGGGCGGAAAGGGATATCACCCATCCTCCGCCTTATGCAAAGCAACGGGAGTCAGCCTCCGGCACAAAGCTTACGCGTTGGCCTTCTCCTCAGCGGGCTTCTCTTCCTCAGCCTTCTTCTCGACCTTCTCGATGTTCTCCTCGACCTTCTTCTCGACCTTCTCGATGTTCTCCTCGGCGGTCTTCACGGCTTCGGTCACAGCCTTCTTGACTTCCTTCTGGCCCTTCTTGCAGAAATCAACGAAGGTATCGGCCTGCTTCACGGCATGGTCGTTCGCAGTCTCCTGGAACTCCTTGACCTTCTTCATCACTTCGCGGGGGGTCTTCGTGGGCTTGAGGGCTTCGGGCACGCCAGGCATGGAGGGAACCTCATCGGGCAGGGAAGCGATGAAAATATCTTCCATCTCCATCATCTGCTCAAAGAACTTGCCCCACTGCTTCCTGTAGTTTTCAATGGCCGCTTCCTGCATTTCCTGCATCTGCTCCGCATACTTTTCCATATCGGACTTGAACTTCTTCCATTTGTCCTTGTGGTCGTTCTTCTTGGCGGACCAGTCGAAAGAAGGCATCTCCATCCAGGGGAACAGCGGCATAAAGCCCTTCATCATGTTGCTCATTGTTGTTTTCTCCTTTCAATATTTGGGTGATATGGGATAAACATAAGCTTCACCAGCTAAGCATCAGCTTATTCAAGCTGCCCGGTGTACTGCAGATGTCGAAGCCGGAGGGCTTCAGCACCATCTCCCGCTTTCCGGGAATGCGGAAAACCTTTCAGGATGACGGCGATGTCCGCTCCCGCGGTTCGGGCAGCGGGGTAAATAACGGGGTGACACCACGGACCGCATCCCTTTACAAACGGCTCATCATATCAGCAAAACGACAGAAGCCCGCGACCCTGACAGGAAAGGGGCTTGAATCCGGAATCCCGGTCCTGGGGGGATCCGTAACGGCCCGAAGGATCGGTACGGAACGGTCAATCCATCCGGTCGGCAATAACAGGTGCGATTATACTGCAATCAGCCGGAGTATGCAAGCAATCCGCATGGGTGTTTTTCACCCTGGCCCGGTCCGCATCGAGGGGGGAAAAAGCCATCCGTCTGCCGCCCGGCCACCCCGCCTTTATGACACAGCCGGAGCCCCCGCAGGCAGCCATTTCCCTTTTCAAGCCGGCACGTTCAACATGCAGGATGGGCGATAAAGGGAAGCCCGCCTTCCGGGTCCGGGGCTCCTCCGGGGCAGCTCAGCGGCTACACATTGTACAGCGCCCGTTCCAAAAATGCAAGATATGCCGTTTTCCACGTACAGGCGTGCTGTTCCCCTTTGGGCGTATCCCCCCGCGTCCCGAGCCGGCTGAAGGCAGGCGGTCCCCGGGGTGCTTCTTCCACCCGGCGTTCCTTTTCACCTACCGCAATAAAGCGCTTTTCCCTCACCTGCCAGCATGGCCCTCTTTGCCCCGGGCCTGGCGGAGTCCCCTGAAGGAGCTTCAGGCCGCTGCCCTTTCCCCGCATGTCCGCCTTCCCGGGCGTGTGACATTTTGTCACATGCGCCCGATTTTTTCACCTTTTTCGGACCAGCCTTCCCGGGGCGCCCATGGCGCGGAATTCCCGGGAACAGGATGAACGCGCCATCCTTCGGGAGGGTGAAAAAAGGTCCCCTGCCCAAAGGGTTCACGGGAAGACCCGGGACGGCATCCCAAAGCCGCGGTCACGGTTCCTTTTCGCGCACCTTCCACGCCCCGCAGGTCACGGAATGCATGGCCCGTCTCCTCCGGGGACTTCTCCTCCGTCCGGAGCTGCCCCGGACTGTAATAATGTTTGTCATCCGCATGTCGTTCATGTATAATTCCAAAAGGTTTATATTTTCCGCAGTCCCGCATGCCCCTTCCATTCCAGACCAGCCGGAGGAAACCATGAAAAAACTGATCCCGCTCCTTCTCGCCATCGTCCTTTGCACCTGTGCCGCCGGCGCATCCGCCCTCGTCAATTACCTTTCCTGGGCTTCAGACACCGGTGTGCTCACCATGCTGAATTTCAGCGAGGATCAGATGGTGAGCTATCTGCTGAGCGTCCGCCTTGCCATTCTGCAAATGAAAAAGGACAACAACGCCGGGTATGCGTTTTCAAACGGCGACTCGGACCTGGTGGTCACCGTCACCTACTACGACACGCTGGATACGCTGATCATGGCCCTTGAGGCAGGGGAGATCAGCACCATGATCATCAACTCGACCACCGCGGATTATCTGTGCGCGACCTCGGAGGGACTGTTCCGGATGATCGACCTGCCGGAAAAGACCAGCAGCCCGTTTGCGCAGCGAATGAGGGACGGCATCCTCTCAAATGACTATGCCTTCATGATGCTTGAGACCAATAAAGCGCTGCGGGATGAGTTTGACGCCGCCATCTCTGACATGAAGGCGGACGGCACGCTTGAAAAGCTGGTGCGTGAACAGATCACGGAGTTCACCGACGGAGGAGAGATTTCCCCGGTCAAAATGCCCGTCATCCAGGGAGCCAAGACACTGAAGGTCGCCGTGACCGGTTCGCTTCCGCCCATGGATTATGTCTCCCCCGACGGTACCCCGGCGGGTTTCAACACGGCGGTTCTGGCTGAAATCAGCCGCCGTATCGGGAAGAACATCCAGCTGGTGGTCCTGGACAGCATCGGGCGTTCCTCCGCCCTGGCCAGCGGCGCAGTCGATGCCGTGTTCTGGGCAAGAACCAACAGCCTCGCCCGCGAGCCTGCCGCCCTGTCCAATGAAAGCTACGATGAAAGAATGCTGAGCCTGGAATCCGGGATGTCTGAGGAAGAAGTCTCCGTCTTCCGGAAAATCCTCACGCTCGTCGACGTTCAGTACGCCTTCGGACAGCGGGACACGCCCGAAGAGGCCATCCTCACCGGGTCCTACTACACGGACCATATTTCGGCGGTGGTTTCAAAGGACCATCCGGATGCCCCCCGCGCCTTTGCGGGAAAATGATGCCCCTGACGCACCCGGCCAAAGGACCGCTCCTGACGGTTCCGCCCTCTGCCGCCTTCCCCTGACGGGGAAGGCGGCAGAGGGCTTTTTTCATTCTCAGTGCCCGCATTGTCCTGAGACGAAACGCCCTTGCCCGCATTCCGCCCCGGTGCATGTTTCTTCTGAATTCATATGACCGCGGTGGAAGGTTCCCGCCTTTCCTCTTTTGCGAACAGTCACCGCCCGGAGGGATCCCCTGCCCCGGCTTCCCGGCCCGGCGCCTGTTTCCCTCCCCTTCCGTCCCGTTCCGGAACGGACGCCTGGCGGATCCCGCCGCTGATGATCAGGCGGCTGGCCAGCTCCGCCATTTTTTCCGGCGGTTCGCCGCAGTCGTTGCCCACCCATGCCCGGATGAGGCCCGCGCAGCCATAGACCACGAAGCTGTAGCGGTAGTCAAACTCCTCGTCATTGGCCACCGGTTCAGAATCCAGGTACAGGTGCAGGCACTTTTCCCTCAGCACCTCGTTGAGCCGGTGCAGAAAGCTCATGTCCCCGTTCGGGCTGAGCAGCACGCGGCACATTTCCCTGTGCTCCCCGATGAACCGGAACAGGTCCAGCAGGATAGGCTTGGTCTGTTCGGTCACCTCCCCGTCTTCGCGCAGGGCGAAGATCTCATTGAGCTTTTCAAACATCTCATCCTGCGTCTTTTCGAGCATGTCGTAGATGTCCCTGTAGTACATGTAGAACGTGCCGCGGTTCATGTCCGCCAGATCGGTCAGCTCCTTGACCGTGATCTCGTTGGCCTGCTTCTCCTGCAGCAGCTTCGTCAGCGCCTGCGTCAGAAGCTTCCGCGTCCGCCGCACCCTGCGGTCCTCCTTTTTCTCCTGGGCCATGTCCTTCAGTCCTTCTTTCTGAACAGTTTTCCCGTTTTGTGTTGATTATCCGGTCCGGTGACCCGAACTGTCGATTAACAAACGTTTGTTACCAAATCTGATTATTGTTTTTAATCACATGACTCATTATAATTCCGACCGTAAAGTTAGTCAACACCGTGTTCATTATCTATAGATTGGAGGCAAACAACGTGAAACACGTGACCAAATGGATGGTCCGCAACCGGATTCCGGTCATCCTTCTGTGTCTGCTGCTGGTGGTGCCCTCCCTGCTGGGCATGACCGCAACAAAGACCAAATATGACCTGCTGTATTACCTGCCGCAGGACCTGGATACCGTCAGGGGCCAGGAGATCCTGCTGCAGGACTTTGGAAAGGGCGCCTTTTCCCTGCTGATCACCGAGGGCATGGGCCCCCGGGAACAGGCTTCCCTGGAAAAGGCCGTGGGGCAGATTCCCCATGTCGACTCCGTGATCGGGTTCGCATCCCTGGCGGGGGACCTGTTCCCCGCTGAGATCCTCCCGGACGAGGTCCGGGAGCGTTTCAGCCGGGGGGACTGCATGCTGACCGCCGTGTTCTTCGACCAGGGCTCCTCCTCCGAGGAGACCATGGCGGCGATTGAGAAGATCCGCGCGATCGCCGGGGAAAAGTGCTTTGTGTCCGGGCTCTCCGCGGTGGTCACCGACACCCGGGACCTGGTGGAAAGCCAGGAGGCGATCTATGTCGGCATCGCCGTGGCGCTGTGCGCCCTGGTGCTGATGGTCACCATGGACTCCTTCCTCCTGCCGCTCATCTTCCTGGCCTGCATCGGGGTGTCCGTGCTGTGGAACCTGGGCAGCAATGTCTTCCTCGGGGAGATCAGTTATATCACCAAGGCGGTGGCGGCGGTGCTCCAGCTGGGCGTCACCCTGGACTATTCGATTTTCCTCTGGCACAGCTACAGGGACCAGAAAGCGCTCCTTGAGGACAGGGACGACGCCATGGTGGAGGCCATCCACCTGACCTTCACCTCGATTCTGGGCTCCAGCCTGACGACGATCGCCGGCTTCGTGTCCATCTGCTTCATGAGCTTCACCCTGGGGCGGGACCTGGGCATCGTCATGAGCAAGGGCGTCATCCTGGGCCTGCTTGGCACCGTGGTGCTCCTGCCCTGCGTGATCCGCCTGCTGGACGGGGTCATCGAAAAGACAAGCCACACCCCGCTGCTGCCGGACGTGGGCGGAATCGGGCGCTTTGTCAGAAAGCACTACCGGGCGCTGGCCGTCCTCATGGTGGTCCTGGCCGTCCCGGCCTTCTGGGGCTACAGCCACGCGGGCGTCTACTATGACATGAGCCGCGTGATGCCCCAGGACCTGCCGTCCATCATCGCCAACAACAAGCTGGAGCAGACCTTTGACATGTCCACCACTCATCTGCTGCTGGTGGACGCGGATGTTTCGCAGCGTGACGTGCGGCGCATGACGCAGGAGATGCGCGGGGTGGACGGCGTCAAGGACGTGCTGGGCCTTGACAGCCTGCTGGGCGCCGGCATTCCGGAGTCCATCCTTCCCGGGGACATCCTCTCCATGGTGCGCAGCGACCGCTGGCAGCTGATGCTGGTCAACTCCGCCTATGTCATCTCCTCCGATGAGGTGAACGCCCAGATCGACGCCCTGAACGCGATCCTCAAACGGTACGATCCAAACGGCCTGCTGATCGGCGAGGCCCCCTGCACCAAGGACCTGATCGCCTGCACGGACCACGACTTCACCGTGGTCAGCGTGATCTCCATCGCCGCGATCTTCATCATCATCATGCTGGTGCAGAAATCCCTCTCCCTGCCGGTGCTGCTGGTCTCGGTGATCGAGCTGGCCATCGCCGCCAACCTGTGCATCCCGTTTTACACCCGGACGGAGCTGCCCTTTGTGGCACCCATCCTGATCTCCACCATCCAGCTGGGCGCCACCGTGGACTATGCCATCCTGCTGACCACAAGGTACAAGCAGAACCGCATCTCCGGCATGGACCGCATGGACGCCGTGGAAAAGGCGGTCGCCTCCGCTGCCCGGAGCATCCTGGTCAGCGGCATGGGCTTCTTTGCCGCCACCTACGGCGTCGGACTCTACTCCAATGTGGACATGATCTCCTCCATGTGCCGCCTGATCGCCCGCGGCGCGCTGCTCTCCGTGGCGGTGGTGCTTCTGCTCCTGCCCGCGGCGCTGCTGCTCCTTGACAGGCTGATCGTCCATACCACCTTTGATATGAAAGCCGCCCGCTGAGCGGAGAAAGGAAACCACCATGTGTAAAAAGACTGCTGCCCTGCTGCTGGCGCTGCTGATGTGCGCCGGCTGCTGCTGCGCCCTTGCGCAGAACACCAAGCATGAACGGGTCTACGCCGTCATGACCGCCGACGGGACCCTCAGGTCCCTGACGGACAGCATCCGCCTTGAAAACGCGGACGGGCTGGAGGAAATCGCGGACAGGTCCCGACTGACCGGGATCCAGAACATGAGCGGGGACGAAACCTTTTCCGCTGACGGGGAGGTCCTCCTCTGGCAGGCCCGGGGACGGGACATCACCTATCAGGGGACCTCTGACATGCCCCTGCCCGTCATCCCCCAGGTCCGCCTCCTGCTGGACGGGGAGGAGATTTCCTTTGCGGAGCTGCAGGAGAAATCCGGCCGCGCGGAGCTGACCGTGACCTATTCCCAGCCTGAGGCCGTTCCCCATCTGGCGGCGACGGTCCTGCTGCTCCCGGAGGAGGGGGTCCGCAGCCTCTCGCTGGACAATGCCTCCCTCCTCTCCATGTCCACCCGCCGGGCCGTCATCGGCTGGGGCGTCCCCGGCGCGGACGCCTCGCTGAACCTGCCCTCCTCCTTTACGGTCCGCTTCGATGCGGACCACGCGAAGCTGGGCTGGATGATGACCTTTGCCTCCGCGGATCCCATCGATCTCGCCTGCCGCGAGCTGGACAGCCGACTCAGCCTGGACCTCAGGGCCGAGCTGGATGAGGCCGCATCGGCCCTCAGCGCCCTCCAGAGCGGGGAAGCGCTGCCCCGGGGAAACGGCGCCGCGAAGGAGCTGTACCTGAAAATCAACGAGCTGAACGGCGGCCTGACCGCCCTCAACGACGGGGCCCGGCAGCTGTCAGACGGCGCCGCCGCCCTGGATGCGGGCCTGGGGACGCTCAGCGAAAACAGCGCCGCGCTCAACCAGGGGGCCGACGCCATCTTCGCCGCGATCTTAGGCGCGGCAAATGAGCAGATCCGCTCCTCCGGCCTGTCCGAGGCCGGATTGTCCCTGCCTGAGCTGACCCCGGAGAATTACCAGAGTGTCCTGAGCGGCACGATCGCCCAGCTGGACCTGGTGGGCGCCCTTTCCCCGAAGGCAAAGGAGGGCTCCCAGCGCCTCGGTTCCCTGCTGGAGCAGCTCACGCAGGTGGACACTTTCGTCAGCGGCGTGCGCGCCTATACCGGCGGTGTCGACCAGGCCAGCGCAGGCGCGGGGGAACTGGCCCGCGGCGCCGCGAAGCTGCATGATGAAGGAACGGACGTCCTGGCCTCCGGCATCCTGGACGCGGAGAAGGCGGCCGCGCAGCAGCTTCTCCCCTGGGTCGAGGGCAACCTGTCCGAAGCGGTCCGGGTCTTTGAGGAAACCGGCGCGCGGGTGCGCGGCTGCGGATATGACCTGCGTCCGGAGGACATGAAGGCCGTGACCCTCTTTGTCATCCGCACGGACCTGTAACCCCTGCCCCCGGAGGCCGTGAAGGAAACGGACCGGCAGGCCCGGGGACAAAACGCCCTCCATCCCGAATACGCTCCCGTGCCGGCCCTCGCCGGTCAGCGGGAGCTTTTTCATTTTCACAGCCATCCGGGGATTCAGGTCCCCCTTCCCGTCAGGGCGCTCTCCCGTCCGGCGGGGTTTTCGGCAGGTCCTCCCTTCCGGCGGAAGGGGGCCGGTTCCTTCCCGGCACCTGAGCACATTCCGCTCACAACAATGCGGCGAATCCCCCGCCGGATGTGGTACAATATACGAAAACCGCTCCATCCTCCCCGAAAGAGGTAGACACAATTTCAGGACTAAGGAGGAAACCACACCATGAACACCTCTTGGATTCCCTCCCCCCTTTCCATGACAGAACTTGGAATTTTCACCAAATGGCAGAACAACCCGGAAGGCGCCTCCCACCACCTCCCCGTCCTGCTCCCGCTTCCGGGCGGAACGGACCTCGGGCGCCTGAAGGAAGCCCTCAGGCAGACCTTCCTTGCCCATCCCTGCCTTCTTTCGCATTTCCGGCTCGACCCCGGCGGAAAGGTCACGCGCCTGACCCCGGAATCCCCCCGGGACGTGGTCATCGGGGAAAGCTCCGGCGAGCCGGATCCCGGGGCGCTGCTGCGTCCGTTTTCCTTTCCCGAAGGGGACCTGTACCACCTGGAGATCCTCCACGGAAAGGACCGGAACTGGCTGTATGCCGATTTCCACCATCTCCTGATGGACGGCATGTCCCTCCCCGTCTTCTTTGAGGAACTGGGCCGCGCCTTCCGGGGCGAGGCGCCGAAGGGGGAAACCCTCACCGCGGCCCAGGCTGCCGCCGCGGAGCAGGAGGCGCGCGCCACGGATGCCCTGTCCCGCAGCGCCGCGTGGTATCAGCAGCTGCTCTCCGGCACCGAAAACTGCACCGCCCCGCTGCGCGACATGGAGGGCGGGAAGCCCAGGGGCGAGTTCATCGAATGGCCGCTGGACCTGGACGCCGCAAAGGTGGAGCAGTTCGTCCGGGCGCTGGGCATCCGGATCAGCACCTTCTTTGCGGGCGTGTACGGAACCGTCCTGGGCCGCTTCTCCGGAAGCGACGAGGCGCTGTATTCCTGCATCTGGAACGGCCGCACCGAACAGACCCGGGGCAGCATCGGCATGTTTTCCAAATCCCTGCCGGTGCTTGAGGCCCTGAAGGGGGAGGAGCTCCTGCCCGATCACCTCAAATCCCTCGACGCGCAGATTTCGGGCTCCAGGGAGAACAGCCTGTTTTCCTTTGCGGAGGCCGTGTCCGCCTATAACCTGACCATTCCGACGATCTTCGCCTACCAGGGGGACGCCCGCTTCGCCCTGGACCTCCCCGGCGGAAAGGTCGCCGCGCGCCTGCTCCCCTCCCCCGTCCCGGAAGCGGACCTCGTGGCGGAAGTGTTCCGCGGGGACGGGACATACACCCTGCGCCTGTCCTACCGGGCCGACCTGTTCCTCAGGGACGCCATGGAGCACTTTGCCCGTTCCTACGAAAAGGCCGCGCAGGAGTTCCTGCACGCCGGCACCCTGGGCAGCGTGGACATGACCTCCGATGCGCAGCTGGCGGAGCTTGACCGCTTCCTGCCCGTTTCCCCGCCGCCCGGTCCCGGGAGCATCGTTCCCATGTTCCGCGCCCAGGCGCAGCGCCGCCCGGATGCCGTGGCCCTCGTCATGGGGGACGTCCGGCGGACCTACGGGGAGATCAACGACACCTCGGACCGCATCGCCCTGGCCCTCCGGAAACGGGGCATCGGCAAGGGCAGCGTGGTCTCCATCCTGATCCACCGCAATGAGTTCATGGTCACCGCCTCCCTGGGCGTGCTCAAGTCCGGGGCGGGGTACCAGCCCCTTGACCCCGCCTATCCGCAGGAACGGCTGCGCTTCATGATCGGGGACGCGAATGCCGCCCTCGTGATCGCGGACGAGGACCTGGTCCCCCTCGTCGAGGAGGAGAACCGGGAATTCCTGCTCACCAGGGACTTCGCCTCCCTGCCGGCGCCGGCGCAGGGGGACAGCCTGCCCGAGCCGCAGGCCCATGACCTGTTCACCCTGCTGTACACCTCCGGCTCCACCGGCGTCCCCAAGGGCGTCATCCTGGAGCACGGCAACCTGGCGAATTTCTGCGTGTGGTACCAGGGCACCTTCGGCGTGGGGGAGGACACGGTCCATTCGGCCTATGCCAGCTACGGCTTTGATGCCAACATGCTGGACATGTACCCCACCCTGACCGCCGGCGGCTGCATCTGCATCGTCCCGGAGGACATGCGGCTGAACTTTCCGGAGCTGGGGCGCTACCTGGAGGAAAACAGGGTCGAAATCGTCTTCATGACCACCCAGGTGGCCCGTCAGTTCGCCCTCTCCCCCTCCCGTCCCGCCTGCATGCGCATCCTCCTGACGGGCGGGGAGAAGCTGGTCCCCCTCACCCCGCCGGATGGCCTTGATTTCTTCAACGCCTACGGACCCACGGAATGCACCATCCTGGCCACCTTCAAAAAGGTGAAGCGGGAAGCCCTGCGCATCCCCATCGGGCGCAGCGCCGCCGGCGCCGCCCTGTATGTGGTGGACAAAAGCGGCCGCCGCCTCCCGCCCTTCGCCCCGGGCGAGCTGCTCATCGCGGGCCCCGGCGTGGGCCGCGGCTACCTGAACCGCCCCGAAAAAACCGAGGAGTGCTTTACCCCGAATCCCTTCTCCAGCCAGCCCGGGTACGACCGGGTCTACCATACCGGCGACATCGTGCGCTTCCTTCCCGGGGGCGAAATCGACTTCATCGGCCGCAACGACGGGCAGGTGAAGGTCCGGGGCTTCAGGATCGAGCTGACCGAGGTGGAGGGCGTCATCCGGGAGTTCCCGGGGATCAGCGATGTCACCGTGCAGGCCTTTGAGGACAAATCCACCGGTGAAAAGCGCATCGCCGCGTACGTCGTGAGCCCCTCCCCGGTGGATGTCCCCGCCCTTGAGGCCTTTGTCGCCGAGCGCAAGCCCCCCTACATGGTTCCCGAGGCGATCCTGCAGATTTCCGAAATCCCCCTCAACCAGAACGGCAAGGTGAACCGCAGGGCGCTTCCCGAACCCGTTCCCGAGGCCTCCCCGGAGGAGGAGGACGCGCCCGGGGGCGAGAACCGGCTTGAAAGCGAGCTGCGCGAGGCCATCTGCCAGATCACGGGCGGCGACCGCGTCCCCCGCCGGGTGCCGCTGGAGCGGGCCGGGCTTTCCTCCATCGGCGTCATCCGCCTCTCCTCGCTCATCTATGAGCGCTACGGCGTGAACCTTTCCACCCAGGCCTTCCGGGGGCTCACCTTCCTGGACCTTGAAAACGCGATCCTTTCCGCCTGGATGGACGGCACCCGCCCGGAAAAAGCCGACGCGGCGCCGTCCGCTCAGGAGGATTTCCCCTTCCCCATGAGCGCCGCCCAGACGGGCGTGTACATGGACTGCGCCAAGGCCCCCTCCTCCAGGGCCTACAACCTCCCCCTGTGGATGGAGTTTTCCGGGGACACCGACCCGAAGGCCCTGGTCCGTGCGGTCCAGGCCGTCATGAAGGCGCATCCCTCCGCCCATATCCACTTTGAGCAGGTGAACGGCCAGATCATGTGCGTGCGCAACGCCAGCGACAGCGTGGACGTCCCGGTCATGGAGATGTCCCCGGAGGAGTGCGCGCGCTACAGCGGGGAATTCAGCACCGCCTTCCACCTTGACCGGGGCCCCCTGTTCTCCTTCAGCGTCGTCAGGACCCCGCAGTCCGTCTTCCTCTTCATGGACTTCCACCATCTGGTCTTTGACGGCTTCTCCCTGGACCTGCTGCTGCGGGACCTGGCCAGCGAGCTGTCCGGGAAGCCCTGCATCCCGGAGAAGGCCGGCTACGGCGCGTATGTCCGCGGCCAGCAGGCCCTGCTTGAAAGCGGCGCCGAGGAGGAGAAGGCCTACTTCGGCACCCTCTTCAAGGACTACGAGTCCCCCTCCCGCATCACGCCGGACCTGCCCAAATCCGGGAACCCCGGGAAAAAGGGCCGTGTGAGCCGCGGGATCCCCCAGGAGATCATCGACCGGGCCCTCTCCCGCACGAACGTTTCCGAAGCCTCCTTCTTCCTCGCGGTGCTCTTCTACGTCACCGCCCGGATGACCAATTCGGACAACGTGTACCTGTCCACCATCTCCTCCGGAAGGTCGGACGTGCGCTTTACCGACACCTACGGCATGTTCGTCAACACGCTCCCCCTCTCCTGCTCCCTGACGGACGGCACGGTGGACGAGTTTGTCGCCGGGGCTGCCCGGGGCCTCGAGGAAGCCATCGCCCATGAGAACACCCCCTTTGCCCGGATCGCCCAGGAGTGGGGCTACTCCGTGGAGCTGATGTACGCCTATCAGCGCGGCATCGTGAACCACCCGGACATGCCGGGAATGACGGCCTTCCACGGCGAGGGCCTCCAGCCCCTCCAGTTCCCGGTCTACGTGCAGGTCGCCGACGGCAGCGACGGCGCCGCCTCCCTTGACATCATCTACGATGACAGCCTGTACTCCGCCTCCCTGATGGAGCGCTTCGCGCAGTTCTGCGAGACGGTCGCCCGACGCTTTGCGGAAGACGGCGACGCTCGCCTGCGCTCCGTATCCCTGCTTGACGAGAAGGAAGCGCAGCAGCTTTCGCTGTTCCATACCCTCCCGGAGGAGGTGCCGGTGCCCGAAGGGGCGACCTTCTTCTCCGGCCTGGAGAAAACCGCGCAGGAGGACCCGGACCACACGGCCCTCATCGCCTGCGACGCCACATACACCTACCGGGAGCTGGACACCCTCACGGACATCGTGGCCAATGCCCTCATCCGCCGCGGCGCCGCCTCCGGCGACACCGTGCTCATCCTCCTGCCCCGGACCTCCAGGGCGATCTGCGCCATCTTCGGCGCGGCCAAGGCGGGCCTGGGGTACATCCCCTTTGACCCCGCCTATCCCGTGGAGCGCATCAACCTGGTCATCGAGGATTCCAGCGCCCGCTTCGTCATCACCACCGCCGACATGCTGCCCCGCTTTGAGGGCAAAAACGCGCTGGACATCGAGGAGCTCCTCCGGGAGACGGACAGCACGAAGCCCCATGTGGCCATCTCCGGGGACCAGATTTCCTACATGATCTATACCTCCGGCTCCACCGGCCGGCCCAAGGGCGTCATGCTGACCCATTCCGCCCTGGCGCATTACGTGGCCGACATGCCGGGCAAGGAGATGGTGCGCTTACTTCGGGACAACTGCTCCGTGTACTGCGCCATCACGACGCTGTCCTTCGACATTTCCGTCATGGAATACTCCCTGGCCCTCTCCCACGGCCTGACGCTGCTGTTTGCCAATGAGGACGAGTGCCGCAACGCGGACGTGCTCGCCCGCCTCATGATGCGCAACCACGCGGACGTCATCAGCGGCACCCCCTCCAGAATCGCCAGCTTCCTGACCTCGGAGGCGTTCTGCGAAGCCCTGCGCGCCCACGTGAAGCTGGTCATCTGCGGCGGGGAGAAGTATCCCGAGTCGCTGATGCTCTCCCTCATGGCGCTGGTCCCCCATCCCCTCAACATCTACGGCCCCTCCGAGATCACCATCTCCTGCAATGAGCACGACCTCGCCAGCGACGGGGACGTCATCACCGTCGGGCGCCCGACGCCGGGCGTGTACGAGTTCATCGTGGACACGGACGGCAACGAGCTGCCCGTGGGCATGGTGGGCGAACTGTACATCGGCGGCTGGGGCGTGGCCAGGGGCTACAACAACCTGCCCGAATTGACCGCCGAACGCTTCATTTCCTACCAGGGCGTGCGGATCTACAAGTCGGGCGACTATGCCCGCTGGCTGCCGGACGGGCGCATCGAGATCCTCGGCAGAAAGGACAACCAGATCAAGCTGCGCGGCCTGCGCATCGAACTGGGCGAGGTGGAGACGGTGCTCTCCCGCCAGCCGGGAATGAAGACCGTCGCCGTGAAGATCGAAAAGATCAACGGCATCGAGCACCTGTGCGCCTGGTTCACCAACGAGCACCCGGTGGACCTGGCGGCGCTGCGGGAGTCCCTGGGAAAGACGCTGACCCCCTACATGGTGCCCACGGCCTACATGCAGATGGACAGCATGCCCTATACGCCCAACGGGAAGCTGGATCTGAAGAACCTGCCCGCGCCCAAGATGTTCCGCGCCGAGGGCGGCGGCACCCGCACGAAGGCGGAGAGCGACTTCTGCGGCATCTTTGCAAAGCTCCTGAACGTGGACAACGTGCAGCCCGAGGAGAGCTTCTTCGACCTCGGCGGCACCTCCCTGCTGGTGACGCAGGTGGTCATCGAGGCCAAAAAGAAGGGGTATGACCTGGTCTTCGGCGATGTGTTCACCCATCCCACGCCCCGCGCCCTGGCGCAGATGTTCGAGGGCGGACAGGCGGAGCCCGCCGTATCCGCCGATCCCGAGATCGAGGACTACGACTACACCGAGCTTCACGCGCTGCTTCAGAAAAGCACCGTGGACAGCTTCCTCACGGGCGGGCGCATGCCTCTCGGGGACGTGCTGCTCACCGGCGCCACCGGATACCTGGGCATGCACGTGCTCCACGAGCTGCTCACCTCCACCGACAGCCGGATCTACTGCCTGGTCCGCGGCGGAGAGCGGGGCCCGGAGGCGCGGCTCAAGGAACTGCTGCTGTACTACTTCGACTCGCCTGCCAAGGAGCTCTTCGGCACGCGCATCATCGCCCTCGACGGGGATATCACCAGCCGCGAGCGGCTCATGTCCCTCAAGGACCTGCCCGTGCGCACCGTCATCAACTGCGCGGCCAGCGTCAAGCACTTTGCCGCGGACTCCGGCATCTCGGACATCAACGTGGGCGGCGCCCTCAACCTGATCGACTACTGCCTTGAAACCGGCGCGACCATGATCCAGACCTCCACCACCAGCGTCGTGGAAATCGGCTACACCGACAGCCTGCCCGAGGAGCATTTCCATCCCTCCGAGCGGGACCTGTACTTCGGGCAGGACCTGACCAACAAGTACGTCCGCTCCAAGTTCCTGGCGGAGCGCGCCGTGCTGGAGGCCGTCGTGCGCAGGGGGCTCCGGGCCAAGATCATGCGCTACGGGAACCTGTCCGCCCGCCACAGCGACGGCGAGTTCCAGATCAACTACGGGACCAACTCCGCCATGGGCAGCCTGCGGGCCTACGCGGCGCTGGGCTGCATCTCCTATGAGCACCTGGACGATCTCATGGAGTTTTCGCCCATCGACCTGGTGGCCCGGGCGACGGTCCTTCTCTCCCAGACGCCCGCGGACTGCATCATGTTCCACGTGCTCAGCGACCAGTACCTCAAGATGGTGCACGTGCTGGGCGAGCTGAACGCCATGGGACACCCGGTGCGCTTTACGGAGCGGAAGGAGTACGAGGAGGCCTTTGCCAGGGCGCAGTCCGACCCGGCGAAGTCTCCCCTGCTGACCAGCCTGATGGCCTACTCCTTCTCCTCCGGGGAGCGCAGCCGCACGACCCTGATCATGGACCGGACCACCACGCTGCAGATCCTCTACCGGATGGGCTTCTCCTGGCCCATTGCCTCCTGGGATTTCTTCAGGCGGTTCATGGGCGTTTTGAACGGCCTCAGTTTCTTTGATGAACCCTTCAACCGTTAAGCAAGGAGGAAAAACCTGTGACCATTGAAAAAAACATCAGCGGCGGGTCCGCCGTCCTGTCCCTGACAGGATGGCTGGACTCCCAGAGCGCCCCGGAACTTGGCCAGGCGGTGGAGGCCCTCGGCCCCGGCATCACCAGCCTGGTCCTCGACCTGACCGGTCTGGAATACACCGCTTCCGCCGGCATCCGGCAGATCGTCAGCGCCTACAAGCAGATGAACGGCGCCCTGACCCTCAGAAACGTCTCCCCCGAGGTCATGGACGTGCTTAACATGACCGGTCTGGGAAAGAAGCTGCACATCGAACAGTCCTGATTTTTGCCGCGCCGGGCGCAGCCACCTTCCGGAAAGGGAGCATCCGTCCCCATGAGAAAGAAGTCTTCGATCAGCCGGTGGATCATCCTGACCTTCACCGGCATCCTCTTCCTGTCCCTGGCGCTGTCCGCCGTGAGTTCCTTCCTTGAAATCCGGAGCACAAGCGAAAACAGCAGCGACCGCAGCATGTCTTCCTGCGCGGAAATGATCCGGAGCTTTCTGAGCGGCTGGGATCCGGACACATCGATTGTCCCGCCCGGGTACGAATCCGTCCGGGAGGTGCAGAAGGACCTCGGGGCCCTGTGCGCGGGGTTCGATCTGGACCTGCTCTACGTCTATGCCCCGGGTCCCGGGCCCAATGACAGGGACTGCCTGATGTACGCGTCCCGCGGCCTGGGCACCATCCCGCTGGTACGCAGGCTGTACGCCTGGCAGAACGTGACCGGGGGCCTCCTGCCGGAAATGGAGCAGGCGCTCCTCCGGGGAGCACGCGGCCTTCAGAAGGGGGAGCTGACCGGTCCCAACGGCAGGGATATCCTCTGGCTGTCTGCCATCCGGGGGGACAATGGCGAGGTGCGCGCCTTCATCGCCATGTCCCGCAGCCTGCACCTTTTCAGGAAAGAGATCCGGCACAGATTCCTGATGGACTTTGCGCCCTTCCTGGTGTCGCTTCTGCTGGGCCTTGTGCTTCTGCTCGTGCAGGTCAACCGCTACATCGTCCTCCCGATCCACCAGATTTCCAACAGCATGATCCTCTTCTCGGTGGACAGCCGGAGCCCTCCGGCCCCCCTGAGCCTCCCTCCCCTGCGTGAAATCGCGGAAATCGCCGCCTCCTACAAAAAGATGACCGGCGACATCAGCAGTTATGTCCGGAATATCGAGCTGCTGACCCAGGAGCGTCTGGAGACCAGCGTGGAGCTGGAGATCGCACGGCGCATCCAGACCGGCCTGGTGCCCGAAAAGATCACCCTGCGCGGCGACGGGTTCCTCATGAGCGCCATGACCTCTCCCGCGAAAACCATCGGCGGGGACTTCTATGACTGCTTCCGGCAGCCGGACGGCAGCGTCTGCGTCTTCATGGGCGACGTCTCCGGAGAGGGAATCTCGGCCGCCCTCTACATGGCCATTGTCCGGACCGTCATGCACGAAAAGCTCATGGCGGGCCTGAGTCCGGCGGACACCCTGAACCAGACAAACCGCGAGCTGTGCGCCCGCAACCCCGCGGGCTTCTTCGTCACGGCCTTCGTGGCCGTCATGGATCCCCGGACCGGAAGGGTGCTCTATGCCAACGCGGGACATACCTTTCCCGTGCTGCTGGGCGAAACGCCCACCCTCCTCATGCCCGACCCCGGCATCGCGCTGGGCCTGTTTGACGATATCCAGATCCGGGAGGAAACCCTGACCCTGGCTCCCGGGGAAGGGATCCTGCTCTATACGGACGGGATCACGGAAGCCGCCAACACGGACCGGGTCTTCTTCGGCACGGAGCGGCTGACCGAGGCCGTGCGCGGCGCTTCCTGCATGGACCGCAACGGCACGGACGGCGCCACCTGCACGCTCCTTTCCGTCAGCCGCGCGGTCCATGACTTCTGTTACGGAAATGAGCAGCAGGACGACATGGCGGCGCTGGCGCTTCTGCGGGAATCTCCCGCATCCCCGGCCCCCGTTTCCTCTTCTGACGGTGTCCCTTCCGGCCCGGGGACGTTCTGACGCAAAACCCGCAAAGGTCCCGGATGAGGGGGCGCAAAAACGCCCGCACCGCCGGATGGTTTCCCGCGCCCCGGCTTGTGCCGGACCGGTTTTCCATCGCAATACCAACATAAAAGAACCCGCCCTGTACACGTTTCACATGTACATGACGGGTTCTTTTTTCTTGCGGGATGACAGGCCGGGTGCCGGCGGGCGTTCTCCTCCGGGGAGACAACCCGGGGGGCTTCCTCTCAGCAACCCCTCCGGCGGAGGGCGGCACCTGCCGTTTCAGCCCGGCTTTCCCGCTCGCCGCCGCGGGGAGATCCACTTTGCTCAGTCTGTCCGCTGCGCCTTCATGGCAAGCTTGTCCTCGTACATATTCTTGTCTGCGATCTTGAAGACCTCCTCGACGCTGTGGTGCCTTGCCGGGTCAAAGCGCGCGATGCCGATGGCGGCGGAGACCTTCTCCCAGGGCTTGATGTTCGGATTGGTCCTGAGCTGCGCCATTTCCTGCTTGAACAGCAGCGTCAGCGTCTCCGCCTTCTGCGTATCCTCTCCGGTCAGCACCACCACGTACTCGTCTCCGCCGAAACGGTACGCGTGATTCCTTCCGTAGATGCGCGACACCATGCCCGCGCAGTTGTTCAGGTACACGTTGCCATACTCATGCCCGTAGGTGTCATTGACCTTCTTGAGGAAATTGAGGTCGATCATGAGGATGGCAAATTCCGGCGCTTTCCCTGCCGCAACCGCTTCGTCGATGGGTCTTGTGTTCTTGTCGTAGGCCGCCTTGTTGGACAGTCCGGTCAGCGCGTCCACATAGGCCACGTCATTGAGGTGCTCGCGCTCCCTCTTCTCTCTGTCGATATCCTCGGACACCCACAGGATGCGCGTGATCCGCTCCTCGCTGTCACGTCCGGAAACGATGATCCGGCTGCGCCGCCACTGCTTCTTCGGGTTCAGGACCTCCTTTGTCCAGACATTCATATAGCGCATCCGCTCGTTGATGGTGGACAGGTCAACCTCCCGGATCAGTTCGTCATTGATGCAGGATTCATCGACCGTCGTCCTGAGGATCTGATTGACGACCTGCTGCATGTCCGTCTGCCCGTTTGCGGGAACGCGCTCCGACTCATCGCCGTTCCCCAGCTCACGGAAGGTCCCGCGCTCAAGGTCCAGCTCATACACCGAACTGTAGATGCTGGCCACGGAAGAGATGATGTCCATCTGCGCCTTGAGTTTTCTTTCGCTCTCCTGCAGCAGCATGTTCTGGCGCAGGGTCTCCCGGTTCCGCTGCTCAAGTCTGCGCATCCGTCTTCCGACGATCGCCGTGACGATCAGAACCAGCAGGGACGCTGCCAGGACGCCCGAGAGGATGTTGAACCACAGCATTTCCCGGAGCTTTTTCTCCTTGGTGATCTGAACGGAGAGCTCCTTCTGGCTTTTGCCAGCCTCATCCAGGACCTGCAGGTCAAAGGTATACTCCCCTCCGTGCAGGTTGGTATAGATCATCGGCGCCATTTTGCTGTAGAAAACAGACGTGCTTTCATTGTCAAATCCCGTCAGGCGGCGCCTGATCTTCGGATCGTTCATCGCATAATCGAACACAAAGCTCGGGATCGTCAGCTTCTTTGTCCGGGCGGGAACCGTAAAACTGCCGTCCGCGTCCGGATAGACGGTTTCGTCGTCCGCCTCGATAAAGGGAACGGCCGCCTTGATGTCCTTGACGCCTTCAAATGTCTGGTCAATGTTGACCTTGCAGACGCCCGTGCTTCCCGCGATGTACAGATTTCCGTTCCGGTCAAGTGCGCTGTAGGAATTGGCGGTGGTGATGCAGGGAAGGCCGCCCGCCATCCCGTAAAACACGGGATGGATGTCCCCGTTCTGAACCAGTTCCTCCTCAGGCGTGACATAAATGCCGTTGCTGCTGAGGACCCACACGTCGCCGCGTCCGTTCTCATACAGATCAAAATTGTTCGGATACGGGAACCTCCTGACGGTCGTCACCTGATAGTCCGGCGTCATATAGGCAATGGCGCTGCTTGTGATGATCCATATCAGATCATGGTTCGTATCGCGCTTGATCCTGAGGACGATATCCGAAGGCAGGCCGTCCTCCACGTTGATCCTGCGCAGTCCGGAACCGTCGATGAGATAGATGCCGTCACCGTTGGTGCCCAGAACGATTTCACCGTCAAATCCCACCTCGACGCACAGGCTCTCCGTGTTCACGATGCCGTCGTCGGTGCCGTAGGAGGCAATGACCCTGTCGTCCCGGATCACGTTTGCGCCGCCCGTCACCGCAACGAGGATGGACCCGTCCTCCCGCTCCGCGACGGCGCGCAGGCCGTCGGAGAGCAGCCCGTCCTCCTCCGTGAAGGCGGTCACCTCGCCGTCTTCATACCGCAGAAGGCCGTATTTGCGCCAGGTGGAGATCCACAGGCGTCCCCTGCTGTCCTCGATGATCGAGCGGATGCGGCATCCCTCAAGGAACCCGATGAGGTCGCTCTGACCAAGATCGGCGCCGGAAGCCGTCACGGCTTTTTTGAGCGGGAGAGCCGGGACGACCCCGTTTTCACCGATCACAATCAGGCCCGTGTCCGTGCCGACAAACAGCCTGTCCCCGCTCAGGCAGGTCGTATTGACGACCTTGTCCGGCAGGTCATACCTCTTGAACACATTTGTGAACCTGTTCGGCACGATCTTCATGACACCCTGCCTTGTGGATGTGAACCAGAGGTTTCCCAGATAGTCGGTCATCACATGGGTGATGTTGTTGTTCATCGGCAGGTTCTCGATCAGGGTGAAGTGATCGTTTTCCAGCACGCCGACGCCGTTTGCCGCGCAGATCCATATCTTCCCGTCGATGATTTCCATCTGCTGGACATACTGCAGCGGGGAGATGTCGATTTTCTGAACATCCGTGATCCCGTCCCCGTAGGCCGCACGGTAAAACCCCAGTTCTTTTCCCTCAAAGAAGATCTGTCCCGGATGATCCGGATCAGGGAGATAGGCGTTGCAGCCCCCCATGGGATTCCGGTCGGCGGGCACGAAATCGACGGCTTTGCCGTCCTGGAGCCTGAAGATATCCCCGAAGTTGCTCAGTCCGTACATGCTGCCATCCGACCCTTTGCGGACGATGAGCATGTTCATGTTGGAGATGGTCTCGTCCTCCAGCATGAAAAAGCGGCCGTCCGGATCTATCGCCGCGATCCCGCAGGTCGTGGCGACGTAGATCGTCCCGTTCTGATCCTCCGCAATGCTGCGGGTGTGGACCGATTTCATTCCGTCCGCCTTTCCCCACATGCGCAGCTCACCATGGTCCATGACCGCGATGCCGTTGTCGTTGGTCCCGATCCAGAGCCTGTCCCTGCTGTCCACATACAGACACTTGATGCTGGTGATCCCGCTTGAGGGGTCGATGCGTTCAAAATTCCTTCCGTCATAACGGATCAGGCCCGCGTAGCTGCCGATCCATATGAACCCTTCGGACGTTTCGGCGATGGCGTTCGCCTCGGATGTCGGAAGTCCGCTGGAATTATCGTACATCACCACGGAGTAGTTCTCGGCATGCCCGATCACGTCAACCGACGGTGTTCTGTTGAGCCCGCCGGAGGCGTTCAGCTCAGCAGCGGCTCCCGCCGCCGCCGCGAAAACCGCAAGTATGATCGATAACAGGAAACACCCTGATACCTTCGCCAGCCTGTTCAGTCTCATATTCTCCATCCCCTAGTGAATCGGTCATCATGTTGACAGCATCTGTTTCCCCGGTCAGCGCCGGCGGTTTTCCCGCGCGGACCTGTTTCCCGCGGACCGCGCGGCTGCCGCGCCTCAGGAAAACCGGCAATTCCCAGTTCCGCGGTAGTCTTTATTTCCACAAAAAAAGCAGCCGTTTCCGCAGCACCTCAGTCGTTCTGAAACTTTTATTTATTATAACTCAAGTTCTATCCTGACACAAGGTTTTTTTCGCTTTCTGCGCTCAGCAGGTGCAGGATAAAAGCCCCCATTGCCCGGGAAGCCAGGTCTGATGGGGGCACGGGTTTTCCGCTTTGAATCCCCCTTCACTTTGGAAGCGGGGCTGTCCTTCAGGGTTTCCGGATGAGCGGTTTCCCGCTTTCGCCGGCTCAAACAGGCGTATGCGCCTTCCTTCCGGCCGCTGCTTCTGATTCCGGCAGGGGGACTGCCGTCATCTGGCGCCTCCCGTGACCGCCCCTTTTCCCGGGCCGCAGCCGACAGCGCCTCCTCCCGCCGGGCGCGGCGCCTCCCTCCCCGCGGCTCTTTCTGAAGCGGAAAGGCGCTGCACAGCGGGGCCACGGCGGGCAGCGCCGCGGTTCCCGTACAGGGGCGGGGTCAGGGAATCGTCACCGTCACAACGGTTCCGCCGCCGTCGCCGGGGGCGATCGCCAGGCTTCCGCCGCACATGAGTTCAAGTCTCTGCTGAATGTTTTTGAGCGCGATATGGGGCCCGTCATCACCGGAGGGCCCAAAGCCCCTGCCGTTGTCCGAAACGGTGATCTCGCTGCCGGAGGCCGTTTTCCTGGTCCGTATGGAGATACGGAACGGACCCTCA
>CACYCQ010000249.1:0-4508 GCA_902772995.1 uncultured Eubacteriales bacterium
ATCTCCTTCTCCTGACCTCCCGGAAGTGCCCGGTCCGTCAGTTTCCGGGCTGCACCGATGAAGATTTCTACCGCCGTCCATAGAATACATCCACAAATTGCCAGACCGCATACGGCATCCGCCCAAGGCACACCACAGCGGGCTGCACCGATACCAATGAGACTGCCTACCGAGGACAGTGCATCTGATCGATGATGCCACGCATCTGCCAACAGAGCATCCGAGTGAACAGCCAGTGCTGTCGCACGGGTTCTGCGGAAGAGCAATTCTTTGACCGCAATAGATACTGCCGCAGCCACCATAGGAAGAATTCCAGGCATCGAAACCGTAACCGGATGCAGCAGAGCTGTCAGTGCTGTGTGACCTATACCCACACCTGTTATTCCCAACAGAACCGCCAAAAGCAATGCTGCCAGGCTTTCAAATCGTTCGTGACCATACTCATGATCGCTGTCCTCTTCTCTTGCGGACAGTTTCAGGGCAAAGAGCACCACTACGGAAGTAAATGCATCCGAAAGAGAATGCACCGCATCTGCCACCATTGCCATGGAATGCCCCCAAAGGCCACTGACCAGTTTAAAGGAAGACAGCGCCAAATTGACTCCAATGCTTTCGCCGGCAGACCGTCCGGCACGTTGAACATCCATATTCGTCCTCCCTAAGGAGGTTCCTTCCTATTATAATGTCCCGAATTCTAGTGCAAGCGCCACAGCTTGTCAACGGATTTCGACGAGTTTTCGTGTTCTCTGTTCTTCCTCCGCTCCCCAATTCCGCCTCTAACTGAGGCTGTCACAGGCATTCCTGCTATGCTATAATACTTCCGAATGATTATAAGGGAGGTCTTCACATGCCCACCAGACCCTTTCTGATTCTAGACGGCAACAGCCTGCTGCACCGGGCATTTCATGCCCTTCCGCCCCTTTCCAATTCCGAGGGAATCTTCACAAATGCCGTCTACGGGTTCCTCATGATGATGCTCAAGGTTGTCCACGACCACGATCCTGCTTACCTGGCAGTTGCCTTTGACATGAAGAAACCCACCTTCCGTCATAAAGAGTACCAGGCATACAAGGCCGGGCGCAAGCCTGCCGCGCCCGAACTGGTCCCCCAGTTCGAACTTGTCCGTCAGGTCCTTGAAGCCATGCAGGTGCGTATTCTGGAAAAGGAAACCTTTGAAGCGGATGATATTCTGGGCACCATGGCCCGCCGCTGCGAGGAAGCCGGCATTCCCTGCCTGATGGTCACCGGTGACCGGGACTCCATGCAACTGGTTTCCTCCACCAGCCACGTGCTCTACACCAAGCGGGGCGTTACAGAAATCATCGAGTACACTCCTGAACGCGTTTTTGAAGACTTTGGTGTCACCCCGGAGCACATTCCCGACCTGAAGGGACTCATGGGCGATGCCAGCGACAACATTCCCGGCATTCCCGGCATCGGTGCAAAAACTGCGGCTTCCCTGTTATCCACTTATGCCACAGTAGAGGATATCATCAAGGCTGCAGACAAGGAGCTGAAAGGCAAACAGCGGGAAAAGATTCTGGATGGAGCCGTTTCCGGTCTTCTTTCCAAAAAACTGGCGACCATTACCAGGTATGTCCCGCTGGATGAAGTTTCTTTGGAGGACTGCCGCCTGGGGGATCTGCGCTCAGGTCTTCCCCTTATCCAGAAGCTGGGCATGAATACCATCGTGCGCCAGCTGGGCACTCCAGACAGGGAATCCCCTCAGCAGGAGATTTCCGGGCCTCAGATCGCGTGGCAGGAAGAGATTCCCCTTTCCTCCCTGGAGGATATCTCCGGATTCGTCCAAAAATCCTGGAATGGGGACACCGAGCCTTGCATCGCCATCCTTACATGTGATACAAACCTCACCCTCGCACGCAGCGACGGACAGCGCGCACGCATTTCCCTACAGGGTGACCTGCTAAATCCCGGGTTGGATCCGTCTTCTGCTCTGCACGCACTTTCGCCCCTTTTTGAGGGACAAACGCCTCTCATGCTCTATGATGCCAAACATCTCATGGGACGACTGCATCAGGAGAACCTTTCCCTTTACGCTCCCTTTGATGATGATCTACTGCTCCAGTATCTGCTCAACCCACAGCAGTCCCGCTATGAGCAGCCAGAAGATGCAGCTGCACTCTACTCAAGGACAATAAAAGACAAACATCTGGTCAAAGCTGCGGAGATGGAAAATGTCTACAGCAGCATTGACCTGCCCCTGACTGCCACCCTGTTTGACATGGAAACGGTCGGTTTTCTCACTGACAGCAGTGTACTGCGCGAACTTGGACAAGGCTATGACATGGAGATTACCCGTCTGAAAGAGGAAATCTACCGCCTGTCAGGAGAGAATTTCAACATCAACAGTCCCAAACAGTTGGGTGAAGTCCTCTTTGAACATCTGAAACTGCCCGCTGGAAAGAAAACCAGCAGAGGTTATTCCACGGATGCGGATACTCTTCAAAAGCTGGCTGACCAGCATGAGATTATTCCCCTCATCCTCTCCTACCGTCAGCTCAGTAAACTTAAGAGCACCTATATTGATGGACTGTTGGGGCTCACAGGGCCAGACGGACGCATCCATTCCTGGTTTGACCAGACCATTGCCGCCACCGGCCGCATCTCCTCCAGTGAACCCAACCTCCAGAACATCCCTGTGCGCACAGCCTTGGGACGGGAAATCCGGCGTGCTTTCGTAGCCAGAGAAGGGTTCGTTCTGGTGGATGCGGACTACAGCCAGATTGAGCTTCGGCTGTTGGCCCACCTTTCCGGAGATGCCGCCATGTGCGACGCCTTCAACCGGGGGCAGGACGTCCATGCCCGTACCGCTGCCGAGGTTTATGACGTTCCCCTGGAGGAGGTCACCAGTCAGATGCGATCCTCCGCCAAAGCGGTCAACTTTGGTATCGTTTACGGCATCAGCGACTTTGGTCTGGCTTCCAATCTGAACATTTCCCGCAGAGAAGCCGCCAGCTTCATCGAGCGTTATCTTAGCCGCTATCCTGCCATCCATGACTATATGAAGCAGAGTGTTACACAGGGAAAGACCCTGGGCTATGCGCGAACCCTGTATGGCCGCCGCAGACCTCTTCCCGAGTTGAGCAGTCCCAACTACAACATGCGCCAGTTCGGCGAAAGGGTTGCTATGAACATGCCTGTTCAGGGGACTGCTGCAGACATCATCAAAATGGCCATGAATGCCGTACACGCAGAGCTCAAACGGCGGAATCTGAAAGCCCAGCTCATCCTGCAGGTCCACGATGAACTGATCGTGGAATCCCCCCTGGAGGAGGAAACTGAAGTTACGGACTTGCTGCGCAGCTGCATGGAACAGGTTGCCTCCCTGAAGGTCCCCCTGATTGTGGACATCCACAGTGGAAAGTCGTGGTTTGATTCCAAATAACTGAAGCAATACACAGGAGCATGTGGGTATGAAAATTGGCATTACCGGTTCCATCGCCTGCGGCAAGAGCACCATCTCCGGTTTTCTCCGGGAACTAGGCTATCCCGTTATAGATGCGGACGAAATCTCCCACCATTTGACCCGGGAGAATACTGAAGTAATCGCTGCCATCGGAGAGGCATTTCCCGGGGTAGTCAAAGGTGGCACATTGGATCGCCGGGCTCTCGGCTCCCGCGTCTTCACTGATCCGACAGCACGCAGACGTCTCAACGACCTGCTCCATCCCCGGATTCTTGCCGAAATCAGGAAAGCAATGGCGCGGGAGCAGAATGCCTCCCCCCTTGTTTTTGCGGATATTCCTCTGCTCTACGAATCAGGGATGGACAAGGACATGGACGAAGTGTGGGTTGTCAGCTGCAGCCGCAACACACAAATCATGCGTCTGATCAACCGGGATGGACTTTCCATGGAGGAAGCACTTTCCCGTATTGCCTCCCAGATGCCCGCAAGTGAGAAGGAAGCCCGGGCTGACGAGATCATCTCAACAGAAAAAGGGAGGGAAGCCGCCCGTCAGCGCGTCCTGGCGCTTCTGAAAGAGCGTTGTCCTCAGTCCCGCAGACGAAGAAATCCCAAAGAAGAAACGAGAAAGAGTCAAAGAACCATCGATGCCGTCCCCTCGTCAGAGCCTTCTGCCTCCACTCCTGTTTTTTCTCCAATTTCTGCATCCTTGCCGTCCATCCCTCCCTCTGATCCACAGTCTCCGAATCCCCGGATCATGCCTAAATCCTCACTGACTCCCCCTCCCAGACGCCGGCGTCACGCTCTGCAAGAGTCTTCTTCTCCTTCGACGGAAACGGTTTTCGAATCCCAGGATTCCGCCACACCGGGTCCAACAGGGTCCATCCCTTTGACTGTTCCCCGTCGAGCACGCCAGAAACCACCCGAAAATGCTTCTTCTGCTCCAGTATCCTTACCCGCTTCTGACCCCGGTGATCAGACTGTCCTTTCCAGAGATCATTTCAATGCTTTGGAAACAGCCCAGGATAATTCTTCTCTTCCAACGGAGGATTCCGGTTCTTCTGACCGCTACCGCCTGCCACAG
>CACYCQ010000250.1:0-2243 GCA_902772995.1 uncultured Eubacteriales bacterium
CCCAGGAGCCCCAGGAGCCCCAGGAGCCCCAGGAGCCCCGGGAGGAGCCGGAGGCGCAGGCCCCGGAAGGGGAACCCGAAAAGAAGGAAGAGGTTTCCGATGAACTGGCGAAGGTGAGCGCCGAGCGCGACGAGTACCTTGAGCTGGTGCAGCGCCAGAAGGCGGAATTTGCCAACTACAGGCGGCGTACCGAAGGCATCCGAAAGGACGCCTATGAGGAGGGCCGCAGGGACACCATCGAGGCGCTTCTGCCGGTGGTGGACAATCTGGAGCGCGCCCTGTCGGCGGCAGCGGAGGAGTCCCCGCTTCTGGAAGGTGTGCAGATGGTGCTTCGCAGCATGCTGGATACCCTGGCCCATATGGGCGTTGAGACCATCGATCCTCAGGGAGCCCCCTTTGACGCGCAGCTGATGAACGCGGTGCTGCAGGGGACCGAGGAGGAAGGCGAACCGGGCACGGTGTGCCAGGTGCTCCAGAAGGGATACAAACTGGGCGAGCGGGTCATCCGCCACGCCATGGTCAAGGTGGTCGCGGGCTGAGCCCGTGGACATATGAATATGCAGATAACACTTCATTTGAAACAATGACAGGAGGATATAGATTATGAGCAAGATTATCGGTATTGATCTGGGAACAACCAACAGCTGTGTGGCTGTGATGGAAGGCGGAGAACCCGTCGTGATCCCCAACGCGGAAGGCTCCAGGACCACCCCCAGCGTGGTGGCCTTTACCAAGGGCGGCGAGCGCCTGGTGGGCCAGGTGGCCAAGCGCCAGGCCGTGACCAATCCGGACCGGACCATCATCTCCATCAAGCGGGATATGGGCACGGACCGCAGAATCAACATTGACGGCAAGGATTACACGCCGCAGGACATCAGCGCCATGATCCTCATGAAGCTGAAGGCGGACGCCGAGGCCTATCTGGGCGAGAAGGTCACCGATGCCGTGATTACCGTGCCCGCGTACTTCTCCGACAGCCAGCGCCAGGCCACCAAGGATGCCGGACGCATCGCCGGCCTGGATGTCAAGCGGATCATCAACGAGCCCACGGCGGCTTCCCTGGCGTACGGCCTCGACAAGGAGGAATCCCACAAGATCCTGGTGTATGACCTGGGCGGCGGCACCTTCGATGTGTCCCTGCTGGAGGTGGGCGACGGCGTCTTTGAAGTGCTGGCCACCAACGGCAACACCCATCTGGGCGGCGATGACTTTGACCAGAGGATCATCGATTACCTCGCCAGCGAGTTCAAGAAGGAGAACGGCATCGACCTGAAGGCGGACCGGATGGCCCTGCAGCGCCTCAAGGAGGCCGCGGAGAAGGCCAAGATCGAGCTTTCCGGCGTCATGAGCACCAATGTCAACCTGCCCTTCATCACCGCGGATGCCACCGGCCCCAAGCACCTGGACATCACGCTGACCCGCGCCAAGTTCGATGAGCTGACCCGCGACCTGGTGGACGCCACCGTGGCCCCCATCCAGAATGCCCTGCGGGATGCCGGCATCACCGCCGGTGAAGTGGGCCGCGTGATCCTCGTGGGCGGCTCCACCCGGATCCCCGCCGTGCAGGAAGCCGTGCGCAAGATGACCGGCAAGGAGCCCTACCGCAACATCAACCCCGACGAGTGCGTGGCCGTGGGCGCCGCCATCCAGGGCGGCGTGCTGGGCGGCGAGGTCAAGGACGTGCTGCTGCTGGACGTGACGCCGCTGAGCCTGGGCATTGAGACCATGGGCGGCGTGTTCACCCGCCTCATCGACCGCAACACCACCATCCCCACCAAGAAGAGCCAGATCTTCTCCACCGCCTCTGACGGACAGACCAGCGTGGATGTCCACGTGCTCCAGGGCGAGCGCGAGATGGCTCGTGACAACAAGTCCCTGGGCAAGTTCACGCTGAGCGGCATCCCCGCTGCCCGCCGTGGCGTGCCCCAGATCGAGGTCACGTTCGACATCGACGTCAACGGCATCGTGAACGTATCCGCAAAGGACCTAGGAACGGGCAACGAGCAGAAGGTTACGATTACCTCCAGCACCAACCTGAGCGAGGACGAAATCAAGCAGCGCGTACGCGAAGCGGAGCAGTATGCGGAAGAGGACAAGAAGCGCAAGGAAGAGGTCGAAACGATGAACCGCGCGGATGCGCTGATTTTCGAAGTCGAAAAGCAGCTGCGCGAAATCGGCGACAAGCTCAGCGCGGAGGATAAAGCCACTATCGAGAGCGAAGTGGCCGAGTTCAAGAAAGTCCG
>CACYCQ010000251.1:0-2813 GCA_902772995.1 uncultured Eubacteriales bacterium
ATGGGATTTACCGGGCATTCCATCAGTTCTGGCAGGATAGCTAACCGGTCTGACACACATGGGTATCGTTTAGCAAAACTGAATTCCGTCTCATTGATTTGTGTATTTAAATTCCACATGCCTCCCAGAGGGGGTGGAATTTAGAATTTCAAGTTTCATGGGGACGGGAAACCGTCAGAAACAGCGCGTTGCCATTGAAAAAAACGGAGGGCATGGTATAATGTCACCGACAGCAGGAGGATCATGAGATGCCGGTGATTTGCATTCGGAATGCGTCCGTTTCGGACGCGGAGGCTGTGGCAGACCTGGAATCCGCCTGCTTCCTGCCGGCGGAGGCGGCAAGCCGCCTCCGGATCGCGCGCCGCATCGAGGTCTTTCCGGAATGCTTCTGGCTGCTGACGCTGGACGGGTGCCTTGTGAGCGCCGTGGACGGGTGCTGCAGCGACGAGGAGGTCCTGCAGGACCGCATGTTCGAGGAGGCGTCCCTGCACCGTCCGGAGGGCCGGTGGCAGATGCTCTTCGGGGTGATGACGCGGCCGGAGCGGCAGGGACAGGGCTATATGCACAGACTGATGGACAGGGTCCTTGAGGACTGCAGGAAGCGGGGAAAGGCAGGGGTGATTCTCACCTGCAAACCCGAAAAAATCAGCTTCTACCGTCAGTTCGGATTTGTAGATGAAGGCCGGAGCGCATCCTGTCACGGGAAGGCCCTGTGGCACCAGATGCGGCTTCGGCTGTGAAGGAATAGGGAGGAAACGCGCGTGAAAGGGAGTTATGTCATCAGCTGCTGCTCAGCAGCGGATCTGACGCTGGAACTGATTCAGAAACTGGATGTGGAGCTTCTGTGCTTTCATCTGACACTGGACGGGGTACAGTATACCGATGATCTGGGACAGACCATGGATATCAATCATTTTTATGCGGAGATGGCTGCGGGAAAGATGACCAAGACCAGCCAGATCGGCATCGGCGAGTACATGGACCACTTTGAAAAGTTTCTCGCCGCCGGGCAGGACGTGCTGCACATCACCCTGTCCTCGGGCATTTCAGGCACCTTCAACTCCGCGACGGCCGCCGCACAGGTGCTTGCCAGCCAGTACCCGGAACGCAGACTGGTGGTCATGGATTCCCTGGCCGCTTCCTCCGGCTATGGCCTCCTGATGGCGGGCATCTGCCAGGAGAGGGACAAAGGGGCCAGCCTGGATGAGCTCATCGCCTATATTGAAAGGGAGAGGCTGCACCTCAACCACTGGTTTTTCTCCACGGACCTGCAGTACTATGTCCGGGGCGGCCGGATTTCCAAGGCTTCCGGTTTTGTGGGGGGACTGCTCAACATCTGTCCGCTGCTCAATGTCAATAAGGAAGGCAAGCTGATCCCCAGAACCAAGTGCAGGGGAAAGCGCAAGGCCATTGAGACCATCGTCCAGCGCATGGAGGAGCATGCCCGGGACGGCCATGACTATGACGGTCCCGTCTACCTGTCCCAGTCCGCCTGCATGGAGGACGCCGAAGCGGTGGTCAGCCTGATCAGGGAGCGGTTCCCGAAGGTGGGAGAAATCTCCATTTTCAATATCGGCGCCCTGATCGGGGCCCATACCGGTCCCGGAACCGTGGCGCTCTTCTTCTGGGGAGACGAGCGCGGGGAGTAAAGAAATCCGGGGACGCTTTTGACCTGCGCCCTGAATCCGCACGCGGATTCAGGGCGCAGGTGTTTTTGGCCATCGCCGGGTGCGCCGCCCGGCGCCTGATCCCGGGCAAAGCGGACGGGGCATGGCGACCTGACGCCCCCATCCATCGGCAGCGACGGGGCTATCCGGTCACAGGGTCCCGGGAGCCTGCATCCAAAGGCGGAACGGCTCACGGAAGATAAAAAGCAGGCCCCTGAACCGGAAAAGGTTCAGGGGCCTGCTGAGTGTATTCCTCAGGCGGGTCTGTCTGTGCCCGGGACAATCCTTTGCGGGAAAGGCTTCGCTTTCAGGAAAAGGGGGATCGGCTTAGTACATGCCGCCCATGTCCGGAGCCGCCGGGGCGGGCGCCGGGGTCTTCTCGGGCAGATCCGCCACCAGGGACTCGGTGGTCAGCACGGAGGCCGCCACGGAAGCCGCGTTCTGCAGGGCGCAGCGGGTGACCTTGGTCGGGTCGATGATGCCGGCGTCCTTCATGTCCACATACTTGTCGCACAGGGCGTCATAGCCGTAGCCGGGCTTGTCGGCGCGCTTGATGTTCTCCACCACCACGCTGCCTTCAACGCCTGCGTTGGCTGCGATCTGACGGACCGGCTCCTCCAGGGCGCGCAGGACGATTTCAACACCGGTCTTGGCGTCGCCGTGGAACTCGGGGAGGATGGCCTTCACATTGGGGATGCAGTTGAGCAGGGCGGTTCCGCCGCCGGGCACGATGCCTTCCTCAACGGCGGCACGGGTGGCAGCCAGGGCGTCCTCGATGCGCAGCTTGCGCTCCTTCATCTCCACCTCGGTGGCCGCGCCCACGCGGATGACGGCAACGCCGCCGGCCAGCTTGGCAAGGCGCTCCTGGAGCTTCTCACGGTCGTAATCAGAGGTGGTCTCGCCGATCTGGGCGCGGATGGACGCCACACGGGCACTGATCTCGGACTTGCTGCCGGCGCCTTCCACGATGGTGGTGTTCTCCTTGTCCACCTTGACCTGGCGGGCATTGCCCAGCATGTCGATGGTGGCGCTCTTCAGGTCATAGCCCAGCTCCTCGGAGATCACCTGGCCGCCGGTCAGGATGGCGATATCCTGCAGCATGGCCTTGCGGCGGTCGCCGAAGCCGGGGGCCTTGACGGCCACGCA
>CACYCQ010000252.1:0-4457 GCA_902772995.1 uncultured Eubacteriales bacterium
CGCGCCCTGCGCCCATCCCATCGCCGCCGCCATGAACCTGTGCGGCTATCAGTACATCACCCTGGGCAATCACGATTTCAATCACGGCATTGAGGCCCTCCACGACTATCTGCGCAGCCTCAACGCCCGCTGCCTGTGCGCCAATATCCGGGACAGGGCCGGACGCCTGCCCATCGCCCCCCACGCCATCCATACCCTTCAAAACGGCCTGCGCATCGGGCTGGTGGGGGTATGTACCGATTTCGTGCGGTACTGGGAGGAGCCGGACACCGTGGCGCAGCTGACCATCGGCAGCGCCTTTGAGGCGGCCCGCCGGGAGCTTGAGCTGATCCGGGACCGGTGCGATGTCACCGTCCTCATCTACCACGGCGGCTACGAGGAGGACCTGAGCGGGGAGGTGCAGTGCGAGCCCACGGGGACGGAAAACGAGGCCTGCCGCATGTGCCGGGAGCTGGACTATGACCTGATTTTAACCGGTCATCAGCACCTGGCCGTGCCCGGTCTCAGCCTGAACGGCACCTGGACCGTCCAGCCCTCGGACATGGCCAGGCACTGCTGTGCCGTTGATGCGAGGGTGGAGGAGGATGGGCGCATCCGCTTTACCTCCTCCCTCAAAACGGGGGCCCTGCCCGCCCTCGAGGAGGGCTGCCGGATGCTCTCCGCCCTGAACCGGCGGCTGCAGCAGTGGCTCGACTCCCCCGCCGGGATTCTGGACCGTCCCCTTCCCGCCATGGACCATCTGGAGGCCGCCATTCACGGGAACCCCCTGGCCAACTTCATCAACACCGTCCAGCTCGCCGTCAGCGGCGCGCAGGTGGCCACCTGCGCCATGCCCAACAGCTACAAGGGCTTTCCCCAGGTGGTCACCATCCGGGACGTGGTCTCCACCTATATCTACGCCAACACGCTGGTCAACCTGAGCATGACCGGCGCCACCCTGCGCAGCTATATCGAGCATACCATGGCGTATTTTGCACCGGACGGCAAGGGCGGCGTCACCTACGGGAACCTCTTCACCAAGCCCAAGCTCCAGCACTACAACTACGACTATTTTTCCGGCGTTGACTATGTGGTGGACATCCTGCGGCCCGTGGGGCAGCGCATTGTCTCCCTCACGCGAAACGGCGTCCCCGTCGCGGATGACGAGGAAATCATCGTCTGCGTCAATTCCTACAGGAGTCACGGCTCCAGCGGATACGACATGGTCTCCTCAGCGCCCGCCGTGCGGGAGATCCTGGTGGACGTGGCGGATGCCATTATCGAGTATATCCTCTCGCATCCCCACATCACCATCGACACCCACCGCTACTGCACCCTCATGCTGGGGGAGAAACAGCTTTCCTGATCCCCTTCCAGCAGCAGAAGGCCCGCCTGGGCAAACCCCGACGTGCTGCGCCGCCTCTGCATGAGGGCGGCGTGTTCCCGCAGGCGGGGGAGCCACCTGGCCTCATCCTGCCTGGCCTTCATGGCCAGAGCGCACAGCTCCACCCCGTCCCTGTCCGGCCTTTCCGCCGGAAAGCGCAGGAACCTCGCGGCCAGGAACAGCCGCTGGGGGGCGTCCTCCGAAAGCTCCGGAAGGGCCGGGGGAATCTCCCCGCACCTTCTGCACAGCAGCTCCGGCCCCGGCGTCACAAGGAGCAGCTCCCCCTGCAGGACGTGGAGGTAGCCCCTTTGCGCAAGGTCCTCCCCCAGGTCCCCGAGGGAGCGGTTCCATCTGGGGGCATCGCTTGCCAGCAGCCCCTCCTGATCCGAAAAACGCACAAATCCGCGGACTGCCCGTTCCCTGAGCAGTCCGCGGATTTCATTTCGGCACCGGATTCCGGTCAGTCTTTCCATATCAGCTCCATCACCTGCTGCACCGTTCTCTCTCCCGCGGAGAAAATCTCATAGGCGGCCTCAGCCCGCCGTCCCTCCCTGCTGAAAGTCAGGAAGCTGCACCGCGCCTCCATGGGCCAGGACCCGTAGGGCGTTTCATAGGCGAAGGCGTGCCGCTTCCCGGGCTCCAGGACCAGCGTCCCCTTCATTTCACCCTCCCGGGTGATCTCCATGCGCCCGCCGCCCAGCCTCAGGACCACCGGGAATTCTCCCTCGCCGCCCCGGTCCGAATAGGCGAAGATCAGGGCTTCCCCCTCTTCACGCATCCGCGCAAAGCAGGCGTGCCTGTCCTGTCCCCTTCGGATCATCAGGCGGACCCTGCGCTCATTCTCCATCGCGGGCACCTCCCGGGAACGGGATCACCCCGGCGATCCCCAGCAGCAGCACAATGGCGCCCAGCCACAGCGCCCCGGCGGGCACCATGGTCTCCCCCGTCACGGGATACGCCGCGCCCCCCGCGATTCCCAGCAGCACCGCCGCCGCGGGAATGCGCAGCCGGGAGGGCCCCTTCTGCACGATCAGCACCGCGACAAAGCACACCGACAGCCAGCAGGCCGCCGAGGTGCCCGGCACGCACATGAGCGAGAGCAGCAGGACCCCGAGGAGCCGCTCGTTCCCCCGGAGCCGCTCCAGCATCCGGGGCAGCAGGGCCGCCAGCACTCCCAGGCCGGCCACCGCCATGCCCCGCTGCAGGAGCACCACATGCTCCGGCGTATAGACCAGGGTCTCCTCCACCTCCAGCTGGGCATGGGGCAGCGCGTGAATCAGGAACCAGGAGGGCATCTCCGAGGGCCTCGCGTAGGGAATGATGGAGGCCAGGGTGGGCATGCCGCCCTTGGCAAAGGGCGGGGAAAGCAGCGGCGCAAGCAGGCTGCCTGCCGCCCTCAGCGGGGACAGCCCGGCCAGGGTGCAAAGGAGCACCCCCGCCGCCGCGGGGCACAGGCCCGGCAGAAGCTCCCTGCGTCCCCCCTCCAGGGCCATCAGGACAAAGCCTGCGGCAAAGACCAGGTTCAGCGTGGCGGCGACCCCCAGCAGCACCGCCGCCGGGGTCCGGCGCCCGCTGCGCCAGGACAGGAGGGCGAGGGCGGCAAACAGCAGCGCCACGCTGTCCAGCTGCGCCGCGCAGGCGGAGGACAGAAAGGCCTGGGGCAGAATCACGCACAGCACCAGCGTCGCCTCCGCCCGAAGGCCCATCCGCTCCTCATCCGCCAGATGTCCGGCGATGCAGGCGGCGGCCAGCACGCAGAACACGCTGACCAGCTTGACGCTGTACATATCATAGGACGGGAACCGGGTCACGCCCATGAGCAGCAGGGCCATGGGGGCGCTCACAGGGCTGTCCGCGGGCAGCGCGCCCAGCCCGCCGGCCTGGAGCTTTCGCAGCAATGGCTGGATCTGGGTGGTATAGGCGTAGGTCTTCTGGTTGATGGCCAGAAGGTAGATGACCATGCCCGCCATCAGGATCCCCTGGCGCAGCAGCACCCGGAGCACGCCCCGGGAGCGGGAAAGGGCAAAGGGCAGCAGGAGCAGCGCAAAGAGCACCGCCGAGGCGGCGGTCATGAACAGCAGCCGTCTGTCCCAGCCGCCGATATCGTTGAGGTTGCTGAGGGGCCCAAGGCGGATGTTCCATGCAAAGAACCCGCCGGCGCACACAAGCGCCAGGACCGGGGGCAGGAGCATCTCCATCCATTTTCTCTTGTTCATGCTTCCACCCTCCCCGCGCGGGCGCGCATGGTCAACAGCAGGTCCCGCCCGCACACCACCAGCGCCGTGCCCATCATCAGGCTCAGCACCCGCTCGTCAAAGGGCCTCTGGCGCATGAGGAAGGTGGTGTAGCTCATCAGGGAGGCGGTGACCACCAGTACCGGGACAAAGCGCCTGTCCCTTCGCTGCAGGGCGTAGAGCACCGAGAGGATGTCGGCAAGATAGAAATACCGGTCATGGATCTTCGGCATGACAAAGGGCAGCAGGATCGCGCAGAACAGGGCGAAATTCAGGGTGTCCTCCCGGCGGATCCGGTCCCTGTGCACAACCCAGTAGACCACCAGGATGCCCACCAGCAGCACGCTGGCCAGCAGCGCCGCATTCTGCAGCGTGGGGAACAGCGCCTCCGTCAGGTATTCATTGGTCCCGTCCCTGTTGATCTCCCCGATGTACCTCATCCAGGTGAATTCCTGGGTGCTGGCGATGTGCAGCATGGGGAAAAAGGTGTAGAGGCTGGGGGCATTGTAGGTCAGCCGGTGGTAGTACTGCCCCATGGACTGGTTGGCATAGACCGACAGTGCATCCATGAAGGGCCGCCCCGCCATCAGGGCGGGGATCAGGGTCACCAGGTAGGCCGCCGCAAACGCCAGGGCATGGCGCAGCCGGTATTCCCCGGTAAAGAGTGCCAGCAGCACCACGGGGAAGAAGAAGATGGTCTGGAGCTTGAAGGCAAAGGCCAGGGACAGCGCGCTGGCCGCGCCCACGGGGTGCTCCGTTTTCAGCAGGTACAGGGAGAGCATGATCAAAAACGCGTACACGCTGTCGCACTGGCCCCAGCAGGCGCCATCCAGCAGCACCGTGGGCAGCAGCAGCAGCAC
>CACYCQ010000253.1:0-2353 GCA_902772995.1 uncultured Eubacteriales bacterium
AGTCAGGTGCTCTACCAACTGAGCTAAAGGTGCGTCACTCAACGGACGAAAGTATATCACCGTCCGTTGAGAAAAGCAACAAGAAATAACGGAAATGATCGTAACTGAAATTACATACAATTAACGTTTTATCGAGAGCTCCATGTCGGAGAAAGGGATAAACAGCAGACAGAGCAGGGCAAGGGGAACACACATCTGAAATCCAAGGAAGAATCTGAAATCGGTGGATGAAGATAGGAACAGAGAAGTGGCCAGATGATAGGAAATCAGGCCCGCAGCAGGCAGCAGTGCGGAAGGCTTTCTGAAGGGCGCAAAAAGGACGCAGACGACAACCAGAATCAGCATGAAGGTCCCGGGAAGCCAGAAAAGCCATGCAAAGAAAGGTTTGGCACTCCAGCGGCACAGAGCGTTGAGTATCCGGTTGAGAAAGGGATTGCGTTCATGCCGGAAAGTCAGATCGGATTCGTTGGAAGGGCAAACCCGCCAGTACGCGTCGCTGAAGGGCCACATGGGCATCTGCCAGAGGTAGGACAGCGCTTCAAGGGCAAGGCGGGGCTGACGGATGGCGGCTCTTGCCGCAAAGGAGAAAACATCCACCAGGGTATAGGGCTTGTTGGTATACACCATTCCCACCTGAAACTTGATTTCGTTCCAGTCACCAACGGAATGGTAGGTTTCAAACACAGATCTTGGAGCCACGTCTTCCATAAATTCCACAATGTCCGGTTCCAGGGATTCCGGGCTTTCCACATAAACATTGGCCAGGACGGTCATCGGAACGCCGATCATCTCGCCGAGACCTGTCCATTCATACTCTACTCCGGCAGCATTGTACAAGGGTCCCTTGATCAGTCCAAAAAAGGCTGCAGCGCAGCAGATGCAGACAATCAGGCGCTTCCAAAGTCCAGGAAAGGAGACCAGCAGCCAGATTCCGACGGGCAGAGAGAGCGCCGGACCGTTGTGACGAAGAATAGAGGAAAGACAAAGCGTCAGCGCAAGACAAAGCAGATGCAGGGGAGAGCGAAGCCATTCACCGTGGCTGAAATGGATGTCCACCAGCTGACAGGTCAAAAACAGCATGGTGATGGCAAAGGCGCAATCCTTCCAGATGAAGAGCATGAGATTGGAAATGGCAGGAGAGAGGATGAGATATGCGGTAACCAGCAGCAGGACAGCCTTGGGGATGCGGTATTTATGCAGTGTGCATGCGGTCAGCCCGACGGCTGAGGAATAAATGAGGAGCTGAATCACAAGGCAAAAGACGGGGCTGTCCCATATTCTGCATAGAAACGCCAATATCAGCGTGTGAAGTGCGGGATGCCAGTCGGTCAGCTCTTTGGTCCCATGGGCCTGTGCCAGCTGGTAGATGGTATCCGATGAGATCCCGCCCGGATAGAAGGCCGCAAGACCGATGAGGAAACAGATCATGCATGCGCCAAAGGCCATCCCGAACACCCGGAACTCCTTTTTCTGGAGGGCGGGCCCGAGAGACATGCCCCAGGGACCCAATCTGCCGGAAAGTGACAGTAGGCAGATAAAGAACAGAAGAAACAGGAGCCCCGCGACGGGAATGGAGAGGGGACGGTGGAGGATCAGCATGATGATCAGAACAAGGTACAGGGAAACCGGGAAAGCCAGGACAATTCCGGCAATCCGGGAAGATACAGGGGGATTTTTCATCAGAATACCTCATATACGCACAGAAGGACAGAAAATGCCGCTAATGCTAGCGGCAGAAGAATTATTTCGATTCATGGTATTCCTTTTCCGTGTTGATGCTCCAGATGTTGGACTTGTCTTCTCGCCCGGAAAGGATATTGGAGACAGCTTCAAACGAGGTGCACATGGAATGGTCGAGATTGTTGTAGCGGTGCTGCCCGTTTCTCCCTACGCAGTAAAGGTTGCCGATGCTGTCCAGGTACTGCCGGAGCGTATCCATCTCCGCATAGGTGTCAAAGTATGCGGGGTAGGCTTTTTTGACCCTTTCCACATGGTGATCCCGGACCTCTTCCGATGAGGAGATCAGACCAATTTTGATCATTTCTCCAATGGCCAGATCTGCAATCTGTTCGTCATCCAGGGACCAGAAGTCATCTCCTTCGTCGCAGAAATACTCCAGACCGACCCAGACGGTGTTGACGGGATCGGAAACCAGATAGGGAGACCAGTTGTTAAAAATCTGCAGCCGGCCCATCCTGACGCTGCGGTCATGGACATAGACCCAGTCATCGGGAACATACCTGCCCAGGGTTTTGATGGCGGTTTCGTTCTTGAGGTTGAGACCGGGAACCAGGACACCCACGGTCACATAATCCCGGTAGGGAAGTCCGGCGGCGATGCGGCGGCAGTCCTC
>CACYCQ010000254.1:0-7730 GCA_902772995.1 uncultured Eubacteriales bacterium
GAACGAAGCTGAAAGCGTCTGATCATTCGAAAAATCGTTGACATCCAAGGATTTCTTCAAATCATCCAGAGAAATCTAACTTGCAGGTAACTTGCTGGAAACACGGAAATGTTATTTGATTATTCGATAAATCGCTGAAATACAAAGAAATGTTGGAGAAGATCGCGAGGGATCTAACTTGTTGGCAACCTGCAGGGTGGTGCAGATTAAACCATCGGATCGCTTGAAGGTTCGTTGAAGTGCAGGGATATCCTGGAATCATAAGATAAGAATTTAACTTGCCGGTAACTTGCTAGGGATGCGGAGAAAGTTATGTGACATATAAAATAAACTTTGAAATACAAGGATTTCTCAAAACCGTGCATGGAAAATCTAACTTGCCGGTAACTTGCCTGACACTAGTGGAGAGTGTGAGAATCTTGAATTGAGGAAGATAAAGGGCAAAGATGACGTGGCGGGATCTGTCCATACGGCTCCGTCTGCGATATGCAGGAGCCTCTGAGAGTCTTGACGATGATACGGGAGAACTGTATGCCTGAACAGGGCACGTATGTCCTGATGAGGGGGAGAAAGCCCCGCTCCTCGATGAAAGGGAAAGAGGAGGATGCCTGTTTTACAGCGGATTGCCAATCCGCGCCGCAAATCTGTTCATAATGATAATGACCCGATCCGTGAAAAACGGATCCTGCGTGAAGTGTGATTCAAACAAGGAGGAAAACTGATGTCCTGTACGACGATTCTGGTGGGCAGAGGCGCCACCAATGACCGTTCCACAATGATTGCCCGGACGGATGACGGGCACTTTGATGTCAAAAAGATGACCGTGGTGGAGCCGGACCGGCAGCCGAAGAAATATCGCAGCGTCCTGTCTCACCTGGAAATTGACCTTCCGGACAATCCCCTGCGCTACACCGCCTGCCCCAGCGTGGACAGGGGACGGGGCATCTGGGCGGCCACGGGCATCAACAGTGCCAATGTGGGCATGACGGCCACGGAAACCATCACCTCCAACGCGCGGGTGCTCGCCGCGGACCCGCTGGTCACCTTCCGCAGGGCGGAGCACCGCGGGGAGAAGGACACGCCCGGCGGCATCAGCGAGGAGGACATCGTGGTGCTGGTGCTGCCCTATATCCGCAGCGCGCGGGAGGGCGTGCTGCGCCTGGGCGCGCTGCTGGAGCGGTACGGCACCAGCGAATCCAACGGCATCGCCTTCAATGATGAGCAGGAGGTGTGGTGGCTGGAGACCATCGGCGGGCACCACTGGATGGCCCGCCGGGTCCCGGAGGACGCGGTGGTGGTCAATCCCAACCAGTTCGGCATGGACGCCTTTGACCTGGAGGACGCCTTCGGGGAGGGGCAGGACCACCTGTGCAGCGCCGACCTGAGGGAGTTCATCCGGGACAACGACCTGGACCTCAACCAGGACGGCGCCTTCAATCCCCGGGACATCTTCGGCTCCCACCTGGACCGGGACCACGTCTACAACACGCCCAGGGCCTGGTTCATGGGACGGTTTCTGGCGCCCACCCGGCACACCTGGGACGGGGAAAATGCGGAGTTCACGCCGGAGTCTGACCGTCTCCCCTGGATGCTGGTGCCCGAGAGGAAACTGGCGGTGGAGGATGTCAAGTACCTGCTTTCCTCTCACTACCAGGGCACGCCCTATGACCCCTATTCCTCCCGGGAGACGGGGAAGCGGGGCATCTACAGGCCCATCGGCATCAACCGCACCGGGGTCACCTCGGTGTGCCAGATCCGCAGCAGGGGACCGGAGGCTATCCGCGCTCTGGAATGGGTGTGCTTCGGATCAACCACCTTTGATGCCATGCTCCCGGTGTATCCCAATGTGCCAAAGCTCCCGGACTATCTGAGCCGGGTCGGCCTGGAGGTGTCCACGGAGAACTTCTACTGGACAAGCCGGCTCATCGGGGCGCTGGCGGACAGCGCCTACGGAGCCTGCATCCAGGATATCGAGCGCTACCAGGACGCGGTGGCGGCGGAGGGGCGGCGCCTTGTTCTGGAATATGACCGCAGAATGGCGGACAGCGGGGACTTTTCCCTCGCCGAGGAGGCCAACCGCCGGCTGTGTGACATGGCAAGGCGCCACTCGACGGACACCCTGGGAAAGGTGCTCTTGCAGGCCAGCCAGCGCATGAAAAACGGGTACAGCCGCTCTGACAACTGACGGGCCCCGAAAAAAAGAGGGGAGGACGGGAGTGCGACCGGAAGAAATAACGGTTGCCTGTCCGGGAAGCGCTGATATATAATGGCGCGATCAGGGATTTCTGCTCTCCAGGGGCACAGGGGCGCCGGGCCCGGACGGGTCTGCCGCGTCTTCCGCGTGAACGCAGGGAGGATGGAAAAACGAATTGCAGGAGGAGTATTCCATGAAAAAACTGATTTTGCTGGTGCTGGCGCTGGGACTTGCCGTCCTGAGCGGGGCCGGCTGTGCTGAGAACGGAAAACATGACCTCACCAGCGCAAGTTTCCCGCTGTATTATGAAACCTTTGAAACGGGGACCGACATGCGGCTCTACTTTGTGGACGGCGTGAAGGACCTGCCCTATATCGAGGCGGAAGACATGCTGGCGATGCTGGAGGAGTTCTATGACGCTCCCGCCGTGGGGATTGATATCCACTTCACCCTTGAGAAAAACGGCTCCGTCCTGACCTACCGCCGCCTGGATGATCAGTATCATCTGCTCATGACCTTGGATTTTGAGAGGGATACCATTGATTTTGTGGATTACAACATGTTCTGCCAGCGGGGCGACGCCTCCACGATCATGGATTCGGTGGTTCTCAATGTCTTCAACAGCAAGGGAGAGCCCACAGTCTTCCAGAAGGTGGACAAGGGGTCCTATACGCGCTTTGGCGATCCCCTGACCTTCTACCTGGAGCAGTACGGCATCGACCTGATCGCCCAGGATGGGCTGTACCTGATCCCGCTGCAGACGATGTCGGACATCATCATGTCCCCCTCCAACAAGGGAAACTTCTTCTTCAACGGGAAGAATCTGATCCTTTCCTCCGACCTGAAGTCCTGTGCGCAGGTTTACTATGACGTTCCCACCGGGAAGCGCAGCCAGGAGCTGGCCGATTTCGGCTACGGCGAGCTGTGCATGCTGCTGGACTACTTCTACGGCCTCAGGGACACGCACAAAATCGACAGCTTCACCCGGCTTTTCCACAATGTCGGCTTTGATGTGATCCTGAAGGATCCCGACGCTGAGCAGGCGGATCTGGCGCTGTACCGCACGATCGTGGATTTCCTCGATGACAATCACACCAGCTGGAACGCCTTCTCCTATCTGTCCGGTCCCGTTGACTACAAGGCATCAGGCGCGGCCAGAACCCATATTTTTGATCATCTCGAACGTCAGGAGCAGGCCAGGGCAAAGGCCTATCCGCAGGGCATTCCCGGATATGAGGAAGTGGGCAACACCGCCTACATCACCTTTGACCACTTTGACTGGATGGTGTCGGATGCGGAGGAGTATTACGGCGTGGAGGATCCCCGGGTCTTCCCGGATGAGGACACCATCGGCCTGATCATGAAGGCCCACGCGATGATCACCCGGGAGAACAGCCCCGTGGAGAACGTGGTGCTGGACCTGAGCGCCAACCTGGGCGGCGCCGACGATGCGGCCATCTTTGCCATGGCCTGGTTCCTGGGAGAGGCCTCCATCAGCGTGACGGACAACATGACCGGTGCGATGTGCACCACCGTCTACAGGGCCGACGTCAACCGCGACCGGAAGTTTGACGAAAAGGACACGGTGTCGGACAAGCACCTCTTCTGCCTGATTTCTCCCGTGAGCTTCTCCTGCGGCAACCTGGTTCCCTGCATCTTCAAGGAATCCGGCAAGGTCACGCTGCTGGGACGGACCTCCGGCGGCGGCAGCTGCGCGGTGATGAATACGTCCACCGCATGGGGAACCGCATTCCAGATTTCCTCCAACCAGCGCATGTCCTTCCTCAAGAACGGCTCCTTCTACGACATTGACCGCGGAGCGGATCCGGACTTTGTCCTGGCCAGCCCCGAAAGGTATTACGACCGCGCCGCCCTGACCGAGTATCTCAACAGCATCCGCTGAGGATGCCTGCAGGACGATGGGCAGGGAACGAAACAGCACACTACACATAGAAAGAATACAGAACCTCACGCATCAACCTGAGAGTGCTTGGAAATGTCATCCGGCAGAGCTATGCCACCGAGGTCCTGCTCGGACTGGGGCTGCTGATCATTTCCTTCTCGTACTGCCTGAAGGCCTGGGAGCCCGCGATGAAGAATCTGGGCGACGCCATGTGGTACTGCTTTGCCATCGTGACGACCATCGGCTTTGGAGACATCACCGCCGTCACGGTCAAGGAAAGGGTCCTGTCCGTCATCCTGGGCATGTACGGCATCATCGTGGTCTCCCTCATTACCTCCATCATCGTCAATTTCTATGGCGAAATGAAGCGGGAGAACACGCAGGAAGACAACTGACCGCAGGACGGGTGCCTTCCGGAATCTTTCGGTTTCTTCCGGGGGGACCGGTTCCGCGATTAGAAATATCAACAACAAAAAAGGAGAAAACAAGATGAATCTATTTGCTGCAGCACTGGCCGAAGCGGCCGAAACTGCCGGACAGGTCACGGTGCAGACCACCACGACCGTGCAGGCGACCAACGAGCAGGTGGGAAGACTCATATTCGACCTTGGCTTTACGGCGGGAACCATTGCGGTTCTGCTGCTGGGCTGGTATATCCTGCAGGCCATTGCGGACTGGAAGATCTTCACCAAGGCCGGAAGAGCCGGCTGGAAGTCCCTGATCCCCTTCTACAATGTGTATGTCGAATATGACCTGTGCTGGAACGGCCTGTTCGGTCTGGTGGCCATCGCCCTGCCGATTGTCTCCAGCCTGATTACGCCCAGCGGGGACAATGCCCAGTGGCTGTCCTATGTGGTCATGGCGCTGGGCATCGTCGGCCTGGTCGTGCACTTCGTGCAGTCCGTCAAACTGTCAAAATCCTTTGGAAAAGGGACCGGGTTCGGCATTCTGCTGTTCCTCTTCGGACCCATTTGCCGTCTGGTCCTCGGATTTGGCAGCTCCACCTATGCGGGACGGCAGTAAGCCGTCCGGTACCCGAACAGGGGATTTTCTGCTCCGGTCCTGGCAGTCGGGAAGCCGTCAAGCCGGGCGGGAGTGATGTGAAACACAAACATCCGTGAAGGACGAAAAGCCTGCACGGATGTTTTTTTCTGCTGCGTCCGGGCTCTGAGGAGCGGGAAAAATGCCCTGCGGCAGGAGCGCACAGCCCCGAAGGCCGCTGCAGTCTTTGACAGAGACGCCCTCCCTGTCTGCATGGAAAAGCCGGAGGGGGATCCGTCCAAAGAGTCTGAGGCTGCCCCGCGGAATCCTCCGGCGGAACTGACTGAGAAACTGCCCTTGAGATGACAGAGCGGAAGCGCTACAATCTGGCGAAGGGGTGCTTCAGGAGAATCCTCCGTCCGCGGGGTTCTTCTTTTCGACACAGCCGCGGGGCGCCTTCGGGATGCAGGGCCGGGAACGGTGCCGGAAGCTGCAGAGTTATGCGGGGATGTTTGTGTTCCTCGCAGGGAGAGAGGCACTGTGACAGGAAGGGCCTGACGCCCGGAAGACCAGGAAGCTGGGCAGGGCTGCGGAAAGATGCGCAGGGGCCCGAAGCCCCCTGCGTCCCCCAATCATTTCCGCCGGGACTTCGGCGGGGTTCAAGGAGAAGAAGGCATGACGAGCCAGACACTGTATGCGCTTTTATATCTGGAGATCAACCTGATGTCGGTTGTCCTGATCGGGCTGATCCTGCATAAATCCACAGGGCTTTCACGGATGGTCGCGCAGCGGAACTTTGCCATGACGATCCGTGCGGAGATGCTGTTCTTCCTGTCGGACACCGCGGCGGTGATGATCACCTCCGGGCTGCTTCCGCTTGGGGCGGCAGGGCTGATGGCCGCAAAGGAAATCTACTTTTTCTCCACAACCCTGATGTGCTTCTACTGGTTTGTGTATTTTGAGCATCTGCAGGGTTCGCCGTTTGTCCGGAGCAGGACAGCCGTCTGGAAATCCTCGGTTCTGGTGTGGGTGATGGGAATTCTCCTGCTGATCAACCTGTTCACGGGGATATTGTTCTATGTGGATGAGCAGGGGCGCTACTGCCGGGGAAAACTGTTTGCACTGCAGTATGTGATCTCCTATGCCTATGTCATTTTCACCTGCTCCCGCGCGTTTGTGGGGCTGTTTGACGAGCACAGGCACGCTGAGAGAAGGCTGCTGCGGGCGCTTGCCATGTTTCCGGTTGCGCCGGCTGCGGCCGGGATCGTTCAGTTTTTGTATCCTCAGATCCCGCTGGCCTGCGCGGCGCTGTCCATCGCCACGCTGGTAATGTACATGATGTGGATCGACACCCTGATTTCGATGGACCCCCTGACCCGCCTCAACAACCGGAAGCAGCTGGTCTATCATTACGAGCAGTGGCAGAAGGGCCCCGGGCACAGATCCGCCCACCTGATGATGATCGACGCCAACAAATTCAAACAGATCAATGACACCTACGGCCACATCCAGGGGGATGCCGCCCTGGTCAGGATCGCTGACGCGCTGCGCAGCGCCTGCAGGGATATCCCGAAGAAGGTCAGCATCGCGCGCTACGGCGGAGACGAATTTGCCGTGTTTGTCAGAGAGGGTTCTCCTGAGCAGATCGATGCCCTGTGCGAAAAGATCCATGAGGAGCTGAGCTCCCTCAATGCGGCCGCCTGCTCGCCGTATCCCCTGAGCGTCAGCATCGGGGTGACAGGGGTGACGCCGGATGTGGAGCTCAGTAAGGCCATTGTTCAGGCGGACCAGGGACTCTATGAGAAGAAGAGGGCGCAGGCCGCCGCGCCGGATGCCGTGGCGAAGCAAAGCCGCGGCCGGCCATAAGCATTCCGGCCCCTCCAGGAAACGCCCGGGCCTCCCCTGTGCGGCTCCAGAGGGGAGGACGCCGCGTTCATCGCGGGAAAAAGGCGCCGATGGCCTCCTGTGCGGGGGAACATCCGGCGGGAGCGCCGCCTGTTCCCGCGCCTGAGGGGACACGGAAACGGCGCAGTGACGGAAGTTCAGTGAATGAGAAGATCGGAAGAAAGAAGGAATCCTCATGGACCAGGGAATCAGACAGCGCATCGGCAGGATGGGAAAAACCCTGACCGTGATCTGCATGTTGTCGAAGGTGTTTTTTGCGGCATTGGCCGTGGTGAGCCTGACGGGTGTCTATGCGGCGCTGTTCCGGCATGAGCGGATCATGGCGAATATCCAGATGTTCCGGCAGAACACCCTGTTCAGAATTCTGGAGGATACGGTGGACTTCAGGAGAATGGAGCCGCGCCATGTGGCCGCTGTCGGGTGCACCGTCACGGCCCTGACGTTTGGAACCCTGGCCATGTATATCCACGGGTTCCAGCGGATGCTGACAACGCTCATCAGCAGTGAGAAGCCCTTTTCCCGCGAGCTGGCGCTCAGGATACGGAAAAGCTCCTATGCGGTCCTTCTGACGGCGCTGTACAACCCGCCGGTGGGGATCGCGATCTTCCTTGTCACGGTTCTGTTCTCCTACCTGATGGAGTACGGGGCGATCATCCAGGAGAAGGCGGACCAGACCAGCCGGATCCAGGAGGAGATGATCGTGTCGTTTGCGGAGATCACGGAAAACAAATCCGGTCAGACAGGCCA
>CACYCQ010000255.1:0-11862 GCA_902772995.1 uncultured Eubacteriales bacterium
GAGCGTGGACTCACCACGGTGAGGGGGAAGGCCTTCACATCCAGTTCAGTAAAAACCATTCTTTCCAGCCCTGTCTACTGTGGGGATATATTATCGATTATCGATGTCGATGTCATTAGAGAAAGGTGATATTTAAGATAATCTTTGTATTTTGGTCGTCACGTCCGAATATTATCGATAATCATTGTATTTTTAAAATATTATCGATATACGTTGTCGTTGCTCACAGTCTATCAGTCTAAGGATATTGCGGAAATGCAAGAAAAACAGCGTCTCTTCATATGGAAGAGACGCTGCGGGTAATGTGATCAGTAAAATGAGATCTTTGGTCATTTCACCATATCGTCCGATATGCCTTTGGCATCTGTTATTCTTTATTCGATGGAACCGCTTTCCCGTTCGCAATGATGAGCGCATGGGGGAACGCGTTCCACTTGAAACCGTCGTAGTTCGAAAGCTCGTTGCGATACAGCTCCAGGGCATCTCCGCTGGCGAATTTAACCAGCAGGAACTGGAGCAACTCGGAGAGATCCTTGTTCATCACGTTGCCGTACAGCTGCAGCGCGTTCTCGTTTCCGAGCAGAGTTGCCAGCACGTCGACGGTACCCGAACCCAGATTCTTGATCAGCGCTTCTTCGTCCCAGTACATCAGATGCACCGTATTTCCGCCCTGGAACAGCTTTGCAGCGACGCGGTAGATGCTGTGCGAGACCCATTTCTGCACCAGCTTCGATTTCGCTTTATCCTCGGACGATGATGCAGCCTTAGTCTGGAGATACTTCTGTACGGAATCAGCCATGCTGTTTTGCAGGTTGTCCACAGTCACGTTGACGGCATGCTCGAACTTCTCGCTGCCGATGGAGGAACGAAGCCCCTGCATTTCCCCTTTGGTAATGCCGACGATAAACTCGATGCCCGAAGCGGCACCATTCTTGTAAGCCTGGTACACATCGGCAGGAACCAGCGTTCCGTCGCAGGTCGGCGCGCACAGGTTCGTCCAGAGCTTTTGCGCCGCGTCCTTCAGCGTGTCCGTATCCAGCTGCTGCAGCTCCGCCATCGTCGAAGTGTTTGTCTCTTTCAGCAGAGCACTCGCCAGAGCTCTGGAGTTCTCCGGCGTTTCGTACGCCGCATCGGGGCTGCCGTTGAAAATGAAAGCCCTTTGGAACAGGCCCTTCGCCTGTTCGCTGGCGGCCAGCAGGCAGATGGAGGTCGCGCCGGACTCGAAGCCAATCACCGTGATCCGCTCGGGATCGCCACCGAAGGCGGAGATGTTTTCTTTGATCCACTTCAGCGCTGCGATCTGGTCAAGCAGCCCGAGGTTCAGGGCGTCCGGGCAGGATTCCCCGCCGGGAACCTCCGAAAAGTCGATGAATCCGAAGATGCCGAGGCGGTAATTGAAGCTGACAAATACCACATCCTGATGCGTGTTGACATAATCGCCGCCGTACGACAGGGGATCGACCGTGCCGCCGGAGGCAAAATCGCCGTGGTGGAACAGCACGAGCACCGGCTTTTTCGCCTTGGTCTTTTCTTTCGCGGTGGCGATATTCAGGGTCAGACAGTCCTCGCTCTGCCGATGATACTTGACGATTGAGCCCTGGTGCTCCACCTGAATGGCGGAAGAGCCGAAATGCTTGGCCTCATGCACCGTCTGGGACGAGGGCAGCGCCTCGGGTGCCTTCCATCTCAACGCGCCCACCGGAGGCTTGGCGTAGGGGATTCCTAAAAAGGCGAGGGTATTCTTGTACTTATCCCCGACGTAGATGCCGGTACGCGTCCTGACCTCGAGGCTGGTGTCGTATTTGCCGTGAACTTCCTGGTTCTGCTGGTTCACTTCCTCGAGATCCTTGTTCTTTACGTCAAACACATATCCCTCGCTGCCGTCCCCGTAGCGTTTCCGGATCTTCCACACGCGGAAGGCACGGATGAGCAGGTTCACGAACAGACCCACGACGGGAAGGACAATGACGAACATAAATTCTTCCTGAACGTAGTCCACCATGGAAATACCCATCCACCGGGTGGCAATAAACTGGGCCAGTAGAAAGAAGAACACGATTCCAACATAGGTCAGCACCCGGTTTTTCGTGCTTTTCTGAACCGTTTTGCTGAAGACGATCTTGGAGATGACCATCTCCATCACCATACCGACGACTAAACACGCCACGATGCACATGACATCCGGCCAGCCGGATAGTCTTGCGATGGCGTCGCCAAAGCCATAGCCAAGCGCAGCGACGACCGCCACCATAAAATGGTCAATTGTGAATAATTTTTTCATGCCGAAACCTCCCTGTAAATCTGATAACCTGATTTTAGGTTCTGCTGCATAACCCCGGATCAATGAATGACTTGCCTATTTCTCCTGCAGAATGGTTTCATTCACATCCTCTTCAATCTCGGAGTACAGCTTTTCAACGTCGCTTTCCGTGTACCTGGGAACCTCATAGTGTTCGGAAAACACGACTTTGATACTTGCGAGCCGTCCGGCCAGTCTCCGTTCACGGCGAAGGTCGGCCCCTGTCAGAAAGATATAATCGCACAGGTTTTCTCCCATAAACCAGAAGAGAATAAAGAGCAGCTCGCGGGGCATTTCCATCAGCGGCTTCGTCAGCCACAGGACGGCCCCTGAAAGGAGCATGCCGATCACCATGAACAGGAAGGTCCGCATATGGCGTTTCTCGTGTTTTTCCACCATGCCGAGATCATAGGCAAAATCGTCCCGGATGACCTCCTCAATGGTCTTTTTCTCCTCCGGCGACAGGCTGTTCCCGGTAATGCTCAGCACCAGCGGGCACTCGGTCGGCGTCACATCTGCGCACTCTTTGAGATAGTCATAAAAATCCGTGTTCAGAGTCTCATAGCCTTTGACGCTGTACGTACTGATCACATCGCTGTAGTCGGATACACTGCATGGAATCGTCGCGATCCCGCTCCTGACATAGTCCCGTTTGATCAGATACTCAAGATGTCCCTTTCTCCGTTCAAATAATCTGGCAGTATTGTGTTTGGTCATCATATAGTCCTCATCCCTGACGATTCACATCTTTTTGCAGAAGACGGAAAAGTGCCGATGATGCGGCATTGCGCAAAGACCGGGATGCCCTGATCCCGACGGGCTGCTGGGAGCCGTCAGTTCGCTTTCTTTCCACGCAGAACCACGTCCTGCGGCTTGTTCCGGCTGAAGCCCCCGTGCTCCGCGGTGTGTTGTCAAACGCCGGACAATCAGCGCCCCTGCCAACCGCAATGGCTCCCTTTATGTCCTCCGCATGCGGTTCTCCATGAAATCCAGGGTTCCCTGTTTGCCTGAGCATGTGATCTGTTTCCCGTAAGCGACATACTCAAAGCCAGCGCCCGTGGTGATGCGGACATGGCTGTCGGTAATCCCGGGCATGATGAGTTTCCCGTGAAGGCTGGCAGCCTCGCCCTCATTGTCCGAAAGGCCGGCCCCGTCGCCCGCATGGACGAATTTGCCGAGAACAAGGGTCTGTTTCATGCGGTGTTTCTCCTTTCGATTCTGCATCGCATTGTCCCTCGGGGGGATCATCTGCTGCCCCTGTCTGGTCCGGTGCAATTCATTTTATTTTACTAAAAACGGTACAATGATGTCAATGACAGTCCATTTAATGTAGAATAACGCACATACAAACAGAAATGATGACAAAACGGTGATGAACGCGCTTCGCACATGGCCAAAGGCGGGCACGGCAGCGAAATGAGCCGGACCGCCAGGCGGGAAAATGAGAGGGGGAGACCGTCAGGGGAAGCGCCTTCTCGTCCTGCCCGGGAAAGGGGATCCCTGCCGGTACGGCACCCTGCGGGGAGCCGGATTCAGGGGAAAAGGATCCGCTGTCACCCAGGACCTGCCCACAGGGCGCCGCGGGAGGGGGCAGCCCCCGGATGAAAAGGGGATGATCCATTGGATTTCCAGCGTCGGCCCGGCACTTGGAGACCGCGGACATCATGCATGTACAACAGGCCGTATATGAAGATCCATATACGGCCTGTTTTTCTGCAGCTTCGTCAGGGCGCGGGAGGGAGGGCATGTTATCCTTCACGGGATAGCCAGGTTTGCGGGCCGCGCGCCGAGGTCCGCTGCTGCAGATCCGCCTTCTCGCCGGCATGGAGGAGTCCTCCTGCGGAAACTCAAAAAGCCTGCCGCAGGTGCGGCAGGCCTGTTTTTCAGAACGGATAGGCGGAAAACGCGTTGTCATGGAAGATCTGCTCAAGCTCCTGCCGCGTAAAGATCTCCGGTCTGCACAGATAGTCCCACAGATGTTCATAGCTGTCCCGGGTGAGCGGGGAGGGCAGATCGCTTCCCCACAGCAGCTTGTCGCATCCGACGGTGTCCCGGGCGATGGCCACGTAGCGGCAGGCCGTGGGATAGGGATAGGTTTCCGGATCGACATTCCAGGGAACCGCCGAAATGTCAAACCAGACGTTGGGCAGACGGAGAAGCTTCAGGGATTCGGTAAACACCGCCTCGTCGCGGAGCGTGGGGGCGAGCAGATGGCACACGACCACCTTCATGTCCGGACAGGACCTGGCGATCTCCGCGACCGCCTCAGGCTGGTAGCTGCTCATCCCGGGTCCCCCGATATCCAGCACAAGCGTGCAGCCGTTGTCCGCAGCCAGACGGACCTGCCGCTCGAGCAGCGGCCCGTCCAGGCGGAAGGGCGTATGATAGCCCATCATGCCCCCGCCTTCGCTCACCTCAAACTTGATCACCCGGACCCCTTCCCGCAGGACAAACCTCTCAAGGATCTCGAGGGACTGCTGGGCATAGACATCCGCGGTGCAGGCGGGAATGAACATGTCAGGGTACCGCCTGGCCACCTCGAGGGAATACTCGTTCTGGTAGCCGTAAAAGGATCCCTGCAGCAGCACGGCCTTTTCCACGCCCTTTTCCCTGAGAAAAGGGTACAGCTTTTCTCCCAGCAGGTTGGTCTCCCCCAGGCAGGCGGGGATCAGGTCGGTCTCCTCCCCGTTGGCCCAGCGGGCGCGTCCGCCGCCGATGGCGCGGAATTCGCCCCTGCGGGCGAACCCGTGCAGATTCTCGATCACATGGACATGGACATCCACAAGTTTCATGATTTCAGTGCTCCTTTCGAGTCCCCGCGCCGGAACGGCCTGCCGAACATCGACCTCTGAAGTCCGCTGTTCTTGTTCTTGGCATAGACATCCGTGGCGACGGCGCAGATGATGATCACGCCTTTGACCAGCGTATGGTAAGTCGAGGGAACGCCCATCAGGCGCATGCCGTTGTTGAGCACGCCCACCAGCAGCGCGCCGAAGAGGGCGCCCTGGATGGAGCCCTCACCGCCGGCCAGACTCGTGCCGCCCACCACGATGGCGGTCAGCACGTCATTTTCATAGCCGGTGGCCGCCTTGGCGATGGCCTGCTGGTTCATGGAGGCCAGGACGATGCCGGAAAGGGCGGCCATCAGGCTGGAAAGTACATAGCACACGGTGGACACGCGCCGCACGGCGACGCCCGAAAGGGCCGCCGCCTGCCGGTTCCCGCCCACGGCGTACACGCGCTGCCCGAAGACCGTCTTGTTGAGGATGATATAGGTCAGCAGCATCATGATGCCCATGATGTAGATAGGCACCGGCACCCCCAGAAGGCGCCCGCTTCCGATAAAGGTGAAGCTGGGGGGCTCCATGGCCGCGATGGTGTGGTTGCCCGTGGTCAGCTGGGCCACGCCGTTGATGATGCTCTGGGTGGACAGGGTGATCAGGAACGCGGGAACATCGAAATAGGAGATGATCAGGCCGTTGACCAGCCCCACAGCGGCGCCTGCCAGCAGGCCCAGCACAATGCCCACAACGACGGAGGTCCCCGTCTTTCCCATGCCGATGATGGTCAGCACCGTGACCGCGCCGGAAAGGGCGGCCACCGGGCCGACCGAAAGGTCGATGCCGCCCAGGAGGACCGCGTAAATCATGCCGCAGATCATCGTGCCGTAGATGGAGACGGCATAGAGAATGCTCAGCATGTTGTTGAAGGTCGGGAAGATCCTGGGCTGCAGGATGACCATGACCAGCATGACGCCCAGCAGGATGAGCGGCTTCTGAAAGCGTTTGACAAACTGCGATCTGTTCATCTTATTCATGGTCGGCCTCCCTGCTGTTGTCGATACCGGATGCTGCGGCAAGCACATCCTCCTGGGTGATGAACCCCTCGTTGAATTCCCTGAAGATCCTTCCTTTGCGCATGACCAGGATGCGGGTGCTCACCCTCAGGAGCTCCTGAAGGTCCGAGGAGACGACGATGACAATGACCCCTTTTGCAGCCAGCCCCTCCAGAATCTGGTAAATGGCCTCCTTGACGCCCACGTCAATTCCCGCCGTGGGTTCGTCCACCAGCAGAACCCTGAGGTCCCGGGCCATCCATTTCCCGACGACGACCTTCTGCTGGTTGCCTCCGGAAAGATTGATGACCGGCATGGAGGGAATGTTGGGGCGCACGGCCAGATTGGAGATGGCGTCGTCGCACATCCGGGACTCACGGCCGCTGTTGACGATGCCCAGGGCATTGCTGAGCAGGTCGTAGTTGGTCAGGGCGATGTTCTTGCGGATGCTCTGCAGCGGAATGAACCCCTGCCCGCGCCGGTCCTCCGGGATGAGGCCGAAGCCCTTTTTGATGTTCCCGGCGACCGTGCCGCCGATTTTTTCCCCGTCTAAGGTGATTTCCCCCGCATCCGCGCGGTCCGCGCCGAAAATGGTCCGCAGCACTTCGGTGCGTCCGGAACCCACGAGGCCGCCGATTCCCAGGATCTCGCCGTGATGCGCATCAAAGCTGACGTTTTCAAAGACGCCCCTGCGGGTCAGCCCCCGCACGCTCAGGCCCACGGGGCCCCCGGGCCGGTGCATGGCGACCCGGTCCGCGCTGGTGGCGATATCCTTGCCGATCATCATGCGGATGATCTTCTGGGGATCATAGTCCTTCTTCTCCACCACGGCCACGTTTTCCCCGTCCCGCAGCACGGTCAGGCGGTCCGCAAGCAGACGGACCTCCTCCAGACGGTGCGTGATGTAGAGGATCCCGACGCCCTTGTCCCGGAGCCGGTTGATGATGTCAAAGAGGCGTTCGCTTTCGGAGGCGCTCAGGGAGGCGGTCGGTTCATCCATGATGATCAGGGGCGCGTCGACGGTCAGGGACTTGAGAATCTCGACGGTCTGCTGCTGGGCGATGCTCAGGTTCTCGACCACCTCTCCGGGGTCCAGGTACAGATCGAAGCGCTCCATCAGCTCCAGCACGCGCCGGGTCATGGTTTTGCTGTCAAGCAGCCCGCATCTGCGGGTCTCCTGCCCCAGCAGGATGTTCTGCATCACCGTCAGGGTGGGGATCAGGCTCAGCTCCTGATAGATGACCGCAAGGCCCAGGCGCTGGGCATCCGAGCGGCTGTTGATCTCGGCCTGCTTTCCCTGGATCCAGATGGTCCCCTCATCCTTCGGGTAGACGCCCATAATGATCTTGATCAGCGTGGATTTCCCCGCGCCGTTTTCGCCCATGAGGGCATGGACCTCACCGGAGCGGATCTCAAGATTGACGCCCTTGAGCACCTGCACGCCCGAGAAACTCTTGTGGATGTTTTCAGCGCGCAGCAGCACCTGGTCGCTCATTGTGCCACCGCCTTTCCCTTGAGCGCCTTCCTGCCGGAACTGTGGAGCCGGCTCCGGAAGTAACGCTGGTAGACCGCGTCAAAGAGCACCATGATGATAATCACCACGCCCTTGATGATCACGTGATACTCGCTGCCGAGGTTGTACTTGTAGATGCCGTTGGTGAGGATGGACATGAACAGGGCGCCGATCATGCTGCCGACCACATCGCCGCGTCCGCCGCTGAACGCGCAGCCTCCCACCACGACGGCGGCAATGACATCAAACTCGAGTCCCGTGCCCAGTTCCACCGTTGCGGCGCCGGTACGGGCGAGCAGGAAGATCGAGGCAAGGCCGCAGCAGAACCCGGAGAGCCCGAAGGCAAACTGCTTGATCCCGTCGGTCCGGATGCCTGAAAGGTCGGCGGATTTCCGGTTGGATCCCGTGGCGTAGGTGTAGACGCCGACCCGGGTTTTTTTGAGAAGAAGCTGCCCGACGATCACCATCACGATGAAGGCGATGGTGACATAGAACAGCCCGCTGCTGATCTTTCCGCTGAAGGCCAGGAAGGCCTTGTTCTTGATCACCTGGTTGCGGATGCGCCCGGACTCCCTGATGGCAAAGAGCATTGTCAGTCCGCGGAAAATCCCCTGGGTGGCAAGGGTGGCGATGAAGTCCGGCAGTTTCAGCCTGGTCACGACGAAGCCGTTGAGCAGTCCGCCGAGGATGCCGATCAGGATGGACATGAGGCACACCACCGGAACGGGGACATCCGGCAGATAAAACAGAAAATTGGCCATGATCATGGCCGAGAGGGCGGTCAGCGCGCCCGTGGACAGATCAATTCCCGCGGTGATGATGACAAAGGTCACCCCGACGGCAAGAATTCCCGTGACGGACGCATCCCGCAGGAACGCGTAGACGTTCTTCGGCGCAAGGAAATAGCTGCTGGTCAGGCTGAACACGGCGACCAGCAGCGCCAGAAGGCAGATGGAAATGATTCGGCGAATGGATTCCTGTCTCAAGGAAAATCCCCCCTCACTGAACAGGAGAAACAGGAAAAGAGGGCCGTCTCAAGCAGCGCTGAAGAGACGGCCCTCCTGTGAAAACGGAATTACCAGCGGATGTTCTCGGGGATCTGGTCCAGAGTCTCCTGCGTGGCCACCACGGGACCCATCTTGACAACGGGGGTCTCGGTGAACTCGCTGGGCTGGATTTCAGAGGAGAGCGCGAACAGCATGAGACGGAACGCGGTTCTGCCCTGATCGAAGCAGTTGGTGTAGATCGTGCCGGTCATCTTGCCCTGCTCGATGTACTCAAGCGCCTTGGCCTCGCCGTCAGCGCCCCAGATCTGCATCTCAGAGAGGCGGCCCATGGCTTCCGCAGCCTGGGAGGCACCCTCGGCCATGGCGTCATTGGCACAGAACACGCCATCGATCTTGTCATACTTGGTCATGAAGTCGCGCATGACTTCGTTGGCCTTTTCCGTCAGCCACTCGCCGCTCTGCTTGTCGAGCAGGGTGATTTCCGGATACTCCTTCAGGGCGTCTTCGAAGCCGGCTTCAAGATTGATTCCGCGGCTCGCGCCGGGGGTTGCCTGGATCACGACAACATTTCCCTTGCCGCCGATCTTCTCAGCGATGGCGTTGGCGACCATCCGGCCCGCCTCATAGTCCACCATGGCCACCAGAGCGGTGTGGGGAGTGTCCGCATCGAGGTTCAGGGTAATGACGGGGATGCCGGCCTCTTCAGCTTCACGAACGGAAGCGGCGAGGGCGGCGGAATCGGTGGCCTGGAGCAGGATGCCGTCGTACTCCTGGTTGATCAGGTCGGTCATCTGCTGAATTTCCGTCTCAGCGGAGCTCTTGCCGTCAAAGCACTGCACGGTGATGTTGGAATACGCCTTGGCTTCGTCCTCAACGCCGACCTTCCAGGCGTTGCCGACCGGGTGCCCGATGTTGTCGATGATGAATCCGATCTTCAGCTGATCCTTGTAGGGGTTCTTGACTGCCTTGGGACCATCCGCCAATGCTGCAGTCATGCCCATCATCATGAGGGCGAGTACGAGAAGTACAACCAGAGTTTTCTTCATGTTTCCTGCCTCCTTGTCATTTGGTGGTCGTTTACAGGCCGGCCCCGGTGCTGTCCTCTGGGATACAACACGGAAACCGGACTGCCTTCAACAATCTGCCCATATTGTAGACCTAAAAGAAGGGAAATGTCAACAAATTCCGGAGAGAAAGATCGATCAACCTGCACACTTTATGTTCGGCCTTTCCCGGAGGGACACGCTTTCCCGGGAAGACGGCTCCATCTATGGATACAACACGATCCGCCTCCCTGCGCTCCGGCAACGCCCCGGTCCCTTTCCCCGGCATACCCTGAGCGTATTCCAGAGGCTCAGCCGCCAATGCTGACAGGTTGACATTCATCATGCCCCGACAGCCGGAGATGGCGCTGCCCGGGCGAAATCCGGCGGGAGCGTGCGGGCATTTCGGGTGAGGAATCCCGTGAAGGAGGAGATGGCTTTTGATCCTTTCAATGGAGTGAAGGCCCGGGGCCGGGAAGGGCAGCGCCGTCACCGGAGCGGAACCTGCCCGGAAACGCGCATCCCCGTGCGCCAAAGGAACCCGGACAGGCATCAGCATGTTGTGATTTCAGAATAAGAATGATGGAACCGGCGGTATTGTGCCGGGAAAGGAATTCATCTATAATCAGGCGCGGATAAAAAGGACCGGCCACGGAGGAGCGACCCCTTTCCCGGCGGCCGCAGACCCTCACAAAACCGGGAACGGGGATGTGCTCAGAGCCCGGCGGCACGGTTTGGCAGCGCCGGACGGCACATGGGAAAAGACCCCGAAGCCGCAGATGCCGGAGCGGTCACGCTGCAGGCAGGGGTCCCGCCCGTCTGCCGGGATTTCATCCGGCGGCCGCGCCTGCAGCGGTTCTGCGGGCCCCCTGCTTCAAACGGCGGCGGGGAGCAGGGCGCTTTGCAGGCATAAAGAAGAAATCAGGGGGAGAAGAAGGTGTGCCGGCCTGACCGCAGGACCGTCAGGCCGGCGGAAAGAAAGCCAACGGAGGTGCGCCGGGATGGCACAGACAAGTACAGCGACGAAATTCACCACAGTGCGTTCCCTGCTGAACGCCCTGGCCAGGACGATGAACCTCATCAATCCGGAGATGGAGAATCACCATCAGCAGACTGCGTATCTGGCATACCAGACCGGCGCGGAGATGGGCCTTGGGACGGAAGACCTGCATATGATTGTTGTCGCCTCGCTCCTTCACGATCTGGGAACGATTGTGAAGCCCCAGAAGGAGAACCTGTCGCAGATCGAAAGCCGCCGGCGCGAGGTCGCGCACATCGGTGCGGAGATGATCCGGGACCTGAAGCAGTTCAGGCCCGTCGCGGATGTCATTGAGCTGTGCCAGAACAGCTACCTGGACAACGTGAGGTTTGCAGGGACAAAGGAACCCCTGGTGACGCTGGATACAATCCACGGCAAAACACAGGTGAGCATGGAACAGTACATCGATGTTGCGGGATGCATCCATCTTGCCGACATCATCTCCGCCTCGTGGGATGAGGGCAGCGGAGAAATCCTGAACCAGGTGAGCGTGTACAAAAAAGGCGTGGAGGCGGGGCGCGGCACGGAGTTTTCGGACAAGGTGGCCGACGCGTTTCTCAGGCTGAGCGACAGGGAATACATCTGGATGGACTTTGCCCTGAACCCGTCCTTCCTGACCTTCTTTACCGGGGATATGCACGATGTGGATCTGGAACAGACCGTGGAACTGACACAGCTGGCCTCACGGATCATAGACTTCCGGAGCGCTTTCACGGCGATGCATTCCGCCGGGGTGGCCGCGTCCGCCAGGGAACTGGCAAGGCTTGCGGGGATGAGCGAGGAAGACTGCCGGAAGATGGAGATTGCCGGAAATCTGCATGATATCGGAAAACTGCGGGTCCCGAATGAAATCCTGGAGAAGCCGGGGAAACTGACGGACGTGGAGTTCAACAAGGTGAAGGAGCATACGTATTATACCCGGCTGATTCTGGCGGATGTGGAGGGGTTTGAGGATATCGCCGGCTGGGCGGCGTATCATCATGAAAAGCTGAACGGGCGAGGGTATCCGTTCCACCTGGACGGGTCCCGCCTGGATCTCGGCTCCCGAATCATGGCCGTGGCGGACATCTTCTCGGCGATTACGGAGGAAAGGCCCTACCGCAGGCCGATGAACCGGGAGCAGGCC
>CACYCQ010000256.1:0-7882 GCA_902772995.1 uncultured Eubacteriales bacterium
CCACGGCGACATCCACGCCTGAAACCACGACTGCACCCACGGCTGAGCCGACTCCGGCGCCCACGGCTGTACCGACTCCCGCACCAACGGCCGAACCGACATCCGAACCTGCATCGGATTCGTCTTCTCTCCTGTCGTCTCCCTGGGTCATCATTCTTCCCCTTCTCTGTCTGATCCTGGGAATCCTGTTTGCTCTGTGGCGCCGTGACCGCTGATAGGATTTCGGTCCTCATCTGCCATCCCTCACCCGCCCCATAATGCGTTAAGCGGCGGTGAAGCCGGAAAATCCAGCTTCACCGCCGCTTTGTTGTTTTCTTTCCGAATGCCAGTGTGTAGCAAATCCACAGAGAGGCATCTTGCCTGACTGTCCGAAAATGCTCTGTAACAAGTGACCCGCCCGGAGACGGCAGGGCTCCCGGCCAAGGACTGCCGTCTCCCCCGCTGCGGGATCCGGCGGTCGATGCCTGACGGACTCAGTTTTTCCTCAGATGGACCGCAAAAAAGCCTTCATAGCATTCATCCGGGCAAACGCACAGGGCCCCGGGAATCCCGCAGGAAAGCCGGGGAATCTCCTCCAGTGCAGCATCCACGGGGAGCACCTGTACCACGCCGCGTTTAAGGAAGGGAGCGACGATCTCCTCGTTCTCCTGGCGAAGGATGGAACAGGTACTGTAGACCATCTCGTGCCCCGGACGCAGCAGCTTCAGGGCCTTGCCCAGCAGTTCCCTCTGCAGGCGCGTGGTCGTCTCCAGGTTCTTTTTCGAAAACGTTCCCCTGCTTCCCTGCGTATAGGTCCCGCTGCCGCTGCAGGGGGCATCCAGCAGCACTTTGTCGAAGGCGAACATGTCGCTGATCTGCCTTGCATCCTGCTGCATCACCACACATCGACCCGCCCCCTGGAGCGCCAGGTTATGCCGAAGGCGTTCTGCCCGGGGCGCATTGCGCTCACAGGCGGTGATCATCGCCCTGTTTTGGGACAGGGCGGCCATCTGCGTGGTTTTCCCGCCGGGTGCCGCAGCCATGTCCAGAATGTTTTCCCCTTCCCCGGGAGACAGCAGCAGCGGAGGAATCATGGACGACAGGTTCTGCAGATAGATTCCGCCGCCCTGATAGATCTCCATTTCCCGAACCGCCGCCTCGGACTGCGGAGGAAGCACCCGTGCATCCGCATACCAGCTGACCGTATCCCAGGCAAGCCCTTTTTCCGTCAGCGCCTGCTCAACCTGTTCCCGTCCCGTTCTCAGGGGGTTGATCCTGAGAGTGGTCCGCCTCTGTACGGCAAACCCCCTGCAAATCCTTTCCGCCTCTTCCGCGCTGTACTGCCTTTCAATCTGTTCCCTCAGGAATTCAGGTAACTCCATACCGGTGACCTCCGACCTCTTTTCAATTTGTCGCAGACCTGTTATCCCAGCTGGGATAACAGGTCTGCAGCAATTCATCATACCACAGGCTCCATCAATATTTGGCAACAAAGCAGACGTTTGGTAATCCATCTCCACAAGTGCAAGTAAAATAACGACATTTTTTCTGCTCCCTCTCTTGACGCCAGGCACCGATTTGGTACAATTCAGATCGATATTTGGTAATCGTTCAGGATGGAGGGAGGAGTCCATTCATGGCAAGGCCTTCGACAAACGGCTATTATTCCGTGCCGGTTGAGATACGGCAGCTAAAACCCAAAGATGTAAAGTGTTCCATCAAAGTTGTCTATACAGGAGATAAAAGCATCGGGTCAAATAAGCACTATTATGTGTGTGAAGAACTCACCGTTCCTGATGATAAGAAACCAGCCAGAAGCAAGCGGGCAACCGGAAAGACCCTGGGAAAAATCGAGGGCGGAAAATTCGTTCCCAATTCCTATTTCATTCAACTGAGCAAGATCAGTTCAAGCGCTCAACCACTCAATAAAGAAGAGGAAGGACCGGAAATCGTCAATCCGGTCAAAGGTGAAGCTGCAACGGTCGCCCAGGCTGCTGCCAATATGAACCTTAGCCTTAAAAATATCGATCTGCAGATCAAGAATTATGGGGAATATGCAATAGTACTTGAAAACACAAAAGCAGTTCTCAGAAGCCTGGAGACATATTTTTCTGACGAAGATGCCAGAATGATCTATGCAATGAGTATCATTCATTTTATCGGGGAATATTTTCCTGCAGGCTATTTGAAAGATCTTTTTGACCAGTCGGTATTATCCAACAAATGGCCATCCCTGAGCATAAGTGAAAGCTGCATTGGAGATTTTCTCAGACTGCTTGGAACACACCCTCTGGTATGCAATGACTATTTCCAGGAAATGATCAATCAGTCATCTGGACTTACTGCGATAGACGGGCACGTTGTCCTTTCACGCTCAAAGCAAAATGATCTGGCGGATTACGGGAACAAATACCAGACACCCGGAAATGAGCAGGTCAATATGCTCCAGGCCTATGATGCTGAAAAGGGGGTTCCGCTGACAAGCAAGGTTTATGAAGGTGGTCTTCTGGACGGGGCATTCGTGCAGGATTTGCTGGCAACATATGATTTTCCATCGAATACCTGCTTCCTGATCGACATGGGATTCTATTGCGAAGACGACCTGGAATTATACCGTAAAGGTGGAAGGCACTTTGTTATCCCGATTCCTGAACATACATCCATCTGCAAAGAAATGAAGGCAACTATCACCTTTGATGGAAGCTTTACCTGTGAAAAAAGTGACGGGAATGGTTTTTTCAAAGCAGATACGATTCTTTATCACGAGGCAACGGTAGAACATCTCGAGGATATCCACCAGAAAAAGATTGATGCAAATATTGAACAGAGAAACATAGAGATCGTTGACGCCTGCCCCGCGAATGAAAAGCCTGAGTTGATCCCCAAAGGGAAGATAATGCGATCTCAGTTTCCGGAAGACAGGGTGATCATGTTCCGAGACAGCGAGATGCATGAGAAAATGATTCAAGAATACAGGGAACAAATCGGATCTGATCTGGAGCATACGGAAGAGACACTTGCTGAAATTGGACCTCAATTCGGCATTATCGTGTTAAGAACCAACTACACCAAAGCTGAACAAGCAGCTTCCGAGATATATAAAATGTATAAAAAGAGATGGGGTATTAAATCACATTATAACTTTGCGGAGAACACCATCAAATTCTGCGGTCTTAAACAGCAAGACTATTTCGCTATGCAGGGGCTCAGCTTTTTAACGGTCGTCCTCGGACAGATAAAAACCGAGTATATGAAGAGCCTGCAGAAAGCCCGAAAGACAACAGGTCATCTTTCCATCGAAGAAAGTCTTGCAAAAGCAGGGAATGTAAAAGTATCTCAACATAAAGATAAAACATGGCATGCAAATGTCACGGTGAAGAAGAATGCTGAAATGCTTTCCGCAATGAATGTCTGTATAGCGGAAGACTTGAAAAAGCTGCGTTTGAAGACATACTGAAGGAATGACCAGATATTTACGCAATCATGTCTTCAATCCCCGGCTTCTCATATCCTTCTGAGGCGCATTATAGCAGGTTTCCTGATGTTTTGCCTCCTGGAAGCGGGATCGCCTGGAAAACGAACGCTTCAGCGCCCCCGCCGCAGGCCGTCATGCCCGTGAGTGCCTCCGCAAAAGCATGATTCAATCATGGAGGCCCAGTATCTGAGCCGGCCGCCATCCGATCAGCCCGCACCGCATGCCTGAGGATTGAAGTCCCTGATGAACCGCTCACCCCGGCGGTTCTGGCGATCCCGACGGCCGGCCCCTGTGTTTGGTGCAACCTCCCATGTTCCCATATTGCTTTTTGAAGTTTCCTACCAAATCACGAACATTTCCTCTTTCCTCCTTCTAATCCTTCGGTGTGTGTGTTATACTTCTTCGTGTCCATTTATGACACCCCGGATTTCTTACGAATTCACACGACAGATGGATTTGCCAAAGGAGGAAACCGTAAATGAAGAAACTGTTTGCCCTGATTCTCGTCGCCCTGATCTGCCTCGGCGCCGCCTTCGCGATGGCTGACAATGTCAAGAAGGATGTCCTGAAGATCGAGTTCGTTCCTTCCAAGGATGCTGACGTCATTATCACCGGCACCAAGAATCTTCCCGACCTCATCAAGGCTGAAATGGCCAAGCACGGCTATGATATCGGCGAAGTCGACATCACCGTGGGCACCAACTACAACGCCACCGGCGAAGCCCTGGCTGCCGGTTCCATCGATCTGGGCTGGCTGCCCGGCGGCACCTATGCGCTCTACAGCGATGAGGTGGACGTCATTCTCACCGCCACCCGCAACGGCCTGTCCAACGACAGCGAGACGCCCTCCGACTGGAACGGCGAGGCCAATAAGACCCTGAAAAACGGTCCTCAGGTCACCTTCTACCGTTCCCTGATCTATGCCACTCCCTCTGATTACGGCAAGCAGCTGGCCGAGAAGGTCAATGCCGGCGAAGCCCTGACCTGGGAAGACCTGGACAAGGCCAAGTGGGCCGTGCTGGGCACCTCCTCTTCCGCCGGATACATCTATCCCGCTCTGTGGCTCTATGAGAACTACTCCAAGAAGATCTCCGACCTGTCCAACGTGATCCCCCTGTCCGGCTATGGCGAGTCCTTTGCTCAGGCTGCCGCCGGTTCCGTCGATATCATCACCTGCTATGCCGACGGACGCAATGACTATGAAGCCGCCTGGAACATCCCCGTGGATCAGCAGGATCCCACCGGCAAGACCGGCATGGGCCGCACCGACAGCATCTGGAACGAAGTCAACGTCATCGGCGTGACCCCCGGCATCTACAACGACACCGTCGCCATCACCAAGGCCAATGCGGATGTCTACAATCCCGACTTTATCGCTGCCATCCAGGATTCTCTGATCAACATCATCAATACCGATGAAGGAAAGGCCATCTTCGATGTGTACAGCCACACCGGCTATGCCAAGGCTGTCGATTCCGATTATGATGGAGCCCGCGCAGCTCAGGAAGTCATCAAGTAATGAATCCCCCCAGGGGCGGCTTCTGCGAGAAGCCGCCCTTTTTTCAGTCGGAACGGTTTCCCCTCACCCGGCATTTCTGCAGGTTTCCTCGTCAATACAGTGAAAAGGATGTGTCTTTCCTTGATCGAGTTCAAGCATGTTTCCAAAACGTATCCCAACGGCACCAAGGGTCTGGTCGACGTCAACCTGACCATTGAACAGGGTGAATTTGTCGCCATCATCGGCCTTTCCGGCGCCGGCAAATCCACGCTGATCCGCACCATCAACCGGATGATCGACATCACCGAGGGTCAGCTGATCGTCGACGGCACGAATGTCTCCTCCCTGACCGGCGCCCAGCTGCGCCGCTTCCGCCGGAAGATCGGCATGATTTTCCAGTCCTTCAACCTGGTCACCCGGGCCACGGCCATCAAGAACGTGCTCACCTCCATGGTTCCCGACATGCCTTTCCTGCGCGTGCTGCTGGGCCTGTTTACCCGTGAGCAGAAGCTTGAGGCCCTTCAGGCACTGGACAAGGTGGGGATCCTTGACAAGGCCTACAGCCGCTGCGACCACCTCTCCGGCGGACAGCAGCAGCGCGTGGCCCTTGCACGCACCCTCAACCAGAATCCCACCATCATCCTCGCCGACGAACCGGTTGCCGCCCTGGACCCGGTCACCGCCCATCAGGTCATGGCGGACTTCAAGCGCATCAACGAGGAGATGAACATCACCATCCTGCTCAACATCCACCACGTGGATCTGGCACTGGCCTTTGCCCAGCGCGTGATCGGTATCCGTCAGGGCAGCGTCGTCTATGACGGTCCGGCCAGTCAGGTGACCCAGGAAATCCTGGACCAGATCTACAACGGATCCACCGTCCCCAAGTCCGGAGATCACTGAGAGGTGCCCCATGCAGAACAACTCTCAACTGGCGTCCCCGACGCTGTTTGACCGGATCTTCAAGCCGGAGAAAATCACCCTTTCCAACGGCCACGAGGTGCTGCGTCCCCGCAGCCGTACGCCCCTGATCGCCCTGCTCACGCTGCTGGCCCTGATTCTGTCCATTCGCGTGACGAATTTTGACATGTCCATCATCTTCAAGCGCGGCGCTCAGCTGACCAAGATTCTCTCCCAGATCTTTTCCCCTGACCCCAAGTATTTTGCCAAGGTCATCGATCCCCTCTTTGACACCATCAAGATGAGCATTCTGGGCTCCTTCATCGGCTGCGTGCTGGCGCTGCCCTTTGCCGTGGCCGCCTCCTCCAACATCAACCACAACCGGTTCCTGCTGGCCTTCCTTCGGCTGGTTCTCAGCATCGTGCGGACCCTGCCCACCCTGGTCATCGCCTCCATCAGCGCGCTGGTCTTTGGACTGGGCGCCTTTGCGGGTACCGTGGCCATCGTCGTCTTCACCTTCGGCGTGGTCTCCAAGATGCTCTATGAATCCATCGAAACGGTGAACATGGGCGCCTTTGAGGCGCTCGAATCCGCCGGCGCCAACAAGTTCCGCGCCTTCTGGAGCGCCGTCTTCCCCCAGATTCTGCCCACCTATCTGTCCCATTGTCTCTACAGCTTTGAGATGAATGTCCGCGCCGCGTCCATTCTCGGTTACGTGGGTGCCGGCGGTCTGGGAATCCTGATCGATGAGCGCATCGGTTGGAGAGATTACAACGGTCTGGGCACAGTGCTTCTGACCCTGTTCCTGGCTGTGTTCATCATCGAACAACTGAGCAATTTCCTGCGCTCCAGACTCAGCTGAGGAGGTCCACATGCAGTATTCTCAAACCGTTCTTGAAAAATACCAGTCCCGTCCGCGGTACTGGTGGATCTATACCCTCACGGTCCTGATCCTCGTGCTGCTGCTGGGCTGGTCCAGCACCAGCATCAACCTGCAGAGCATCACCACAAAGGGCGCCGAGGTGGCCTCCGGCATTTTCCTGGGCCTCATCCGTCCCAATGTGGACATGCTCCTCTCCACGGCCAAGGACGGCGTTCCCTATCTCCTCATGGAAACCGTCTGTATTGCCATTCTGGGCACCATCATCGGCGGCATCCTGGCCCTGCCCATCAGCTTTCTGGCCAGCCGCAAGATCATGCCCGCCCCCGTTGCCGTGATCTTCAATGCCCTGATTCTGCTCATCCGGACCCTGCCCTCCATCGTCTGGGCCCTGGTCTGGATCCGGGTCACCGGTCCCGGCCCCTTCTGCGGCGTGGTCACCCAGAGCATCTGCTCCATCGGCATGATCTCCAAGATGTACATGACCGCCATCGAGGATCTGGACACCAATATTCTGGAATCCCTGGATGCCAGCGGCTGCACCACCTTCCAGAAGGTGCGCTACGGGATCATCCCCCAGCTCATGCCCAACATCATCTCCACCATCATCTATCGTTTCGATATCAACATCAAGGATGCCACCACCCTGGGCATCGTGGGTGCCGGCGGTATCGGCGCGGCCCTGATCCAGTGCATCAATTCCCGCCGCTGGTCCATGGTGGGCTCCTTCATCTTCGCCATGATCCTTCTGATGCTGGTGATCGAGTTCTTCTCCACCCGCATTCGTTCCAAACTCGCCCGCGGGGAATAATCAGAAAAGCGGCGGCATCAGCCGTCGCTTTTTTATGAGGGAAAGGAAACTTTCATGAGAGAATTTCATATTCGCTACACCAGCGATGTCCACGGATACCTTCTGCCCACCACCTTCCTGGACAAGGTGGAGCGCCCCACCGGCCTGTTTTCCCTGTACCGGGAATTTGCGCAGGACGGCAATACCCTGATCCTGGACGGGGGAGACAGCCTCCAGGGGTCCCCCCTGACCAATTTTCTCTACCGCACGCCGCCGGAGGACATCCGCGCCCTCATGCCCCCCGACGCGCCCTGCGCCCATCCCATCGCCGCCGCCATGAACCTGTGCGGCTATCAGTAC
>CACYCQ010000257.1:0-2114 GCA_902772995.1 uncultured Eubacteriales bacterium
AGAAGGATGGCACGGCCGGAAAACCGGAGGGATGAACAGAAGCGGCGCGGATGCCTTTTTAAATGCCGGCGCCTTTGCCGAAGCAGCCGGCGGGGGCACGGGAGGATATGCCGGAAGGAGCGGCATATGAGGGCTACAGCATCTTATCTGCGGACATCATACGACCTGCGGTCAGGGATGACAAGCCCATTCGGCAGAGAAAACCGGAAGTCATGAAAAAAGGCCCGGCAGGGCATAGGTGCGAACGGGGCGGGACGGGAGAACAGAATAAGGATAGGGGTGAAGGGGACACCGCTTTCATGCGGCTTGATGCGCGATGCGGATGGGAGTCATGGATGTGCGGGATGCACGGACAAAACGCCGGGGGACGGCCCCATGGAGAGAAGGGGACAGCTGTTCAGAGCTGACGGGGGCTTCCTTCCCGGAGGAGGGTCTGCGGCCATGCCGGATTTGCCCCGGGAAACGGGGCATCCCCCGTCCTTTCCCCGGGAGTCAGGCCGGGGTCCGTGTCAGGAGGCGGCAAAACCTCACGGGAGGACAGCCGGGGAGGACAGCCCCAGGCGGAGGCTTTCGGGCGTTCACGTCCTGACAAAATCCCCCGTCTGTGTGACGTCCCCGGGCAGCTGCAGGGAACCGGAGGGCAGGGAGGCCGTGTGATCAGGGCGGACGGCTTCCTCATCTGAGGAGCGAGGACGGATGGAAATGCGAGGCTTTTGACATCAGCTCCGCGGAGGGAAACGGTGAGTCCGGGAAAACCGGATGCGGAGGAGGACCGGCGCCCCAAATGAATGCGGCCATGCCGGAAATGGAATTCCGGCATGGCCGATATTCGAACGTGGTCTGAAAAGATCTGTGGCCGTGGTCTGCGGTGGATCAGGAAAGGATGGCCTTGTGGAAGACCTTTTTCCCTTTGCGCAGCTTGACGCCGTCGCTCAGCTGATCGCGGGTCACGCACAGGCCGATATCGCTGACAGCCTCGCCGTTCAGGAAAAGACCTCCCTGCTGGATGAGCCTGCGAAGCTCGGACTTGGATTTTGCCAGACCGCAGCGCAGGGCAAGATCGATGATGTTGATGGCATTCTCCGTCAGCTCATCCCCGGTCAGGGTGGTGGTGGGCATGTTGGAATCATCGCCGTCACCGGAGAACAGGGCATGGCTGGCCTGGAGGGCCTTTTCGGCTTCCTCACGCCCGTGGACCAGGGAGGTGAGTTCGAGGGCGAGAAGCTCCTTCTTTTCATTGATACGGCTGTCGTCCCAGTGATCCATCTCGTCGATCTTCTCAAGGGGAACGAAGGTCAGCATGCGGATGCACTTCATGACATCGGCGTCATCCACATTGCGCCAGTACTGGAAAAACTCGAAGGGACTGGTCTTGTTGGGATCCAGCCAGACCGCACCCCGGGCCGTCTTGCCCATCTTCTTTCCCTCGCTGTTGAGCAGCAGGGTGATGGTCATGGCATAGGCGTCATCTCCGTTCTTGCGGCGGATTAGCTCGGTACCGGCCAGCATGTTGCTCCACTGGTCGTCGCCGCCGAACTGCATGTTGACGCCGTATTCCTTATGCAGGTGCCAGAAATCGTATGCCTGCATGATCATGTAGTTGAACTCCAGGAAGCTGAGTCCCTTTTCCATTCTCTGCTTGTAGCACTCCGCGCGAAGCATGTTGTTGACGGAGAAATGGGCGCCGACCTCGCGAAGGAGCTCTACGTAGTTCAGGTTCAGGAGCCAGTCCGCATTGTTGACAGCGATGGCCTGGCCGTCGCTGAAATCGATAAAGCGCTCCATCTGCTTTTTGAAGCACTCGCAGTTGTGATTGATGGTCTCTGTCGTCATCATGGTGCGCATGTCGGTACGGCCGGAGGGATCTCCGATGTGGCCGGTGCCGCCGCCCAGCAGTACGACCGGTTTGTTGCCTGCCATCTGCAGACGCTTCATCAGGCACAGGGCCATGAAATGTCCGACATGCAGGGAGTCGGCTGTCGGGTCAAAACCGATATAAAACTTTGCGCCGCCCTTATTGATCAGGTCGCGGATCTCCGCTTCGTCTGTTACCTGGGCAATCAGGCCTCTTGCCTGCAGTTCCTCATATATTTGCATGTGTCTGTACCTCCGAT
>CACYCQ010000258.1:0-2872 GCA_902772995.1 uncultured Eubacteriales bacterium
GCAGAAGACAACGATGCTCGTGGGCTGTCGGTTCCTGGAAGTTGAGAATGGGGAACCGGAGGAGGAAACGGCTGTGTTCAGCTGATGCACCTGTTTCCAGCTATGAAGCTGCTATTCTTAGCCGCCAGAATACCTTTGCACTTGCTTATCCTGAGCATCTGCAAGGCCTTTCTGGTGGCTAAGCCTGTCTCCGATAGGTTAATTCTGTCTCCGATAGGCTAAGTCCCTCTTCGATGGGCTAACTGTGTCTTCATCAGTATGACAAACCATGTACAAGCCATGCCGTCATGCGATGTGGGGCAGCGAGGGGCAAGTTTTTCAGGTCATTATTATTATTGTATTTCTTTATATGTATTAATGTTTTTACTTGCCCCTACTTGCCCCAAATAAATAAAAACTAGAAAAAGATAAGAAAGATAAGAAGAATAAGAAAGATAAGAAGAATAGGTCTTTGAGGCCGCTGGCATCATGGTCGGACAGGATGTGAGCTAATGGTATGTGACCGGCTATTGAACTGGCCATCTATGTGGGGGTCGTACACGGCTGGCAGGGGCAAAGGATGGTCAGGGGAGGAGCGGGAATCAGGAGATTAGTAAGCGGCAAGCCAGGAAGAATCAACAAGCCAGAATGGTCTTGCAGAAAGGAAAAATATATGAGAATCATCACATGCGAACAGGTTTCAAATGGACACCCCGATAAAATTTGCGACCAGATCGCGGATGCTATTGTGACCGACTGTCTGCAGCATGACAAGAATAGCCGTGTGGCTATCGAGTGTTTGATCAAAGATAACCACATTATCATTGCGGGCGAGCTTACCAGTAAACATAAGCCGGACTATAGGGCCTTGGTGAACAATGTCCTGGAGAGGATCGGAACGGATAAGTTGGACTACGGCAACCCACTCTATGCCGGTCCGGATATCGGTATCCTTGTTCGGGAGCAGAGCCCGGACATTGCTATGGGAGTCGATAAAGGCGGAGCCGGTGACCAGGGCATGATGTATGGCTACGCTACCAACGAGACTGTGGAACTTCTCCCGATCCCGTTTGCGGTGGCCACCAGGTTTCTTCAGTTTCTGAAAAACTATCCGAGCAGGATGTTCCGTGCCGATGCGAAAGCACAGGTGAGCTTCGACTACGAGAGCGGGAAGATCACGACCTTCCTCTGCTCTGTACAGCACTCGCCCGATGTCGAGCCGGAGGATTTCAGGAGGATCATTGAGATTCTGATGGTGACCGCAGCATCCCAGTACGGGTTGAACCGTGATTTTGAAAAGCTGGTCAATCCAACAGGGCGATTCGTAGTCGGCGGATCCTTTGCTGATTGCGGTGTGACAGGAAGAAAACTAGCCTGCGACACGTACGGCGGTGTAGGCCATATCGGCGGCGGTGCGATGAGCGGGAAGGATCCGAGTAAAGTTGACCGCTCTGGTGCCTACATGGCCAGAAAGATTGCGAGAGACATTGTCCTGGCAGGATACGCAGATAAATGTGAAGTCCAGATCGCCTATGCCATCGGTGTGGCACAACCTGTTTCCATTAACGTTGAAACATTCGGAACAGGCAGCATCAGCACCACTGAGATCGAGGACTATGTGAAAAACAGCTACGACCTGACTCCGAGTGGGATTATTGGCAGCCTTGGGCTTCTGGATGTGGACTTCAACAAGGTCAGTGCCTACGGCCATTTCGGTGAAAAGGACGTTCCCTGGGAGAAATAAAAAAATTTTCAATTATTTTTTCGGGGATACTTCTAAAACCCCCCCTCCCCACGACAATATATGAGGGGAGCTGTCATGGAGCCCGGAAACGGGGAAATGCAGTTCTCCTCCGGTGGGAAGAAGTTTCATGGGATGGTGAACACGTTGGAAGGAGATCAGCCAATGCCTGTAAGACCAAAAACACCATGTCGGCATCCCGGTTGTGCGGCTCTCGTTCCATATGACACGAAATACTGCGATCTTCACAAGCCTATGCATTCGGAAGAAAAACGGAGTGCCGCAGGACGGGGATACGGAAGAGCATGGCAGAAAGCCAGGAAGCATTATCTCGAAGCCCATCCGCTCTGTGTGGAGTGCATGAAAGAAGGGCGGTACGTGAAGGCGACTGATGTGGATCATATCATTCCACACCGGGGAGACAAGGTACTTTTCTGGGATCAGAACAACTGGCAGGCGTTATGCCACCGCCATCACAGCATGAAGACCCGGAAGGAGGATCACAACCCGGAATACAGGTACTGATCAGGTTATGGGGTATTGAGTCAGGTTGATAAACAGTATACAGCTACTGAACCAGGCTGTACAGACAGAGGAAAAGAAATGTGGAACGGAGATGAAAAAACAAATTACGGGAGGCATATCTGGGAAGGATGGACGCCTGGGGATTTCATCGCGGAACTGATTCCGCAGGTGGAAATGATTATGGCGGGGCAGAGCTGGCGTAAGCCCTTCCACTCAAAGGCAGAGCTGGAGCAGTGGTGTGCCGACCACCAGCCGTACTACAAGAAACCTGTGACGGAGGTCACGGAGTACTTTGCTGACCTTTACGGGCTCAGCTAATGGGGGAGAGTAGATGGAAAAGAAAGAAGTAAAGACTGTTGGGCTTGGCTTTGCCGAGGCGCTGACGCTCCTGTTCATAGCCCTCAGGCTCACCGGCTGCATCAGCTGGTCATGGGTCTGGGTACTGAGCCCGCTGTGGGTCACTCCCCTGCTACTGGTCGCGATCATCATTATCCTTCTGGCAGTGACGGGACTTGCGAAGCACCGGTGAGCAACTGCGCTCCACAGTGAACGGCGGCCGTCCGCAGTGAGGCAGCCTGCTGCACCGGGTGAGAGTCGTGGGCGCAACCATGGGGAGGGGTAGCCGGC
>CACYCQ010000259.1:0-23305 GCA_902772995.1 uncultured Eubacteriales bacterium
TCCACACGGGCATAGACCGTCTGGTAGCGTTCCCGGTCCTTGAGCTGCTCGTGGATATAGGGCGGAAGAGGCATTTTCCCCAGGCGGTCAAGCACCTCTTCAAAGACGCCCTCCCATTCAAAGCGCACCGTCCGGTTGCCGTCCTCCTGGACGGTGAGCACCTGTGCCCTGAGCTGGCCGTCTCCAAACTGGAACCGGACGCCGGGCCGGGCCCTTCTGCCGGGCCGGACGATCACCTCCCAGTCCGTATAGTCGATGCGCCGAAGCAGCAGAAACTCCATGGCCCCGCCGGTTTCCTCCCGGGACCCGATCAGGCGCGCGGGAATCACGCGGGTCTCGTTGACCACCAGGACATCCCCGGGTTCCAGATAATCGGTGACATCCCGGAAGATCCGGTGCTCCAGGGGGCCGTCCGTGCCGTTGACCACCAGCAGGCGGCTTGAATCCCGGGGTTCCGCGGGTGTCTGGGCAATCTGCTCCTGTGGAAGATCGTAGAAAAAATCGCTGGTTTTCATCTTGGTTCCTCTGCCGGCCAAAGCCGGTTCACTCGGTCAAAAAAACTGCTGCAGGGCGCAGCAGTCGGTCAGTTGCTGAAAAGAGTGGTCTGCGTCTCTCCCGGATACGGGATCTTCATGTGTTCATAGGCCGCCTGGGTGCAGACGCGTCCCCGGGGGGTCCGCATGACAAACCCCAGCTGCATGAGGTAGGGCTCCACCACGTCCTCCAGGGTCACGGCATCCTCTCCCGTGGTGGCCGCCAGGGTATCCAGACCCACCGGGCGTCCCTTGAACTTGCGCATCATGGTGTCCAGCACCGCCCGGTCCGTCCTGTCCAGGCCCAGTTCGTCAATATCCATGAGGGCAAGGGATTCCCTGGCGATGGGACAGGTGATGACGCCGTTGCCCCGGACCTGGGCATAGTCCCGGACCCTGCGCAGCAGCCGGTTGACAATCCGGGGCGTGCCGCGGCTCCGCCGCGCCAGCTCCCTGATGCCGTCCTCCTCATACTGCACATTCAGCACCCCCGCCGAGTGGTGAAGGATCTTCATCAGTTCCTCGGTGGAGTACATCTGAAGGCGGTAGATGATGCCAAAGCGGTCCCGCAGCGGCGCCGCCAGCGATCCCGCCCGGGTGGTGGCACCTATCAGGGTGAAGCGGGGCAGGTCCAGCCGGATGCTCCGGGCGCTGGGCCCTTTTCCGATCATGATATCCAGCGCATAGTCCTCCATGGCCGGATACAGCACCTCCTCCACCGAATGGGAGAGGCGATGGATCTCATCAATGAACAGCACATCCCCTGCGGAAAGATTGGTGAGAATGCTGGCCAGGTCCCCCGCCCGCTCGATGGCCGGTCCGGAGGTGATGCGGATGTTCTGTCCCATTTCCGCGGCCACAATGCCGGCCAGCGTGGTCTTTCCAAGGCCCGGCGGCCCGTAAAGCAGGATATGGTCCAGGGCCTCCTTCCGGTCCCGGGCCGCCTGGATATAGACATTCAGGCTGTCCTTGACCGCCTGCTGTCCCACGTACTCCGACAGGCTGTGAGGGCGCAGGCTTCCCTCCTGCTCGTCCTCTCCCTCCCGGAAGCCTGACGTCACAACTCTTTCTTCCTCGTTCATCTCGTTTCCTTCATGTGCCCCGTGTCACGCTGCGGCAGCACAGGCTCCTTTCCCCGACCGTTCCTCTTGTTGTCCCCCGTCACATGGACGCCATCGTGCGCAGCGCCAGGGTCACCAGCTGGCCCACATCCCCGGCCTGGCCCGCCACCTGGCTCAGCGCCCTGGCAGCTTCGGCCGGGGTGTACCCCAGGGCCTGAAGCGCCTGCTGGGCCTCGGCTTCCAGATTTCCCGCCGGCCGTGCCGCCGGGGCTGCGGCGGTACCCGCAAAGTCCCGCTCCTCCATCTTGTCCTTGAGCTCCAGCACGATCCGCTGGGCGGTCTTTTTGCCGACCCCCGGCGCCCTGGAGATGCTGCTGACGTCCTCCGTGGCGATGGCCAGGGAGAGATTCTTGAGGGGCAGCGTGGACAGGATCGCCAGCGCGGTCTTTGCGCCCACGCCGGAAACCATGCACAGCCGCCTGAACATCTGCCGCTCCTGCCGGCTGGCAAAGCCGAAGAGCTCCATGGCATCCTCCCGGACATTGAGGACCGTGTAGCATTTCCATTTTTCACCGGTGGAGGGCGCACTTGCCGCGGTGCTGTTGGAGCAGGCCAGCAGAAAGCCTACGCCTCCGGCGCTGATCACCACCTGGCCCGCCCCCTTGTCCGCGACGGTTCCCTCGATAAAATCGATCATGTTCTGTCCCCCTACCTGATTCGAAACGTATCCCTGCCCACGCCCGTATGGGCATGGCAGATGGCGCAGGCCACCGCGTCCGCGGCATCATCCGGTTTTGGAATCTCGCTGAGACCCAGCAGAATGCGGACCATCGCCTGGACCTGATGCTTGTCCGCGCCGCCGTGTCCCACCACCGCCTGCTTGATCTGCATGGGTGTGTACTCAAAAAGCCGGTCCGTGTAATCCCGGCAGACCGCCAGGGCGATGCCCCTGGCCCCGCCCACCTGGATTCCCGTGGTGACGTTTTTTGAAAAGAAGAGCTCCTCAAAGGCGATCTCGTCCGGCCGGAAAGTGTCCAGAAGGCTCCTGACGCCCTTCTGGAGGCTCAGCAGCCGGGTCGGAAAGGTGTCCTTCGGATAGGTCAGCAGGGCGCCGTACTGAACCAGGCGCTCCCGGTAATTGTCCACCTCGATGATTCCCCAGCCCATGATGGCCAGGCCCGGGTCTATTCCAAGAATTCTCAATGGCTTCACTCCAATCAAAGGTTGAGTTTATCGCAATTCACCGGGAGTGTCAATTCAGCGGGGCGCACCGTCAGCGCGCATCATGCGGCAAATGCCCCGCCCTTTCCCTCTTCGTGACCTTCCGGCGGAATTCCCGTCCTCCGAGATTGTATTTCCCCGAATCTTCATCTATAATGGCGAAAATTTCAGGGCCGGCGCCCGCCGTCCGCCCTGACAGATGAAAGGAGGTTGCGGGATGCCTCAGTGCCTTCCCGCAGAACCACATCATGAAACTCTGGGGCGGACGTTTTGAAAAGACCACCGATACCCTGGTGGATGATTTCCATTCCTCCATCACCTTCGACCAGCGGCTGTACCGGGAGGATATCACCGGTTCCATCGCCCATGCGCGGATGCTGGGCAGCCAGGGGATCATTCCCCGGGAGGACGCCCAGGCCATTATTGAAGGCCTTCAGGGGATCCTTCGCGATATCGAGGAGGGGCACGTCACCTTCCGCCTGGACGCGGAAGACATCCACATGAACATCGAGCAGCTCCTGACCGAGCGCATCGGCGAAGCGGGAAAGCGGCTGCACACCGGGCGCAGCCGCAATGACCAGGTCGCTCTGGACGCGCGGCTGTATGTTCGCCGCATTGCCCGCGAATCCTGCGGGATGCTGCTGGAACTGTGCGACGTGCTGCTGCGGCTGGCTGCGCAGCACACGGACAGCTTCATGCCGGGCTATACCCATCTGCAGCGGGCGCAGCCCGTCACCCTGGCCCATCACCTGCTTGCCTACCTGGAAATGTTCCTGCGCGATGCCGACCGGATGCTGGTCACCGCGGACCATGCCAATGTCTGTCCTCTGGGCAGCGGCGCCCTTGCCGGCACCACCTACCCTCTGGACCGGCGGATGGTGGCCGGGGAGCTGGGCTTCGCCGACATCACCCACAACAGCCTGGACGGCGTGTCGGATCGGGATTTCATCCTCGATTATCTCTACAGCGCCAGCGTGGCCATGATGCACCTGTCCCGCTTCTGCGAGGAGCTGATCCTCTGGAACAGCCATGAGTTCCGCTTTGTGATCATGGACGACGCCTATTCCACCGGCTCCTCCATCATGCCCCAGAAGAAGAATCCCGACATGGCCGAGCTCACCCGGGGCAAGACCGGCCGCGTCTACGGCGACCTGATGGGCCTGCTTGCCACCATGAAGGGCCTTCCCCTCGCCTACAACAAGGATATGCAGGAGGACAAGGAAGCCCTCTTTGACGCCCGGGACACCCTGACCAAGGCGCTGTCCGTGTTCACGCCCATGCTGTCCACCTGCACCTTTGACACCCGCCGGATGGCGGCCTGTGCCGCCGGCGGCTTCACCAATGCCACCGACGCCGCGGATTACCTGGTCAAAAAGGGGCTTCCCTTCCGGGATGCCCACGCCGTCATCGGCAGGATGGTCCTTGAGTGCGAGCAGAAGGGTCTGGCCATCCTCGACCTGACCCTCGAGCAGTTGAGGACCTACTCTCCCCTGTTTGAGGCGGATGTCTTTGATGCCTGCAGCATTGCGCAGTGCGTCTCCCAGCGCAGCGTGGAAGGCGGTCCGGCTCCCCGTCAGACCGAAGAGGCGATCCGTCTGGGACAGGACCGCGTCGCCGCCCTTCGCGCAAGAATGCCTCAATAATACAGCTGAACCGGAGAAGATTCCTTCTCCGGTTCGTTGTTATCGGCCCACATTCAGCCTCTTCTTTTCCAGGTACAGTTCCTCGTCCGCCTGGGCAATGGCATCCATCAGCTTTTCCCCCCTGGCGCACTCATGTCTGCCGATGCTGGTTTCAAGCAGATAGCTCCGCTGGTTTTTCTCGTTCCATTCCCGGAACCGGCTCCGGATTCCGTCCTCAAATTCCTGGATCTCCTGGTCCGAGTCAAAAAATCCCAGTATCAGGAATTCATCGCCGCCATAGCGCATCACGGTTCCCCGAAGGTTCGTCACGCTGGAGCGCAGGATGACCGCCACCTCCATCAGGGCCTCATCGCCCACGGTATGCCCCAGATTGTCGTTGATCGCCTTGAAGGCATTGAGATCCAGCATGAATACCACCAGTTTTTTCCTGTCCGAAATCTGGTGGTTGTAGTCCGCGTAGACCGCCTCCAGCATCTTGCGGTTGTTAAGTCCCGTCAGTCCGTCGCGGATGATCTCCCTGTCCTGTGCATCCATATAGATCAGCAGCACCGACACGGCGCCGCAGGTCCATGTTCCCGGCATTCCGGGAAAGGGCAGGGCAGCCAGGGTACCCGCCACCGGGAGGATATAGAAGAACAGCAGCCGCCGAAGATCCTCCCTTGGAAGCCCGGTGTCACCGCGCAGCGCCCGGATGACCAGATGCAGCAGGGACACCAGCAGCGTACCCAGGGACACCAGACTCTGCAGCCAGAACAGGGGTCCCCGGATATACACGTTTTCGCTGTTGATACAGAAAACCCATCCGGTTTTCATGGACAGCAGGTTCAGGATGGTCATGATGATGCCCGGCGTCATGACCAGAAGGATACGCCTTCGGGAGAGACGCGCCTGCAGGCACTCCAGCACGTACAGATACCACAGGCACCCCAGGTTGGAGGCGCAGGACAGAAACAGAGCGTTGACCAGCTTGTTGAGGATAATCACGCCTGGAAACTGCCTTCCATCAATCAGGACCCAGAAGATGTCCAGCGTCAGTGCGGCAATGATGCCCAGCACGATGTTTCTGAAGATCACCCTGTTGAGCTTCTGGTTCACACTCCGGATACACTGATTGGCGATCACCACCAGAAAGATCAGACACAGCAGATCAAGCTCGATTTGAATTGCTATCGCCATTCACATTTCCCTTTCAGCAGATTGTTGGTATTGTATACACCCTTTTTGCCCTTATGTCAAACAAACGAATCACGCCTTCCTTTTTTTCCCTCTCTCTTTTCCCCTCCTCCTAAACACCGCCGGGTGCCGTTCCTTATGGTCAGGTCGGTTTTTTTCTTTGATTTCAGCAGATAGCTTTCTTTTCTTTGCTCCGCACCTGTGTTATACTTCCGCATTATGATTCTTTGACCAGGAGGAAAAAAATGCCATTTTCACAGGCGCAGCTTGAAGCCGAAACCCGGCGGAGGCGGACATTTGCCATCATCTCCCATCCTGACGCGGGAAAAACCACCCTGACCGAAAAACTGCTGCTGTACTCCGGCGCCATCCGTACAGCCGGTTCCGTCAAGGCCAGAAAATCCGACAAACACGCCACCTCCGACTGGATGGACATCGAAAAACAGCGCGGAATCTCCGTCACTTCCTCCGCCATGCAGTTTGAATTTGACGGTTATCATATCAATATCCTCGATACCCCGGGACATCAGGACTTTTCCGAGGACACCTACCGGGTTCTGGTGGCGGCTGACAGCGCCGTCATGCTCATCGACGCCGCCAAGGGCGTGGAAGCCCAGACCATCAAGCTCTTCAAGGTCTGCTCCCAGCGGGGCATTCCCATTTTCACCTTTGTCAACAAGATGGACCGGGCATCCAAGGACCCGTTCTCCCTCATGGAGGAGCTCGAGCAGGTGCTGGGAATCCGGGCCTGCCCCGTCAACTGGCCCATTGGCATCGACGGCGACTTCAAGGGCGTCTACCACCGGGATACCCGGATGGTGGAGCTGTACACCTCCGGGGACCATGGCCGCACCATGGTGGAAAAGCAGGACATCCCGGTGGAGGACCCGGAGCTGGCCGGGCTGCTCGGAGAGCGTCTGCATCAGCGGCTGATGGATGAAATCGAGCTGCTGGACGTTGCCGGCGATGCCTTCGACCTGCAAAAGGTCCGCAGCGGGGAACTGACCCCCATGTTCTTCGGCTCCGCCATCACCAACTTCGGCGTTGAGCCGTTCCTGACCCGTTTCCTGGAGTATTCCACCCCGCCCAGTCCCCATGAAAGCGCTGAGGGCGAGGTGCTTCCCACGGATCCGGACTTTTCCGGCTTCATTTTCAAAATCCAGGCCAATATGAATCCCCAGCACCGGGACCGTCTGGCCTTCATGCGCATCTGCTCCGGCGTGTTCACCAAGGGCATGACCGTCTGGCACAGCGGCAGCGGGAAGATGGTTCAGCTCAAGGCGCCCCAGCAGTTCATGGCCGATGAACGGGAAACCGTGGAGGATGCCTATCCCGGTGATATCATCGGGCTGTTTGATCCGGGCATCTTTGCGCTGGGCGACACCCTGTGCACCGGCAAAAAACTGCACTATGCCGGCATTCCCGTCTTCGCTCCCGAATTCTTCGCCCGGGTCTCCAGCGTGGACAGCCTGAAGCGCAAGCAGTTCGTCAAGGGCGTCATCCAGCTGAGCGAGGAAGGCGCCATCCAGACCTTCAAGCGTCCCGGCATCGGGTTCGAGGAGATCATCGTCGGCGTGGTCGGCATGCTGCAGTTTGAAGTGCTTGAACACCGGCTGCGCACCGAGTACAATGCCGAAATCCACCGGACCATGCTGGGCTACCGGTTCGTCCGCTGGATCGTGAGCAGCCCGAAGGCGCCGGAGGACCTGAAGCTGTCCTCCACCACCTCCGTGGCCAGGGACGCCCATGACCGGGACGTCATCCTGTTTGAAAACGAGTGGTCCATCCGCTGGGCCCTGGAAAACAATGAAGGCCTGCAGCTGAGCGATACCGCCTCCCGCAACGGTGACTGACGCTGTCAGAGAAAGAAGGAAAACAACCACCATGCAACAAATCAGAGAAGATATCCGAAATATCGCCATTATCGCCCATGTTGACCACGGCAAGACCACCCTGGTCAACGAGATGCTCAAGCAGGGCGGCGCATTCAGGGAGAACCAGCAGGTTGCCGACCGCGTCATGGACAGCAATGCGCTGGAACGGGAGCGCGGCATCACCATCCTCTCCAAGAACACCTCCGTCCATTACAACAATGTGAAGATCAACGTCGTGGACACCCCCGGCCATGCCGACTTCGGCGGCGAGGTGGAGCGCGTGCTCAAGATGGTGGACGGCGTGCTGCTGCTCATCGACTCCTTTGAGGGGCCCATGCCCCAGACCCGTTTCGTCCTGCAGCATGCCCTGGCCCTGAACCTGCCCGTCATCGTGGTAGTCAACAAGGTGGACCGTCCGGATGCCCGGTGCGAGGAGGTGGTCAGCGAGGCCATCGACCTGATGATCGACCTGGATGCCGACGAGAGCCAGCTGGATACCCCCATCGTCTATGCCAGCGCCCGGACCGGCACCGCCACGCTTGACCTGTCCACCCCCGGAACGGACCTCAAGCCCCTGTTTGAGACCATCCTCAAGTACATTCCCGCTCCCGAGGGCGATCCCGAGGGGCCTGCCCAGATGCTGGTATCCACCATCGATTACAATGATTTCGTGGGCCGTATCGGCATCGGCCGCATCACCCGCGGCACCCTGCGCCTCAACACCATGTATTCCCGGGCCACCTACGGTTCGGATGCCAAGTACCAGAATTTCCGTCTTTCCTCCCTGTTCTCCTTTGACGGCCTCAAGCGCACGCCCATCACCGAAGCCTCCATGGGCGAGATTGTGGCCATCACCGGCGTGGAGGACATCATGATCGGCGACACCATCTGCGCCACCGACGCCATTGAACCCCTTCCCTTTGTCAAGATCACCGAGCCCACCGTGCAGATGACCTTCTCCGTCAACGACAGCCCCTTCGCCGGACGCGAGGGAACCTATGTCACCTCCCGCCACCTGCGCGCCCGCCTCATGCGCGAGCTGCAGACAGACGTGTCCCTGAGGGTCGAGGAAACCGACTCCCCGGATGCCTTCCGGGTCAGCGGCCGCGGTGAGCTTCACCTGTCCGTGCTCATTGAAACCATGCGCCGCCAGGGCTACGAGTTCCAGGTCAGCAAGCCCGAGGTGCTCTATCACCAGGATGAATACGGCAATCTCACCGAGCCCATTGAGAAGATGGTCTGCGACGTGCCCGCCGCCTATGCCGGCGCCGTCATCGAGAAGCTCGGACGCCGCCGCGGAGTCATGGACAACATGGCCGGAACCGACCGGGTGCGTCTGGAGTTTTCCGTTCCCAGCCGGGGCCTGTTCGGCTACCGTTCCGAGTTCATGACGGACACCCGCGGCGAGGGCATCATGAGCTCCGTGTATGATCACTATGAGCCCTTCAAGGGCGATATCCCCCACCGGAACGTGGGCGCGCTGGTCTCCACCGAGACCGGGGAGGCCGTCATGTACGGCCTGTTCTACGCCCAGGAACGCGGCACCCTGTTCTGCGGGCCGAACACCCCGGTGTACTGCGGCATGATCGTGGGCCAGAATGCCCGCAGCGGCGATATTGACGTCAATGTCTGCCGCCAGAAACATCTGACCTCCATCCGCAACGCCGCCGGCGCGGAAACCGCCATGAAGCTGACCTCCATGAAGACCCTGTCCCTGGAGGAATGTCTGGAGTTCATCGATGATGATGAGCTGCTGGAGGTAACTCCCGAGCATCTGCGCATGCGCAAGCGCATTCTGGACACCGAGCTCCGAAAGAAAGCCGCCGCCCGCGCCCGGGCTGCAGCGCGGGAATAAACGCCAAAAAGCCAGGAACTTTCCAACGGGAAGTCCTGGCTTTTTATATTTTACCTGAGATCTTCGGTCACCAGCTGCTCCGCACACTTTTCGGCGCTGGCAAATCCAAAGTAGCGCAGCTGCACCCCGAACCGCTTGCAGTTCCTGACGACGGACCAGTACTGCGGATGGGACATGCAGTTGTTCTGCACCCAGACCACCTCCGAATTCCGGACGATTCCGGGATCAAACGACAGCATGGAGGAATCCACGAATTTGACCGTGGGCAGCATGGGCCGAATCGCCTTGAGGAACGTGTCATGCCCGCCGAACACGACGGTCCGCTTTCTGGTTTCATAGGGATAGGTGTAGCCTTTCGTGGGCGTCTCCCTGATCTCGTTCTCCTGGTTGAACAGCAGCTCACGCAGGTCCGACAGCTCGCGGTGCTCCATCCGCAGGACCTTCAGGTCCCGCTCATACTTCGCCCTGTCGGAATCCGCCGTGCGTTTCTCCTCACTGAGCGCGCTCTGCAGGTTCTTGATCTGCTTTTTGGCTTTCTTCAGCTCCTCCTGAACCTGCTTCAGCTCATCCGCATCGCCCTGCAGGTTCTCCCGCCGCCCCGCATCCCGGGAAGACTCCTTCTCCGCTTCCTCCTCGTCCCGGTCTGCCTCTTCGTCCCGGTCTTCCCTTTCGTCCCGGTCTTCCTTTTCGTCCCGGTCTTCCTCCTCGCCCCAGTATTCCCCCCTGTACAGGGCTGACCGGAATCTGGGAACAAACAGCAGTTCCGCAATCTCCGTTACCTTCCGGGCCACTTCGCTGTCCATGCCCTCGTCAACCAACTGCCTTCGTTCCTTCTCAAAAGGATGTATCCCGATGGGCACCACGCTCCGGGACAGATCATAGACAATCTGCGCCAGGTTCCTGTTTCCGTGCCAGCTGTGAAGCATGTCAAGCTCCTCCGGCGGCATCTCCTGTTCCAGCCGGCAGATCCGGGTGAAGTCCGTCAGACGCTCATCCCACTGTTCATCCGCCGTTTCTATGTCTTCCATTTCCTCATTCCACGGAAGCATCTGGCCCGACATATGCATCAGGGAGCATACGGAGCGGAAAAACCATACATTGTCCTTCGGGATGTCCGCAAGAAAGAACAGGGCAAAACACATGGCATACGGGTCGTCTATCCTGAAGCCCATCAGGGCCTCCGCCACCTCCCTGCTGTCCGCTTCCCTGCGCAGGGACCGCGAATCCAGCATAAGCAGGTCTTCAAAGTGCCGCTCATAGTCATCCATTTTCGATACCATGTCTCTGATATCAACCGCCATCCTTGCGGCTGCGGTGGTCAGCGTATCCGGATTTTTGCCAAACAGCGGCCCTACAAGTTTCCGCACTTCCTCTGAATCCGGCTGCTGTCCGCTGAGCATGGGACCGCGCACCGGATCGCCCGCCCCGCATATCCTCATCCGTATCTTCCGGCATTCCTTTTCATAATAGTGCAGCCCCATCATGTAACGGATCATGATCTCCTGTGTCTTTTCAGTGAACTCGGTACATGCATGGATGACGTCTTCCTTGGGCAGCAGGGTCATCAGCTCCAGCCATTCCGGCTCCGGCAGGATCCCTTTTGCATTTTTCCGGTTGACGACCGGCTCATCCTGTTCTCCCGGATACCGGTAGGTGATTGCACAAATCACAGAGGTGATCATCTCGTTGCTGAAGCAGGGGTGACGGAACCCCGGAGGCAGGCGCCATGCCTCATCACTTCCGTAATCGATTTCCGGCAGCAGTTTCAGAGCCTCGCCGAGCTTGCCGGATGTCCAGAGCTTTTCAAGGATCCACAGTGCGGCGCCGATCCGCAGATTATAATCATCATCAAACAGCGTGTTGTAATACCTGGTAAACAGTTCATATCTGAGATATGTAGGGAAGGGAGCTTCAATTCCGATATCTTCCAGCGTACTCTCCACATCTTCCCTGATATTGACAATGGCGGCCTGTCTCCTTGCCGCGTAGGGCGACCTGAGAAACTTTTCCGCCAGCCAGTCTCCATTTGCCATTTCCAGCGCTCTCTTGAATTCCTTCTCGATATACTTCTTCAGCTTGGTCGGCGTACTGAGATCCGGAGCAGGACTCCACATCCTGGTTTTCCTCCTTTCATCCTATCATCTCCCGGGGAACAGGATTTGTCCCCGGCGGTCCGGGAGGAGGCGCTTTTCCTCCCTGCCAGAAAACAAGACAGGGGATTCGGAAACCATCCCTTTCTGGTTTCCAGACCCCCTGTTCTGTTTATTTCTGTGCCGTTTCCCTGAAAGGAGCTCCTCAGATCTCCGTCTTCCAGAGGCCATGCAGATTGCAGTACTCATAGGCTGCAACCGGCTCATCGTCCTCGGTCAGGATAAAGCATGCCTCCGGCTTCTCACCCGGTGCCAGCTGCTTGCGCTGCATTCCCTTTTTGCTTTCCAGGGCGATCCACTGAATCGAATGTTCCTGCAGCATGGGATGGGCGACGCTGCCCACCTTCACGCAGACCTTTTTGCCCTCACATGTCACCACCGGAACATGCTTTTCCCCGGCGGCGTCCGTGGTATTGGGCACCAGCTCCACCATCTCCTGGCCGCAGCACTTCACATTGCAGCCGGTTTTGCTCAGATAAGCCACGATATTGCCGCAGCCTTTGCAGATATAAAACTTCATGGGGGTGTCCTCCCTTTCTGCCATTCCTGATGGCCCCTTCAGTCTACATGCTAGCCCCATAACCGGTCAAGCCCCATCCTCACATGGCGCCTTTCCCGGCAGACATTTTCTCCCGGGTCCCCGCGCTTTGCACTGCTCCCGCTCCGCTCTCAGCGGATAAAGTGGGTCCAGGCCGTCTGGGCTTCCTTTTCGGGAAGGCCGAACTGTTCCCTTCCCAGGGCAATGGATTTCATCAGGAAGGTCATGTTCCGGGCCAGCACCCTCAGCGTCTGCAGACCCTCTTCGTCCTGCTGCGCTTCACCCGGCGTCCTGCCGTGGAGACTGTTCCAGTACCTGCTGGAGACAACCGGCATGCCGGAGATGGTAAAGTACTTGTTGAGCTCGTCAAAGGTCGCGCTGGCGCCGCCCCTTCGGCAGACCACCACGCTGGCGCCCACCTTCATGGTCTTGTCAAAGGACGTGCTGTAGAACAGCCGGTCCAGCACCGCCACCAGGGTGGCATTGGCGGAGGCATAGTACACCGGGGAGGCCACAATCAGTCCGTCAGATGCCTCAAAGGCCGGCGCGATCCGGTTGACCACATCATCAAAGACACAGCGTCCCTTCCCCGCGCAGAAATTGCAGGCCATGCAGCCCCGGACGGCTTCCCGTCCCACCTCAAACACCTGCGTCTCCACTCCCTGCGCCGCAAAGACCTTCTCCATTTCCGCCAGCGCCAGTGCGGTGTTGCCGTTCCTGCGGGGAGACCCGTTGAGCATCACGATCCTCATTCTTCTTCCTCCTCTGCAAAATCGTCGGGGTTCAGGCTGTCCGTGTACAGCATGTCAAATCCCTTTTCCAGATACCTCTTCGCCTCTTCCGGGTCGTTAACGGTATGGATGGCCGTAAGCAGGCCGTGCTCCTTCCACTGGGCCACGGGATCCCGGTCCGTGACCCACACCGGCATGGTGACAAACCCGATTCCGGTGCGCCGGCACATCTCCTCCACGGAGTCCGCCGTCCAGCCCCCGGTCATGTACAGGGTGTAGATCACCGAGCTGAAGGGGTACAGATCCATGAGGGTCCGGTACATGCCCTCACTGAAGACCTGGGGGATGATGCGCCCCATCACGGTCGCGTCCATCCGGTTCGCCTCATAGACCAGCTGGGTAAAGAGCAGGCGGACGGACCACTCATCCGTGTACTTGGTGTCGGTGATCAGGTAAATATCCTGATATTCATGCATCAGGGCGATCCAGTCCTTCAGGTCCATGCGGGTGAATTTGCCGCCGCCGCTCATGTAGGCCCTGTAGCTGTCCTCTCCGCCCTTTGCCCACTCCAGGTCATGGCCCAGCACCACCGCGTTTTCCTGAGCGGTCATCATGAAGTCCACCTCAAACACCCGGTAGCCCTTTTCATAGGATGCCAGAAAGGCTTCCCGGCTGTTGGTGTAGGTTTCCCCGTCAATCTCCCCCAGCGCATGGCAGATCAGGTGATTGCCCGCATTCATCCAGCCGTAGTCAAATACGGGAACCATGCCCTTCTCCTTCTGCTCACGCATCAGGGTGGCATATTCCTGGGCGTTCATCCGGTACAGATCCGCCACCTGGCTTCCCACTGAATCCACCAGTCCCAGCATCTGATAATACAGATGCCGGACATGCCGGATTCCCATCAGGGCTCCAAACGCCGCTCCCCCCGCCAGACACAGGACAAGCAGGCAGATCAGCACCCGTTTCATGTTTTTCATCTCTTCCCTCCCCACGCTCCCGCCGGGGCTCTCCTTCGGAAAGCCTGCCCGCGGCGGAAAAATTCCTCCCTCAGATGCTCCTTCTACCTGCCCTCCGGGACCATGCGCAGCTTGGCGCACATCTTGCGCCCCTGCCCGCAGCCGATGCCCGGGGCGTGCCCCTCTCCCGGCCAGACCAGCACAAACCAGCCCCGCATGAGGCGGAAGATGACCTGCGGCGTTTCCCCCTTCCCGTAAAAGAGGGTTTCCCGCTCCTGCTCCGGATCCGGGGAACGCGCTGCCACCGCCAGGGATTCATCCCCCGTAAAGGAGACCTGCACATCCGCGTAGTCACGGTGCACCTCGTAGTCCGCTTCCTCCAGGGGGCGGTAGGTGCAGGACATGACATTGATCATCAGCCGCTCCCCGTCCACTTCCGTGCGCCCCTCCGGCAGCTGCTGCACATCGTGCGTTTCCAGAAAGGAAATCAGTTCATCCAGAACCGGAGCGATCCCCCGGTAGCGTCCCGCATTTTCAAGGCGGTCATAAATCATGGCTTTCCTCCTCCCGGGCCAGCGCCGGATGGTCCACCCCAAGTTCTGCGCAGATTGTCCGGATCTCCGTCCACGTCCTCCCGTCCACCGGGATGCCCTCGCGAAGCCTCCTGAGGCGGGTCTGCTCCGCCTTTTCCCCCGCGGTGAAGATCCGTTCATGACCCGGCTGCCTCCGGCTGTCCCGGAGCTTCTGCAGGTAGTCGCTCGCCCTGTCCCGGATCCCGGCCGGATCCCCGAAGAGCGACGGATCAAAGGCCAGGAAGAAATGGCACGCATGTCCCTCGTTGCCGCCCGCGAGCTCCGGCGCGGTTTCTCCGCAGGACAGCACGCCCGTCAGCAGCTCCACCATGACGGACAGGCCGTATCCCTTGTGACCGCCCATCGTCTCCCCCGAGCCTCCCAGGGGCAGCAGCCCGCCGTCCTCGGGGGACAGCAGGATCCGGTTGGCATAAGCCGCCTGCTGCAGGTCCCCGCCCTGCCCGTCCATCACCCAGCCCCGGGGCATTTCCTTCTCCCGCTTGTTGTACACCTCCACCTTGCCCAGCGTCACCACGGTGGTGGATGCGTCAAACCAGAAGGGGAAGGGGTCCGCCGGCATGCTGAAGGCAAAGGGATTCGTGCCCATCATCTTCTCCGCCCCGAAGGTCGGCAGCGCCAAGGGGGCGGAGTTGGTCATGGAAAAAGCCGCCAGCCCCCGGTCAGCCGCCATTTTGGTGTAGTATCCCGCTATGCCGAAATGGGTGGAATTGCGCACCGTCACGATCCCCACACCCGCGGTCTGTGCGCGGCGCACGGCCTCCTCCATGGCCCGGATCCCCACCAGATGGCCCATGGCGAAATGCCCGTCCATGAGGACGGAGACCGGCGTGCTCCTGATCACCTCAGGCTCCGCCTTCACGCGGATGATGCCCTCCCGGATGTTCTGGTGATAAAAGAACAGCCTCTGGGCGCCATGGCTTTCGATGCCGTACAGGTCCGACAGCATCAGGACGTCGGCAATCTCCTCCGCATTCTCCGGCGAAAATCCCTCCGCCCTCAGAATGGCTTCCTCCAGGCTCCGAAGGCTTTTCTCCTCAAGGTACCGCTCCATGCGCCACTTCCTTTCTCCTGTACAGCACATAATGCTTTTCCGACGCCAGGTCAAACAGTCCGTCCTCCTCGGCGACCTGCTCGTAGCGCTCGCCTGCCGTACGCCAGACGCAGACCACGTAATCCGTCCTGGCTTCGGCCAGGTACCCCTCCAGGGCCGCCTTCTTTTCCTCGCTGTTCAGATTGTTGTCGCAGAAATACCGGGTCACCGGCAGCGTCCCGCAGGCCAGGTAGAACCCCTGATCGTGGCCTGTCAGGTCCAGCAGCGTCGCCCCGGGGTGTTCTTCTTCCATGATTTTTGCAAAATGCACCTGGGGCATGTCCTCCCGGCGCACCCGAAGCAGCTCCGGCGCCCGGCAGCACAGCAGCGCCGAGGGCAGCGCCAGCAGCCCCAGCAGGGCAAAGGCCGCCGCCTGAAGTCGCAGGGGCAGGCGGGACACCGGGCACCGCGGAAGAAGCAGGAAAGCCAGGATGCCCGGTGCGGCAAACACCAGGGCATAGTAGGGATGGGCCATTTCCCCCCAGTACACCGTGAGAAGCAGGAGCCCCAGAGAAGCAGGGAATGCCGGAAGCAGCAGGAAGCTGCGCCTGCGCACAGCCTCCAGAATCCATCCTGCCATGCCCAGCAGGCACAGCACCACCGGGAAGGGATTGATCACACTCTGGGTCCGCAGGTAGGCCAGGGCATTATACAGGTGCCCGGTCAGGGACATGGGCTCCCCGGCATAGCGAAGGTTCTGCCACAGATAGCCGTCCAGCGCCGCCCCGATGGCGTGCGCCGACCCAAAGTAAAGGGCAAAGGGCAGCACCGCAAGGGCCACACCGGCCGCAAAGCCCAGAAGCGTCCGTATCCCCTCCCGGCGGCGAAGGCTGTGCAGCAGCCAGAAGGCGAACAGGCCCGCATTCATGCCGATGACCGTGTACTTGATCATCCCCAGCATCCCCGTGCACAGCCCAAATGCCAGGGCATCCCGCTTTCCTCCCCCGGAGAGCTGACGCCCTGCCAGCGCTGCGCTCCAGGCCAGAAAGGGCAGGCAGAATTCCTCCGCGCTCCCCCCCTGATTGAAGGCCGTGCAGCACACGGCGCTCAGGGAAATGAGCGGCAGGAGGGGCCAGGCTGCCCCTCTCCCCGTCCATGAAAGCAGGGCCGCCCCGGCCAGCAGCACTGCCGCCAGGGAGAGCACCTCCATCACAAACAGCCCGGCAAAGCCGCTGCCGTCCATCAGGGCCCCCGCGGCATAGATGAAGAAGGTCAGAGGGCCCTTGTGGTCAAACAGGTCCCGGTAGGGGACCTTCCCTGCCAGGATCCCCCGCCCCATGGTCATGTAGATGTTGCTGTCCGTCCAGAAGTTGGTGGCATAGACCGGCGAGGAGGTGCTGGCCAGAAGCAGCGCAGACAGCGACACCGCCAGGCACAGTGCAAAAAGCAGCAGCTTGTGTTTCACACTTCGACCCTCCTGTAGAGATACAGCAGCTTGTTCATGCGTCCGCTGTCGTCATAGGTGGCATCCGTGGCAATCAGGTGATAGCGGTCAAATTCCGGGGGAAGCTCCCGCCAGGACACCAGCACGAAATCCGGGACCGCCTCCACGAGATACCGGTCCAGCTCCCTGTTCATCTCGTCAAAGTCCACGTTCAGACGGACAAAGAAGCGGGTGACCGGCAGCGCGCCGCTGGTGAGGTACAGTCCGTCATCCAGATGGCTGTACTGCAGCAGCGAGGCGTTTTCATACATGTACGTCGCCAGCCGGCCCTGCGCGGTGTTGTCCAGAGGGATCCCCCGCAGATAGGCATTGGGCGTCAGTCCCCCGGCAAGGGCCAGCGCTGCCGGCAGAGCCAGGGCGTAAACCGCCCCGGGCAGCCGCCGTGCGCCCTCCTGAAGGCCCCAGGGCACCAGCACCAGGAAGGGCGCCATGGCCAGCAGGCTGTAGGCCCAGATCCGGCTGGCGGCAATCATCAGCAGCTGTCCCGCCGCCATGGCCAGGCAGAGGACAGTCTCCCTCCTGTGCTCCCGGAGGCGCCGGACACACAGCACCAGTCCCGCCAGCAGCGCGAGCAGGTACAGTGCGTTTCCCCGGAGCAGCTCCGTCATCCGGCTCAGATCGCTGCGAAGGGCATAATGGAAGATATTGTTGACAATATAGGCCTCCACCGCCGCCCCCAGCGCGCCCCTTGACAGCAGCACAGCCGTCACCGGGGCCAAAACGACCAGAGCTCCCGCGGCAAATGCGCCGATCTGTGCCGGAAGCTCCCTTCCCCGGCCCTCTCCCAGCAGCAGCGCCAGCTGTCCCAGGCAGAGCCCCGCAAACAGCCCCAGCATACTGTACTTGATCATGGCCACACAGCCCGCGCACGCTCCGCATACAAAGGCCTCCCGCGCGCCGAGACGTCCGTCGGTACGCCGTGTCAGCATGAGCGGCACACAAAGGAAGATCAGGGAGAATTCCTCCGCGCTGTCCCCCTGGCAAAATACCGGAGAGGCCACCGTCAGGGCCATGCACAGCGCCGCCGCACTCAGGCCGCGAAGGCTCCAGCCTCCCAGCGTCCTGCACAGCACTGCAAGGGTTCCCGCAAGAAACAGGACCTCCAGGATGAAGACGCCCAGGAAGCTGGATTCCGTCATCCAGGCAGCCAGCGCGTGAAGAACATACAGCAGCGGTCCCTTCTGCTCGTAGATATCCCGGTAGAGCACCGCTCCGTGGCGCATGGCCCGCCCCACGGTCAGCAAACAGTTGGCGTCGTCCCATATATTCAGCGGGTACAGCGGCGAGCACTGGGAACACAGCAGCAGCAGCACAAGGGAAAACAGCACCGCCCCGGCCAAGACCTTTTTCAATGCGTCCTTCCCCTCCCTTTCCCAGCCTTTGTTTCCCGTGTATTATATCTGCTTTAACAGGGGGTGGCAATCTGCCCTTTCCCGGAGGCATCGCAAAAGGCCAGCTGGAAAGCTGGCCTTTTGTACGGGATCCTCCAGTCTACCGCTGCGACTGGTCGTAGGGAATACCTTCCGCCTTGGGCGCTGCGGAGTTTTCGGAGAAGATCACCAGCACCACCAGGGAGATGATATAGGGGAGCATGTTGTACACCGTGCTGGGCAGGTTCAGCCTGCTCAGAAGTGCGAAGCCGGTATAGACCTTTGACAGGGAGCGGAACAGGCCGAACAGCAGAGCGGCCAGAGCGATCCGCGTAGGCTTCCAGCCGCCGAAGATCATCACGGCCAGGGCGAGGAAGCCAAAGCCTGCCACACCGTTTTCAAATTTCCATTCGGACACGCCGGCGGTGATGTACACCAGGCCGCCGAAGCCGCCCAGAATGCCGGAGATCATGACGCCGGCATAGCGCATTTTGTAGACATTAATGCCCAGGGAGGCCGCCGCCTGGGGATGTTCGCCGCAGGCCATCAGGCGCAGGCCGAAGCGGGTCCTGTAGAGGATCACCCAGGAGAGAATCAGCACAAGCAGCGCCAGGATCATGAACCAGCTGAATTCATAGCCCTCCGCAAACAGGAAATGCTTCTTGGCGGAGATGTACTGAATCGTGGAGGAGGGGTTGTTCGGGTTCTCAGCGGTGTTGATGGCCTTGACAATGACGGTGGACGCCGCGACGCCCAGCAGGTTCATGGCCGTTCCCACCAGCGTCTGGTCCGCGCTGAAATTGATGGCGGCCACGCCCAGCAGCAGGGAATACAGCAGTCCGAAGAGCATGGAAGCCAGAATGCACAGGATCAGGAACACCCAGCCCGGCGTGGTGGGCGGCAGGTATTTCATCACCAGAGCGCCGCCCAGGGCGCCAAAGATCATGATGCCTTCGAGGCCGATATTGATCACGCCGGAATGTTCCGAAAAGCAGCCGCCCAGGGCCACCAGCATGAGCACGGAGGTAAAAACCAGAGTATACTGAATCAGAAGGATCATTTGTCGTTCCCTCCTTTGTTTTCAAGCCTCCTGTCCAGCCAGCGGTTCAGGGTCTGCCTGAAGAAGAACACGAAGCTGCACAGATAGATGATCAGGGAAGAAATGAAGTTCGAGATTTCCGCGGAATAGACCCGCATGTCCAGATATGATCCGCCGTCGGTGATGTGCTGGATAAAGAACGAGGAGAAGATGGCCCCGATGGGATTGAGTCCGCCCAGGAATGCGGCGGCAATCCCGTTGAAGCCCATGCTGGGCACGGAGGACTGGGTCACGCTCCACTGGGTGATGCCGGTCAAAAACAGCATAGCGGCGCCGATGCCGGCCAGGCCGCCGGCAATGGCCATGGTCAGCACGATGTTGACCTTGTCCTTCATGCCGCAGTATTTGGCGGCATTCTTGTTCAAACCCGTGGCACGCAGCTCATAGCCCAGCTTGGTCTTGTTGAGGAGCACCCAGATGCCGATGGCAAAGAGAACGGCCAGCGGAAGCGCGATACCCACATACTTGTTTTTGCTGAACAGATCTCCCAGGCCCAGGGTGGGAAGAATCGCCTGAGGATTGGAGACCGTCTTGGCCACACCACCCTCGATGAGCAGATGCTTGGAAATCGGGTAGGTGTAATTGCTGGTGGGTTCCTTGACTTCCGCCAGCAGCGTGTTCACGCTGTAGAGGGTCAGCCAGTTGAGCATGATGCAGGAGATGACTTCATTCACATTCCGGTAGGCCTTCAGCACGCCGGAGAGAGCGCCGATCAGCGCGCCGGCAAGAACCGCCATCAGCATGCAGGGCAGCCATCCCCAGCCCAGCTTCACCGCGCAGAAGATGCATGCCCCGGCTCCGCCCACGTACTGGCCCGCCGCGCCGATATTGAACAGACCCACCTTGTAGGCAAAGAGCACCGACAGGCTGCACATGAGCAGCGGCGCGGTCTTGACCAGGGTATTGCCCAGGTTCTTCATCTGGCTGGCCGGCTTGGAGTAGGTCAGGAAGTTCTTCATAATGGCCTGGATGGCCACAGACGCTCCGGAAGGATTAATGATAAGCAGAACGACAAAGCCCAGCAGCAGGCCCAGAATAATACAGATCAGAGATGCCAGGAAAGTCTGAAATCCCGGATTGCGAAGCAACTGTTTTTTCGGCTGCATGCTCATGCTCCTTTCTTGTCCGGATCCCGCTTGGCACCGGCCATATACAGGCCCATTTCCTTTGGATTGGTCTTCTTGGGATCCAGTTCACCCACGATCTCGCCTTCGTACATGACCAGAATGCGGTCAGATACATCCAGCACCTCGTCCATCTCCAGAGAAACCAGCAGCACCGCATTGCCCCTGTCCCGATGGGCGACGATCTCTTTGTGAACAAATTCAATGGCGCCCACGTCCAATCCTCGGGTCGGCTGTACTGCCACAAGCAGCTTCGGGGCCTTGTCAATCTCACGGGCAATGATGGCCTTCTGCTGGTTGCCTCCGGACATGGAACGGGCAATGGTTTCCGGGCCCTGGCCCGAACGGATGTCAAATCTCTCGATCAGCTTCTGCGCATACTTGCGGATGCTGTCCCTGCGCAGGAAGCCCAGGCTGTTGAATTCCGGCTCGAAGTAACGCTGCAGCACCAGATCGTCCTCCAGCGTGTAGTCAAGCACCAGACCGTGCTTGTGCCGGTCCTCCGGAATATGGCTGAATCCGCGGATGGAACGCTCCCGGATGGACGTCTTGCTGACGTCGATTCCCTCATAGACGATCTTGCCCTCCACCAGGGGCTCCAGGCCGGTCAGCCCGTAGACGAATTCGGTCTGCCCGTTTCCGTCAATCCCCGCAATACAGACGATTTCGCCCGCGTGCACATCAAAGGTGACATGCTTGACCGCATTGTTCTTGTGCGCCTTGGAGGCCACCGTCATGTTCTCCACATGCAGGACGACTTCCCCGGGATGCGCTTCCTGCTTCTCCACATGGAAATTCACATTGCGGCCGACCATCATGGCGGACATCTCTTCCATGGTCACATCGCTGGTGTTCACCGTGCCGATATAGCGGCCCTTGCGCAGCACGGTGCAGCGGTCAGCCACCGCCTTGATTTCCGCCAGCTTGTGGCTGATGAACAGGATCGACTTGCCCTCCGCGCGCAGGTTTCTCATGATCTGCATGAGTTCCTCGATCTCCTGCGGCGTCAGCACTGCGGTAGGCTCGTCAAATATCAGGATTTCATTGTCCCTGTAGAGCATCTTCAGGATTTCGGTACGCTGCTGCATGCCCACCGTGATGTCTGAGATCCTGGCATCCGGATCCACCTGCAACCCGTATTTTTTGGACAGCTCCACCACGCGCCGCCTGGCCTCATCCTTTTTCAAAAGCCCCATCTTGCTCGTGGGTTCCACGCCAAGAATGATGTTGTCCAGCACCGTAAAGCATTCGACCAGCTTGAAATGCTGATGCACCATGCCGATGCCCAGGTCGTTGGCATCATTGGGGTTGCTGATCTTGACCTCCCGTCCGTCCTTTTTGATGATTCCCTCCTCGGGCTGGTACATCCCGAAAAGGATGCTCATCAGTGTGGATTTTCCTGCCCCGTTCTCCCCCAGCAGCGCGTGAATCTCTCCTTTTCGCAGCTGAAGGGTGATGTTGTCATTGGCCAGGATACCTGGAAATCTCTTTGTGATATTCAGCATCTCTATTGCGTATTCGCTTCCCAAGTCTCTTCCCTCCTCTTTGGATGTCCATGCCTTCTCCTGGGAAAAAGCACTTCTTCCTGTTTTTTCCACCGGTTCCGCATCCCGGCTTTTGACAAAAGCCTCCATATACGCACTGCTGCATAAACGGAGGCTTGTGTCAAAAGCCCGAGAGCAGTTTTCTGCCCTCGGACGAGTCAATTATTTCACGGTTCCGCGGTCATTGACCGTAATGGTCACGGCGGGCATCGCATCAATCGCATTGGACACGGTCACTTCACCCTTGAACATCTTGGCAACAAGCGCCTTGTAGTCGTCCTGGGTGAATCCGTCACCAAACTGGGTGCTCGCAGCAATCTGGACATAGTTGGCTTCCGGATCCTCGCCCACCAGGCCGAGGTTGTCAACCTTGCCGCCAAACTCATCCCACTTGCCGTCCTCGATCGCCTTCAGCAGGGTCTTCACCGTGGCAGACAGGCCCTTCATGGCGCTGGTCAGGGTGAGTCCGGGGGCATTGTAGGTGCTGTCGATCTGGGCAGCCTGGTCCACGTCAACGCCGATCACCTTGGCGCCGTCAACCTTCTTGGCAGCTTCCGCAGCGGAGGTATAGATGCCGCCGCCGCAGGCAAAGACCACCTGCACGCCAAGCGTCTGGTACCAGTTGTCCATATAGGCGGTGATGTCGGCATCGCCATAGAACTGGTTGCCGTACACATATTCCACAACCACATCGTTCAGGCCCAGTTCAGCAGCCGCAGCATTCGCGCCCTGCACAAAGCCATAGCCATAGCGGACAACGGCGGGAACCGCCATGCCGCCCAGGTAGCCGAGGTGCTTGTAGCCCAGCTTCACAGCCGCATAGCCGGCCATGTAGCCGCACAGTTCTTCCTGATACACTGCGCAGTAGACGTTCTTGGCCGGCTCCGCGCCGCCCAGATCACCGGAGCTCACATCCAGAGCGATGATCTTCACGTCCGGATAGAGATCCTGAACCTCAGCCACGGTCTCGCCAAAGGCATATCCGGGCATGACCAGGACGTTGTAATCCTCGTCAACAGCCTTTTCCACCATCGCCACGCGCTCAGCGGTGGAGTCACCGGCAGGCTTGTAGTAGGTGAATTCGATGTTGTTGGCTTCGCAGTAGGCCACGCAGGCTTCATAGGTGGTCTGATTGAAGGACTGGTCGGTAATGTCGCCGTAGTCGGTGATCATTGCCACGCGGATGCCGTCCGCCATTGCCGCAAACGCGACGATTGCCAGAGCCAGGGTAAGAAGAACCGCAACAAACTTTTTCATGATTCTGTCATCCTTCCATACATGTACTCGGGAATACTTGCCGACA
>CACYCQ010000260.1:0-9436 GCA_902772995.1 uncultured Eubacteriales bacterium
AGCAATTTCTGTTTCTTTGCTGCTGAAGTCTTACCCTTTCCTGACTTCCTGGATTGGGAGATATCGTTCTCAAGTTCTCCTTTAATCCGTTTAATCTCATTCATGAGAGTGTCTTCATATATCAGTGCGACAAACTGAATGATCAGACGCCCCATATCGTTGTCACCGTACCACGAGCGAACCGTGTTTCCATCCGCAGACTGCTTTTCTGCGCGAAAATGATCCTCAATGTGTTTGCGATGAATATAGGTCCGGAAAGCCAGTTTTGTATTGTGCACCTGTGGATAATGACCATATCCCACGACCGCGAATATTCCATTGTATTTACAGTCTTCTGTAACGATTTTGTCATCAATAGCGGCGATCTGATTGTTGCAAGCGGTCTTATATCGGATGTACCTGTTGGCAAGTTTCTGACTTTCTGGTGATAATCCAGAGATCGGCATGCCATCATTTATCAGTTCCAGTATTTCCGTTAATGTGGCAGAAAGATCCGCTTTCATCTTCGTTCGTTTGTCTGTGTCCAGATAAAAGTGAAGTTGAATCCGCTTTCGGAGTGTATGTTCTGTTCCGTTTGTGTTTTTCTTCTCAAAGCAGTGCACTACGGTCTTTGTCACTCCAACGACATACCCTTTTTCCGAACAGCTGCAACTCGAATCAAGCACATCTTCAAGGCAATCTTCAAGGTGTTTCATCACCCATTTCGTGTCAATTTCTATCCCCATAAGGAAACCCATTTCGTTTTCTATCAAAAAACAGGCATTTTCCTCACTGAAAAATCCATTGTCTGTAACCAATATTATGTTTTTAGATGTAAGGACTCCCAATTGTGAAACGGCGTTTCTGACAGAGACAACATCCGGAATATTGCCCGGTTGCTTTGTAAAACCGAGTGCTGCATTGTTTTCAGACGAGTATAAAGCAAGCAACCTGATCGTCCTTAACCCGTCGCCGTCTTTGTTGAACCAAGTTCCTGCATCTGTCTGGTGATTGGAACAGGTGGACACCGCAGCTGCATCGTATGCAACGATGAGTACATCGTCTTTTTCTCGTCGCATACGTTTTGCAGATAGACCTTGCAGGAAAGATTCACTTTGTCCAAGTTCTTCAGTGAGTTTGTGACAGATATCCCTTGAAAGCCCTTCTGCATATGGAATTGGATGCATCAATTGCCATGTCTCGATATGTGACAGGCATTCACCATCCGTACATGTTAGAAATCTTGCACATGATATGAGCTTCCGGGCCGTACCCATATCATTCTCCAAGAGAGAATAAATGTCCTCTTCTATTCCGTTTTTTTCGGCAACCGCATCCAGTATCTCCTTCGATCCCATATGCTGTCCGCAGGCAGAGATCTGGTGCTCAGTATCCCGGGTAACTCCTGATGCTGATGTACTGGTCTGATTCTGAACAGGTTTTCCTTTGGGACGTGTAGGGACTATTTTCCCTTCAGGATCATCAGGAAGAATCTTACCGATGAGAACATCTTTGCCTGTTTTATGCATACGGCCGTTCTCATATCTCTCTGTACGTTCGTATACGTAATACCCGCCGTTGCGTTGCTTTATCTTTACCCGATACGTTCTGTTTTCCCCGGAAACAGGCCGAGACATAAGAATACGCCCCCTCGCAGAGCTATACATATGAGTATTATAAATGATCGTGTATTTATCGTCGAGGGAAAAAAACATATGTTTCGCAGGAAAAAATGCTGTACTTCTCAGCTTCTGCAGCTAAAAAATGATGCTTTATCACGATTGCCGTACAGGCAGTCATGTTTACACGTGAGTATGATCCGAATTACAGGATTCTCCCTGCACGGGGTAAAAAACAAGCATGACGATCTGTACACTTCTCATCATGCTTCCATTATAACCTTTTTCGTTGCCTCACAGTTTTTCCGGTCAGGTGTCCATCCGGCGTTACCGCGGCCTTCCTCCCGGGCTTCTTTGTGCTTTCAGGTGAAACAGCCACAGCCTCCCTGTCTCCAGATGCACCGTGGCCGGATCCCCCGTGACCACGTTGCTGATGCCCAGGGGGAGATCTCCGGTCAGCGTGCCGCCGGAGAGCGGATAGCAAAATCCGGTCAGCGTTACCCCCGTGGCCTGCCCGCAGGCAAGCAGGGAGACGGTGTCCCCCTCTGCGCCCCGCAGGACCGCCTCTTCTCCGTCCAGAAGCGGCAGAATCACCTGCCCCTCCTCCCGGATGCTGGCGCGCATGCCCATCTGCCGCGCAGCAAAGAGCGCCTGGAGATTGCCCAGGGCATGATCGATCCGGCCCCCGAGGGCCCCGGTCAGCACCACTTCCTCCACACCCAGCGTGCGCACCTCCCGCAGGGCGGCCACGCAGTCCGTGTCATCCTTCATGACCGGAAGCCGCCGAACAGGGGTACCGGGAGGCAGCGCGCCAAGCACCAGGGCATCCACGGAGTCCATGTCCCCGATGACCAGGTCGCAGGAAAGCCCCGCCTTCCTCACGGCCTCCAGTCCCCGGTCGCAGGCCACAAGCAGATCCGCCTTTTCCCGAAGCGCCCTGAGAAGCGCGGCACCGGGCGCCTCGCCCCCCAGGACCAGCAGCGCCTTCATGCCACGCTCTCCCGGCACAGGCGCACCAGTTCCCCGGGCTCGGGATCCCCAAAGAAGGCGGTCCCGGCCACCAGCATTTCGACTCCGTAGTGCCGGCAGAGGGCCAGATTGCTCCGCTTGACGCCCCCGTCGATCTCAAAGACCGGCGAGAGTCCCTGCCGGGCGCACATCTCCCGCAGCACCGGGATCTTCCTGAGGCACTCCTCCTGCAGGGACTGCCCGCCGAATCCCGGCATGACGGTCATCACCAGGATCAGATCGCACAGGTGCAGAAGCTCCTCCACCTGCTCCACAGGCGTATCCGGGCGCAGGGCCAGTCCCGGCGCACACCCGAGATGACGGATCTCCTTCAGCAGTCCCGCAGGGTCGGGCAGCTCCGCATGGATGGTAAGGCGGTCCGCTCCGGCCTTTTTGTAGGCCTCCAGATAGTTTTCAGGACGTAAAAGCATCAGGTGCACATCCAGCGTCAGAGGCGTCACAGCGCGGATGGCCCGCACGAACGCCGGTCCGAAGCTGATGTTGGGCACAAACACCCCGTCCATCTGGTCCAGATGCAGCCAGGTGACACCCGCGGCCTCGGCCCGACGGATGTCCCTCTCCAGGTTCAACAGGTCCGCCCCAAGGACGGAAGGCGCAATCTCCATGATGACAGCCTCCTGATTCCGTATTTGACCTTATTGATACCGTTCCCGCCACGTCTGGCGGATTTCTTCCGCCATGCGGCGGTAATTCTGCCAGTGCAGCGCCCCAAGCTGCCCCTTCTCCACCCCGCGGCGGACGGCGCAGCCCGGTTCGCTCATGTGAAAACAGGGCTGGAAGCGGCACTGCGCCCCCAGTTCCCGGTATTCCGGAAAATAGTCCGTCAGCGTGTCCGGGTCCACCAGCCCCGTCTCCAGCAGGCTGAAACCCGGGGTATCCATGACCAGGGTACCCCCGAAATCCCACAGCTCCGCGCGCCGGGTGGTATGCCGACCCCGGTCGGTTTTGCGGCTCAGACCGCCGGTCTCCAGCTCCGTACCGAACATCCGGTTGATCAGGGAGCTCTTTCCCACGGCGCTCTGCCCCGCCAGGCAGGTCAGCTTCCCTTCCATGCGCGAGCGAAGGGCCTGCGTCCCCTCTCCGGTCCGGGCACAGGCATCAAACACCTCCAGACCCGTATCCTGGTAGCCCCGCCGGATCTCCCCGGCCAGGTCCCCGCCCAGGTCCCGCTTGTTGACGCAGATGGCCGGAAGGATGCCGGCCATGCGCGCGCGCAGGATCAGCTTTTCCACCAGCAGCAGGTCCGGCTGCGGAAGGGGCGCGATGACCAGCAGCAGCAGGTCCACGTTGGCCACCGCCGGGCGCTCCAGCTGGTTTTTCCGGGGCAGGATCTCCTCGATCCAGCCCTCCTCGCTGCCCTCCTGCAGGGAAATGCGCACCTGGTCCCCCACCAGGGGGGCGCCGGTGCGGCGCAGTTTCTTCTGGGCCCGGCAGGTCACCTGCTTCCCGCCGACATCCACGGTGTAGAAGCTGCCGATACCCCGTACCAGTGTTCCGTTCATTCTCCTCCCAGTCCCATGTAGACCGTGGCCTCGCTCTTGAAATTGCCGTCCACGTACAGCCGCCATTTCTTGGGTCCCTCGGTCTCGCTCTTGAGGGTGGCGCTGACCGTCTGCTTTCCCGCCACTGTCAGTCTCGCGGCATAGTTTTCCGACTCGGTGCCGTCCTCCTCCACCAGCGTGATGCGGATATCCGCGCCTCCCTCGGGCACCTCCACGGGTACTGAGATGGTGCAGCTGCAGCGCAGGCGGTCAAACTGCCCGATGGTGAGGGTCACCTGCGTGTCCGGAAGGGTGGGTTCAAAGGCCTCCACGGACTGGCCGAGCACGATGCGGTCCTGGCTGCGGCTGGCCACCTTCTTGCGGATGATGGTGCCCACCTCCAGGCCCGCTTCCCGGATCTTCTCCCGGGCGTCCTCCTCCCGGCAGTCCACGAGGCTGGGCATGATGACCCGGCCTCCGGACACCTCCACGGGAAGCACCGTGCCCGAAAGGACGGTGGTCCCGGCCTCCATGGCCTGGCTGATCACCATGCCCTTTTTCTGCTCGCTCACCACGATATTCACCGGGTCCTCCAGGCTCAGTCCCGCCTTGTCCGCCTCCAGGCGCGCCTCCTCCAGGGTCAGCCCCACGAGACGGGGAACCTCGCTGAAGCCCGTGCCCATGGACAGGGTCAGCACCACGTCGCTCTCCCGGTCCACCTCGGAGCCGCTCTGGGGCATCTGCGCGATGACCGTCCCCTCGGGCGCCTCGTCCTTCTTAAAGAGCGCCACGCTCTTCAGGTGCGCACCGCTGATGCGCCGCTCGGCCCCCGCCTGGTCCATGCCCACCACATCGGGGACCCGGGTCAGCACGAACACCGTGCGGTACAGGTGCCAGGAGGTCAGGGTGATGCCGGCCACCAGGATCACGGTGATGATCGCCGCCAGCAGCCCGAAGAGGTTTTTGCGCTCGTCCGCGGTACGGGGCGAAGGCTTGCCGTGCTGCCGGCTGCGCTCTTTCTGCCGTTCCCTCGCCCGCTCCTCCTGGCGCACCATGAAGGTGCCGTCGGGATGGCGCAGGGCCCGGCGAAGGTCCCGGGTCATCTCCTCGGCGCTCTGGTAGCGCTCGGCGGGGTTCTTGCGCAGGGACTTGGCCACCACGGCGGCAAGGGCCATGGTCACACCGGGCTCGCCCTCCAGACTGGGGGCTTCCTTCATCAGGTGCATCATGGCCACGGCGGTGGCCGTTTCGCCCTCAAAGGGCACATGGCCCGTAAGCATCTCATACAGGATGATGCCCACGGAATACAGGTCCGAAGCAGCCGTGGCGCTCTGGCCCTTGGCCTGCTCCGGGGAAAAATAATGCACGCTTCCCAGAATCGTGCCGTCGCTGGAAAGGGTTTTGGTGTCCGCCATGCCTGCGATGCCGAAATCGGCCACCTTGACCTGGCCGTTCCTGCTGACCATGATGTTCTGGGGCTTCACGTCCCGGTGGATGATTCCCCGGGCATGGGCATGACCCAGACCCGCCAGGGTCTGCAGGGCGTAATGCACGGCCTCCTCGGGCTCCATCCGCCGCTTCTCGGCGATGAGCTCCTTGAGGGTCCTGCCGTCCACATAGTCCATGGCGATGTAGGAGATCCCGCCCGCCATACCGGTGGCGATGAGGTTGACGATGTTGGGATGGCTCAGCTTCCGGTAGACCTGCGCCTCGCGTCCGAAGCGCTCCCGGTACTCCTCGTCATCCTCGTACTCCTCCCGCAGCACCTTGACGGCCACTGTCTGGCGGGTTTTGAGGTCAAAGGCCCGGTAGACGATGGACATGCCTCCCCGGCCGATGGTCTCCTCCACCCGAAAGCGACGGCTGATGATCTTTCCTATCAGCCTGCTTTCCATCTCACACCTTCTCCTTCCCGCCGGTCAGGATCAGGGTGACGTTGTCCGGGCCCCCGGCCTCCAGGGCCGCGGCAATGAGCGCGTCCCCGGCCTCCTCCAGGCTTGCGCTCTCCTTCAGGCACCGGGTCATCTCCCCGTCCTCCAGCACGCCGGAGAGTCCGTCCGAGCACAGCAGCCACACGTCTCCCGGCTGCTGCTGCGCGATGAGCAGCTCGGGCTCGTTGTCGCCCGCGGTGCCCAGGGCCCGGGTGATGATGTTGCGCCGGGGATGGTTTCTGGCCTGCTCCGGGGTCAGGATGCGGCAGCGCACCATTTCCGCCACCAGGGAGTGGTCCATGGTCATCTGGGACAGGACACCCCCGCGGTAGCGGTAGATGCGGCTGTCCCCCACATGCGCGATGAAGCCGTAGCCATCCCGGAACCAGAGCACCGACAGGGTGGTGCCCATGCCGCTGCACTCCGGATGGGTGCGGGCATGCTCGAGGATCCGGGCGTTGGCCTGCTCCATCATGGCATCCAGCTTCAGGATTCCGGCAGGGCGCTGTTCCTGCGCCAGGGCCTCCACGGCCTCCACGGCCATCCGGCTGGCCACCTCGCCCGCCAGATGCCCGCCCATGCCGTCGGCCACGCAGTAAATGCCCGCCTCCGGGTTCATCCATGCGCTGTCCTCGTTGATTTCACGGACTTTTCCAATATCGCTTCTCAGTACCGCCATCGCTTTTTCCTTCCTCAGGAGTCTGTTTGCCGGGCCTGCGCGCCCTGCAGATATCTTCGCCTCAGCTGCCCGCAGGCGCCTTCGATGTCGTCCCCCATCTCCCGCCTTCGCGTCACGGAGATGCCCAGTCCCTCCAGGGTCTTCCGGAAGGCGGTCACCTCCGCCTCGCTGACCCCGGTCAGGCCCCGCTCGGGCACGCTGTTGAGGGGAATCAGGTTCACATGGCACTGCACGCCGCGCAGCAGCGCCGCCAGCTCCCGGGCCTGCTCCGGGGCGGCATTGATGCCGTGGATCAGGGCGTATTCAAAGATCACCCGTCTGCCGGTTTTGCGGATATAGCAGCGGCACGCGTCCAGCACCTCGCTCACGGAATACGCATCCGCCACCGGCATGATCTGCCGGCGGATCCGGTCATTGGGCGCGTGCAGGGACACGGAAAGGGTCAGGGGCAGCCCCTCCTCCGCAAAGCGGTGCATCCGGGGCACCAGGCCGCAGGTGGACAGGGAGATGTTCCGTATGCCCACGTTCAGCCCCGCGGGGTCATTGACCAGGCGCAGGAACCGCACCACCGCGTCGTAGTTGTCCAGGGGCTCCCCGCTGCCCATGAGCACCAGGCGGGAGATGCGCGCCCCCGCCTCCAGCTGCGCATTGGCGCAGTGCACCTGCCCCAGCATCTCGCCCGCGGACAGGTTCCTCGCGCACCCCTCCAGGGTGCTGGCGCAGAAGCGGCAGCCCATGCGGCAGCCCACCTGGGTGGACAGGCACAGGGTGTTGCCGTAGCGGTAGCGCATGACCACCCCTTCGATGACGTGCCCGTCCGTCAGGCGGTAGAGCAGCTTCACGGTGCCGTCAAGCTTTGATGTCACCCGCTCCAGCACCTCCACCGGCCGGTCCTCAAATCGTTCAGAGAGAACCTGGCGCAGCCGCAGGGGCAGGGAGGTCATCTCCGGGATGCGCTCCCCGGCCTGGGCGCGGGAAAAGATCTGTCCGGCCCGGAAGGCGGGCTCCCCCATTTCCTTCATGATGCCGGAGAGCTCCTCCAGGGTCATTTCGCAAAGGGGTGTCTTCATGCGTTTCTCCCCCGCCGCATCCTGCAGATATAAAAGCCCTCCATGTTGTCCCGCCAGGGCAGGATCTGAAGGCCAAATTCCCCTTCATGGGGGCGCAGGTCCTCCGGCAGCAGCGTTCCCATGGGGCACACGGAAAACTCCGGGTGCGACGCCAGGAACTCCCGGACCTGCTGCTCGTTCTCCCGGGGGAGCACCGAACAGGTGGCATAGACCAGCAGCCCGCCGGGGCGGACCGTGCGCGAGACGCTGTCCAGGATTTTCTGCTGGGTCCGGGCCAGCTCCTCCAGCCCCTCCCGGGTCAGGCGGTAGCGCAGGTCCGGCTTTTCCGCGATCACGCCTGTACCGCTGCAGGGGGCGTCCACCAGGGCCGCATCCTGGCTCCCGTCCAGGTCCGGACGGGGCTCGGAGGCGTCCCGGGCCATGGTGCGCACATTGTCCAGCTGCAGCCGCCGGGCCATGGCGCGGATGAGCTCCACCCTGTGGGGGTGCAGGTCCCAGGCCAGCACCCGGCCGCTGTCCATCATGTCGGCGCTGAGCACCGCGGTCTTGCCGCCGGGGGCGGCGCAGGCGTCCAGCACATGCTGTCCGGGCCGGGCCTCCATGACCCTGGCGGCCAGCACGGCGCTTTCGCCCTGGATGGAAAACAGGCCGTTGGCATAGGCCCGCAGGCGCGTCAGGTCCCCGGCGCCCTTCAGGCGGAGGGTCCCGGGAATGCGCCCGGGCTCATAGGCGATGCCCTCGTCCCGCAGCAGCTGGCACAGCCGCCGCTCGTCGCAGCGCAGCGGATTGGGCCGGACCACCTGCACGTCCTCCCCGGGCCGCACGGTCAGGAGCTGGCGCACCTCCATGGGGGTGTACCCCTCCAGCAGGAGGGTGACCAGCTCGGGGCTGGCGCTCATCATGACGGACAGGTAGGTGACCGGGTCCCCGTCCGCCGGCGGCCAGGGCACTTTGGGCTCCCTGATCATGTTCCTCAGCACCGCGTTGCACAGCCCCGTCAGGCTCTCCAGGCCCATGGCCCGGGTGAGGCGCACGGACTCGTCCACCGCGGCGTTGCCCGGCACCCGGTCCATGTAGAAGAGCTGGTAGGCACCCATGCGCAGGATCTCCCGCAGGGTGGCGTCGATGTCGGTGTCCGAGGAAAGCGTGTGGTCGATGCGGAAGTCGAGGGTCGCCCTCCGCTCGGTGACCCCGTAGACCAGGCGGGTCACCAGGGCGGCGTCCCGCTTCTCAAGGTGCACCCCGGAGAGCCGCTTTTCCAGCGCCAGATTGGCATAGGCGCCCCCGCGGCTGATGTCCAGCAGCGTCATGAGCGCCACGCGCCGGGGCAGCAGCGGCGCCTCCGGGCGGCGCACCGGGCCGGCGTCCCTGCCGCGCCGGTCTGTGCCGGGGGCGTCTGCCCTGCCGCCTCGCCGGTCCCCCCTGGGGGACCCTTCCCTGACGGCGCGGGGGGCTCCCTTTGCAGGGCCTTCCCTGCGGGGAGGCCGTCCTCCCCTTTCACCTGGTGTCGTCATGCTTGTCCTCCAAATCGGGTTCCCTTCTCCAGGGCATGGCCCCGGAGGTACGCGTCCGCCGCCACGGGCGGCTTGCCGGGCAGCTGCAGCTGCAGGATCTCCAGGGCGCCCTCCCCGCAGGCGGCCACCAGATG
>CACYCQ010000261.1:0-7477 GCA_902772995.1 uncultured Eubacteriales bacterium
AGGCCGGACAGCTTTGAGCTGCAAGGCGAAACATTCCTTGACCCTGCACATTGACAAGCACTATAATCAATAGGGATACCGGTTCAGCATTTCGCACGGCCCGTGGATTTCCCGCCGGCGGAGCGGCGCGTGACGGTATCCGCATGTGCCTGGGAGCGATCGCCGGCGGGCGCGGACGCTGAGAATTCCGCCCGGGGGAGGTGCGGAACGGTCCCGGCTCAATTCTTCTGCTTCCGGGCAGGCGATGCGGCCGGAAACGTCCCGCGCCGGCACTTTCCCGAAGGCGTCCGCTGTGTGTTTTTATACATGTGACATTGTGGAACACCCTGTTGATCGGGAATGGCAAACTGTTATAATTATGCGGCGTGTAACGATATAAAAAGTGACTGCGGATTCATGGCGGGAACAGATGCAGACAGGCGCAGGACGGCCGTGAACGCGCGCGCCGTACATGCGGGAGACAGAGACCGTCCGGGCCCTGAACGCCTGCAGGCGGGCACCCGGCCCTTTGCCGGCAGGCTGCCGGGCCTCAGGAAGCGTTGAGACAGCTGCGCTGACCGGGTCCGTTTCCCGGACCGCTGAGGGGTGTCTTTTATAGAAATCTGAGGATCATGGGAGAAGGCGCAGGGCGCCGGATCCATGGTCCCCTGTTTTTGAACAGACCCTGCAGAAATCCGGAAAGAAGGGAAGGACCGGGACAGGGGAAACGGGCCGTGCCGCCGATCCCGTCCTGCGGGATGCTTTCCTTCTGAAGGAGACCGGGTGCGAGGCCGCATCCGCCGTGAATAACTGGAGAACAGATCCCTCTGCCGCATGGCGCCCGGGAGACGAATGCTGATCCGATTATATTAATATATTTTATTATATTTGCGTGGGAGGACAAGAGAATGGGCAAGTTTTCAGTCAAGATGACCCCGGCAGGATACTCTTTCAACCTGGTTGCGGACAACGGCCTGGTCGTGGCCACCTCACAGGTGTACACCACCAAGGAGGCCTGCCTCAAAGGCATCAGGAGCGTGCAGGACAATGCGCCGCTGGCTCCGGTCGAGGACCAGACCCTGAAGAAGGTTGAGACCCGGGAATGCCCCAAGTTTGAGGTTTACAAGGACAAGGCAGGCGAGTTCCGCTTCCGTCTCAAGGCGGGGAACGGGGAAATCATCGCGGCAAGCGAAGGCTACAAGGCGAAGTCCTCCTGCAAAAAGGGCATGGACTCCGTGCGCACCAACGCCCTGACGGCCCGGACCGTGGAAGAGAAAGTCACTGCTGAATAGGTGATCTACGGGAATTTCATCACCATGGACGAGAAGAACCCCGAGGCCAGGGCGGTGGCCGGCTCCTGTACACTGGTGCAACAAAACAGTATCTGTCAAGAAAGCCAAAGGTGACAATGATGAAGTTTATTAATGAGATCAGGGAACTGTTCAGGGAGAAGAGCGGGAAAAAGCTGCTTTTCCTTTCCGTGGCCGTCTTCCTGGTCCTCACGGCAGTCATGTTCTTCACGGTTTACAGAATCTATGGAATCAACAGCCTGAATGAGATCGATGAGTATCTCGAGGCGATTCCGGACTTGTTCGAATCCCGCAGGAAAGATATGGATCTGCGCACCAGAGCCTACGAAGGTGACATTCTGTCCCGCGCAGAGATTGGAATGCTGACCCTTCAGGGGGAAAACGGGCTGCCGGATGCACAGGGTCTGGAGCAGGTGCGCCTGAGGGTTTCCGCCGACAGCGTCTCCCTGCTGGATGAGAAGGGAAAACTGCTTTTAACCACCGGCGCCGTATGCCCGGAGGAGACGTTCAACAACTGCATCCAGGCCCTTGAACCGGGCACGCCGCATCTGGAGTTCTACCCTGCCGTCATCAGGGTCGGGGAGAAGAACGACAATCTCATGGATGGAAAGGGATTTGTCCGGCTTCCCGTGCCGGGCGGCAGCGCCTGCAGCCTCGTCTATGAGTTCCCGTGCGACAATGTCATGTCGATGTTCGATTTCCTCACCGATTGGGCAGAGTACATTCAGGGCGCGCTGAAAGGGGGAGAGGCCGCTCTCTTTGCCAAGATCGGTGACAGGCTGGAAGCGTATATGGAGGAAGGCTTCACCAGCGAAGAGCTCGATCAGATCACTGAAAAACTGAACAGGATCTTCCAGAAGAAGAGCGCCCTTCTGCGTACGTCGAAGGGAAGGGCCGTCAAGTTCATCAGACTCCTGGGCAAGATGTACCTTGCAGTACAGACGTACTATGAACAGGAACAGACGGACCTGCTGATGATGGTTCCCTTCAGGAGCGCCGTCGGCAACGCCCTGTGCATCGCCCTGTCCATTTCGGCCGTCATTGCCCTGGGAATGATGATGTTCCTGCTCTACGCGTCCCGCAGGCTTCAGCGGAACAGGGAAGGCAGCTATACCGATGCCGCCCGCGGCAGCTGGATTGTCAGGGCGACAAGGCCGGGCATCCTGCTGGTGCTTGTGGTCACCTTCGCTTTCTCCGAAATGCTCCTGGAGCTGGAGAACCGGACCCATGCCAATATCTCCGCCATGGGTTCCCGCGTGGAAATCCAGAATGAGATCGCCCTGCGCAAGTCCCATGCGGACCGGGTCCGCAGCAATTATTCGGGTTACTATCTGAAGCGCGCGGAAATTCTTGCGTCCTTTCTGATGGATCATCCGGAGTATCAGACGCATGCCGGCCTCGGGGAGCTCAGCCGCATCGCCGGGACCAATTACCTGATGCGTTTTGACAGCGCCGGGAAGGAAACCCTTTCCAGCAATACCTATACGGGCTTTTCCACCGACACGAGCCCCATCGACAGGTACCGCGCGGTGCAGATGGGGTATCCCCATATCGTCACGGAACCTGCGGCGGATCCCTATACGGGGCAGATGCAGATGGGTGCCGCGGTCCTGATGACTGACGCGCAGGGACAGCCGGATGGTTTCCTTCTGGCCGTTTACAGCGCCGCAGAGCTGAAGAACGAATACGACCGGATGAGCGAAGTCAATACGATCAACGACTATGTCGTGAATGAAGGCAAGATTGTCGCCGCCATCGATGACAAGGACGGCATCTTTATCGCCCATACCAATCCCAGAATGATCGGACAGAAGGCGTCGACGGTCTTCGCTGAGTATGAACCCGGAGCCGGCTATGAGGGCTTTGCGCAATACAACGGGGAGAATGTCTGCGTGTCCGCGCGTTCGGAAGACGGAAAGACGATTGCGGTGATCGTTCCCCAGAAGATGGATGCCGAAGCCCTGACGCTTTCCTACCTGGCGGGATTTGTGCTGCTGCTGGTTCTGCTGCTTGTGTACCAGCCGAAGGCGAGCAGGCTGGTCGCTCAGGGGCTGGAGGAGGGCAGGGGAGTTCTCCAGCCCGCCGATCTGAAAAAGAGTCCCATGATGATCTTCTTCGACGGATATCCCATCTTCCTGACGGCGTTTGTGATTGCGGCGCTGCTGCTTTCCGCGGCCGGACTGTGGTCATCCTTTGACTATGTCTTCAGCTGGCAGTGGAACAAGGGGGTCAATCTGTTCTCCATCTGGGCCTCGATCTTCATCGTGGCGGTCACGCTGTGCGTCAAATATGCGGTCTTCACGGTGCTGGACCAGGTGGAAAAGCGTCTCGGCTTCGAGAACAAGACCTACAGCAGTCTGATCAAAAGCCTCGTCGTCTATGCCACCATTCTCTTCCTGGGCTTCTTCATCCTCAGCATTCTCGGCGTGAACACCACGGCGCTGCTGGCGTCGGCAGGTATCATTTCCATCGCCGCTGGCATGGGTGCCCAGAGCATGGCGGCTGACCTCCTTGCCGGCTTCTTCATGATCCTGGACGGGTCCATCCATGTGGGCGATTACGTGAGTGTGGGCGGCGTCACCGGCCATGTGACGGATATGGGCATCCGCACCACGGAGATCACGGATGACAAGGGGAATATCATTCTGCTGAACAACAGCAAGGTCAACCCCGTGTGCAACATGACCGGCAGTCATGAGCAGGCGAAGAAAAAGACCACCGCAGACGAGACAACAAAAAAATAACCGGAGGCCGCCCGGGGGGCGGCGGGTTCCCGGGGGAACCCCGTCCGGAATCCGAAAAATCCAAATATTCCCAACACTATTGAGGAGGCAACACAATGACATCCTTTACCATGATCGTAATTCTGGGAGTGCTGATGATCATCGGAGGCATTTCCATGCTGAGCACGCCGCTGGCGAACTTTCTGAGCCTGGGATACTACATCATCATCCTGTTTTTCATCTGGGGCATCACCGGCATCGTCCAGGGGATCTCAGCAAAGCGCTATGACAAGAGGTTTCTGTTTGCAATACTCAGCGTGATTCTGGGCATTGCCGGCCTGGTGATCCCGGGCGCTGTGGAAGTGAACAACACCATCATGCTGTACATGGCCGGAGGCTGGTTCGTCCTGCGCGGGGTCCTGTCCATTCTCGATGCCCTTGCCATCCGGAAAGAGGGAGGCAGCTTCCTCCTGATGGTGCTGGGAATCGTCATGGGTGTGCTGGAACTGGGTCTGGCGATCTATTCCATTGCCCATCCCGCGGTGCTTGCCCTCACCATCGGATTCCTGATCGGCTTTTACTTCATCGAGTCCGGCATTGATGCGATCGTCGTCGGAAAGGCCACCTGCGAGGGCGGCAACAACGTGACCATCCTGTTTACCGTCATGGGCATCCTGACCATCATCGGCGGATTCTCCATGCTTGCCACCCCGCTTGCCACCTTCCTCGGAACGGGGCACTGCATCGTCCTGCTGTTCTTTATCAACGGCATTGTCAGCATGGTGCAGGCAATCTCCGAAGGCCGCTATGACAAGGAGTTCTTCTTTGCGCTGCTCAGCCTGATCCTGGGTATTGTCGCCATTTCGGTGCCCGGCATCGCGGAAGCGGGCAGTTCCGTTCTGTTCTATATGACCGCGGGCTGGTTCCTCCTGCGCGGCGCGATGACCATCATCGATGCCATCGGAAACCAGGAGGGCGGCGCCGCGAAGATCTTCGGAATCGTTCTGGGCGTTCTGGAGGTGCTCATGGGCATCTATTCCATCGCCCATCCCGCGGTCCTCGCCGTCAGCATCGGACTTCTCATCAGCTTCTACTTTATTGAGTCCGGCATAAAGATGATCTTCCTCGGAGCCGCCGTCTCTGCTGTATCCGGCGCCGTCGTCGACAGCCGCATCGCGCGGTAAGGCGCGGGAACCAAACCCCCCGGCGCCCCGCGGAGGCGGAGTGCCGCCTGCAACAGAATTTTATCCCATTGACTATGGACACCACGCTCAATCACGAAAGGAGTACGCATATGGAAGACCAGATCGTCAACGAGATCCCCGCGACTGCTGAAACGGAACAGGCCGGGACCCCGGCTGTGGAGGAGAAGAACGAGAGCGTGACCCCCGCCGAGGCCCCGGCTGCGCAGGAGCAGAACGAGACCCCCGCCGAGGCCCCGGCTGCGCAGGAGCAGAACGAGAGCGAGGCTCCTGCCGCCGCTGAAGCGGCGCCGGCAGAGGCTCCGGCTGCGGAAGCCCAGGAACCCGCCCGCAGGACCCGCAAGCCCAGAGGAACCAGAACGACGACCCCCAAAGCAGCGGCCACAAGAACCAGGACCCCCAGGAAGAAGAGGACGCAAAAGGCCGACGCTGAGGAGACCGAGGCGCAGCCGGCACAGGCCGCCGCGGAAGAAGCCCCGGTCAAGCCGGAGGAAGCTCCGGCCCAGGAGACCGGGGCAGAGCCGGTGGAGGCTCCTGTACAGGAGGCCCCCGCTCCGGAAGCCCCCGCGGCAGAGACCCCGAACGGGGAAGGCGGGACCGGGGAGCAGGACCGGAAGGATCCGGAAGATCTGATGGGCAGGCTGGAGGCCGCGCAGGAGCAGATCAGGATGGCGGCCGCCAGGAAAGCGGACTGGAAGCCCCCGAAGGAGAAAAAGGACTACGAGAAAACCGCCAGGCGGGTCAAAGAGGCGAAGGAAACGCTGGAAGCCGCGGCCCCCAAGGTCGAAAAGTGGGCCGAAGAAGAGCGCAAGGCCTATGAAGAGGCTGCCCGGTGGGCGGATGAAACCATGAAGATGCTGGAGTCCGCGGGCCAGGCCATCAGGGAAACGATGACCGGGAACGCCGGGCAGGAGCTCAGAGCCTATGAGAAGGCCGCCCGGCTGGTGGAAGAAGCCATGAAGACGCTCAGCGGCAGCGCCGATGAAGTGGAAGAGGCGGCAGAGGCCATGGCGATGGAGGCGGTCCTGGAGGAGCATGAGGCGCTGATCCCGGATGATCTGATGAACACGCAGGAGAGCGTGGCGCAGATGATCGAGGAAGCGGCGATGATCTTCCCGAACGCGGAGAGCTGGGCCGGCGTCGCCGGCAGCAAGCAGGTTGGTCTGTTCTGGAAATGCCTGAGGAACATCAAGGGTTATCAGATCGAGTACAGCCTGAACAGCGATTTCTCCGAAAGCGACAGCAGGAAGATCAAGCGGCTCAAGGACCTTGACAGGTTCATCAAGAAGCTGAAGGAAGGAAAGAAATACTACCTGCGGGTCCGCATCTATGCCAAGGTCGGCAATGAGGAGTATTACTCCGCCTGGTCCAGGGCCAAGGTCCTCCATTCATAAAGGCATTCCCTGACAGGAGCCCGGTCGGCTTCACAGGAATCTGACGGCTGACCGGCTCCCTGCCGGGAGCTCCTTCATGAGGCCTGCGGCAGCGCCCGGAATACGGGAAAGCCGCTGCGGATGGGCCTGCATTTCATCGGGGAACGCTGACCCGCCCGGTTTGAGCCCCGTGCCCGGGATGCCTTTTCCAGGGAATGCCCGACCGGCGGCCTTCGCGGCCCTTGGCGCATGTCTCACACTGCTCTAACCGGAAAAACAGAAGTCTGAGGAGAAAACAGTTTTCGCCCGCGGAAATGCGGGCGAAAATCATATGAGGCGGGAAAAAGGATGAGGAATGGAACGAGATGGGCTGTACTGGTGCTGGCGCTGCTGTGCGCCGTGATGCCTTCCGCCTGCTCCCTTGCGCAGGAGGGGGAGGGCGGTCCGAACGGGGAAAACGCAGACGTGCTCTACCAGGTGGCCATGCTGCAGTCCCTGTCACAGGGGTACTTTGACGGAATCCTTCCCGTGGGCGACCTCAAGCGGCACGGGGATACCGGCATCGGCACCTTTGAGGGCGTCAACGGGGAGATGATCATGCTGGACGGCGTGGTTTACCAGGCGGTCTCGGACGGCACCATCGCCGTCCCCTCTGATGAGGAGACCGTGCCCTTCTGCAACGTGACGTTCTTTGACACGGATGAGACGCTGGAGCTGCACGGCATCCCGGATATGGCGGCGCTGCAGGCATCGCTCAATGAGGTCGTGAACAGGCTTGGCGGCGCGAACTGCTTCTACCTGGTGAAGATCGAGGGCAGCTTCGGCCCGCTCAAGGTGCGCAGCGAGTACAAGCAGGAAAAGCCCTACCGGCAGCTGGATGTGGCGCTGGC
>CACYCQ010000262.1:0-10834 GCA_902772995.1 uncultured Eubacteriales bacterium
GCCCTGTCCTTTGATTTTGAGGCGGTCGGCTATGCGCTGTGCATCGTCAATACCGGCGGCAGTCACGATGACCTGACGGAGGACTACGCCGCCATCCGCAGGGAGATGGAAAGCGTGGCTGCCCAGTTTGGCCGCCGGGTTCTCCGGGAGCTGCCGGAGGAGGAATTCAACCGGCGCTGCTGTGCCCTGCGAAGCGTTGTGGGAGACCGCGCGCTGCTGCGGGCCATGCATTACTACGATGAGAACAAGCGCGTGGACAACCAGGTGGAAGCCCTGGAAAAGGGGGACCTGCACAGGTTCTTTGATGAAGTCAACGCCTCCGGCAACAGCAGCTGGAAACTGCTGCAGAATGTGCATACGAATTCTCCGCAGGAGGCCATGGCCTTCGGCATTGAACTGACCCGGCGCTTCCTGAATGGCCGGGGAGCCACCCGCGTCCATGGCGGCGGCTTTGCAGGAACGATTCAGGCCTATGTGCCGCTGGCCGTGCTGGAGCGGTACCGTGAGCTGATGGAGGCTGCATACGGCCATGGAAGCTGTACGGTGGTGAACATCCGTCCGGAAGGGGCGGTGATGATGAACCTGGACAAGGCATGAAGCCGCTCCGGGTTGAAGAGGGGGAAAGGTCATGAGGCAACTGCTGGATAGGATGAGGCTGCGGACCATCGCGCTGGCCGTGATGGATACCGCGCTGATCCTTGTGGCCATGTACCTGTCCATGGAACTTCGTTTTGAAATGGAGATTCCGCAGCGGCACGTTCTGACACTGGTGGGGGCTCTGCCGATCCTTCTGTCGGTTTATCTGATCTGCCTGGTGGTGGGCGGCATGTACCGGATCATGTGGCGCTATGCCGGCGTCCAGGACATGGGCCGTCTGGCCATCATCTGTTCCGTGGCGGCCGGCCTGACGCTGATGATCAACCGGTTCGCCGGCCTTGAACTCTTCAGAAGCGTGCTGATTCTGACGGGCCTGCTGAGCATGGGCCTGATCGGCGGCGTCCGGATGCTCTGGCGCCTGGCCGGAAAGGACCGCGTGCTGGGGACCAACGGACAGGCGATGCCCGTGATGATTGTGGGCGCAGGCGAGGCCGGCGCGTATGCCGTCAATATCTGCAACAAGAATCCGGACCGGCTGGGCCATCCCGTGCTGCTGGTGGACGATTCCAAGGGCAAGCAGGGACTGAGGATTCACAATGTGCCGGTCAGGGGAACCACCAGGGATATTCCCAGACTGGTCCAACGGTACGGCATCCGGGAGATCATCGTGGCCATGCCGTCCATCGGCACCGGCAAGCGGATGCAGGAAATCCTCGAATTGTGCAATGAGGCCCACTGCCATACCCGCATGTTCTCCACGCCCTCAGACGTCACCGACCCGGGGGAGGGCGGCGTCCGCTCCATCCGCGAGCTGAACATCTCCGACTTCCTGTCAAGGGATGAGATCGACCTGAATCTGGATGAGATTGCCGGGTACCTCAAGGGCAAGGCGGTGATGGTGACCGGCGGGGGCGGGTCCATCGGCAGCGAGCTGTGCCGGCAGATCATGAAGTTTGATCCCCGGCTGCTCATCATCTTCGATATCTATGAAAACTGCGCATATGAGCTGGAATACGAGCTGCAGAGGCAGGGGACAAAGCATGCGCCGGTGGTGACCCTGATCGGTTCCATCCGGGACAGAAAGCGGCTGGATGAAATCTTTGACCTGTACCATCCCGAGGTGGTTTTCCATGCGGCGGCCCACAAGCATGTGCCGCTCATGGAGCGCAGTCCCGCGGAAGCCATCAAGAACAATGTCTTCGGAACCCGGAACCTGCTGGAATCCGCCGCGGCGCACGGCGTGGAGCGGCTGGTGCAGCTGTCGACCGACAAGGCGGTCAATCCCACCAATGTGATGGGCGCCACAAAGCGGATTACGGAGATGCTGATCCAGAAATACGGCGAGAAGACCAGCATGAAATGCATGGCCGTGCGCTTTGGCAATGTGCTGGGCAGCCACGGCAGCGTGATTCCGCTCATGGAAAATCAGATCCGTTCAGGCGGTCCGGTGACGGTGACCCATCCGGATGTGACCCGCTATTTCATGACCATTCCTGAAGCCGCGCAGCTGGTGCTCCAGGCCGGTGCGCTGGCCCAGTCCGGCAATGTGTATGTGCTGGACATGGGCGAGCCGGTGCGCATCATGGACCTGGCGGAAAAGCTGATCCGCGCCTATGGCTATGAGCCCCACAGGGATATTCCCATCCGGATCATCGGGCTGCGCCCCGGGGAAAAGCTGTATGAGGAGCTGCTCATGGACAGCGAGCGCGGCAAGATGACCAAGACCGCACACAAGAAGATCTTTGTCGCCCATGTGGAGGAAGTGGATGACAGCCGCTTTGACCGGATGCTCCACACCCTTGAGGAAGTGGTGGATGTCAACGATGAGCGGGCGGTGGAAGCCGTGGCCTCCGTGGTTCCCACTTATCATCCGTGGAAGAAAAATGAAGAGTAAAACAGGGAGAGGCCCAAGAAACCGGGTTTCAGGAAGCACTGAATCTGACAAAGTGACAGATATCCGGACCTGAATATTGAAAACGGTGAAAAACAGCGGATTCAGCAAAATAACGACAGGGAAATTGTTATTTTACACTTGCAAAAGAATGTATTATCCGTTACAATAGGGATGCACAAAGGTTCAGTGTGGTGTATTAAGTCGTTCATTCTCTGTTTGGGAGATGCATCCCGGGCCGGAGGTGCAAAGATGAAGAGGAGGAAGAAATCAAATGAGCAAGAAACACGTTACGGATCCCACCCTGGCTGATTCCATTTCTGTCAACATGCTGAAACTGATGCCGCTGCTGAAAAAGCGCCTTCTGCATATGGAGAATGTCCAGAGGATCCATGGTACCCCCATGTCCCATGTTCAGGTGCTGTCCATGCTGGATGAGACCGGCCGGATGACCATTTCCGAGCTGTCCCGCCGTCTGGGAATTGCCAAGCCCAACATCACCCCGCTGATTGACAAGCTGTACGAGGCGGGATACGTGGACCGTCAGCATGGTGACAATGACCGCCGTGTGGTCAATATCGTGATTCTCGATGCGGGCCGTGAAAAACTGGCGGCCATCCTGCAGACCATTTCGGAGAATGTTCAGCAGCAGGTTGAAGTTCTCTCCGCAGCTGACTACAAGGAGCTTGAGAGCAGCATGAACAGCATCGTCCGGATCCTCAACGATCTGTAAGATGATCTCTGCAGTGAACATGCACTTCAACGATTCCCGGAGAGTTCACTCTCTCCGGGATGTTTTTTCTTTCTTGGGATGTGAGCAATGAAGGATCAACTGATGTGTACCCCGGAGCGCACCCTCTCCCGCTGGCTGTGCGCCGGGCTGACAATGCTGGCGCTTGCGGTCATCATGGCGGTCATTGAACCGTGGCTGATGCGGGAGGAGCTGCTGCTTCTGCCGCAGCCGGTGCTGGCTCTGACGGGATGTGCCCTGGCGATGCTGATTGCGGCACTGATGGACCAGAGCAGCTGCTGCGGCGAAGAGGGCTTTCCCAAGGGTGTCAGGATACTTTTCTGGCTGGGCATCTTCTTGCTGCAGGTGATCGTGGCGTTTCACGGCTACTATCTGTCAGGCTGGGATGCGGGAATTGTCATGAACAATGCCTATACCATCGCGGTGGACCACAATCCCCTGTATGTGGACAGCGGCTATTTTTCCACCTGCCCCAACAACCTGCTGCTGACCTTCCTGTTTTCAGGGATCATGGCCGTCTTTCGCTTCTTTGCAGGGGATGCAGGGTATGACCGGTGCGTGCTGGTGCTGGTGGTCGTCCAGTGTATGCTCAACGCGCTGACCGGATTTCTGGTTGCGGGGCTTGCCCGCCGCCTGAGCGGGGGGCGCGCAGAGGCGCTCGCGTCGCTGGGATATGTGGGCCTCATGTCCTTTACCCCCTGGATTTTTGTCCCTTATACGGACGGGTATTCACTGATCATTCCCACGGCGATCGTGTCCCTGGCCGTCCGGGAAAAGGAGGGGGAAAAGCGCCCCTGGATCCTCGTCGGGGTCCTGGGTGCGCTGGGGTATCTGATCAAGCCGCAGAGCATGATTCCCATGATTGCCGTGCTGGGGCTGGAGGTCGTGTCCGTCTTCCGGCGCCAGGAGCGAAGGCGGGCGCTCATGAAGCTGGCGCTCGTTCTGGTCTCCTTCTGTCTGGTCATGTTTCCGCTCCAGGAAGCAACCCTGAGCACGAAAATGATCGCTGTCGACCGGGAGCAGAATCTTGGGGCGGGGCACTATTTCATGATCGGGCAGAATGAACAGAATGCCGGCATGTACAGCTTTGAGGACCTCATGTACTCCAGAAGCTTCCCGACCGTCCGGGAAAGGACGCGGGCGCAGATATCAACCTCCCTGGAGAGAATCAGGGGCATGGGGCTTTGGGGGTACCTGCACCATCTGGCGCGCAAGCTCGAATTCAATTACGGGGACGGAACCTTCGGCTGGGGAATCATCGGGTCGGATTTCTTTCATGAGGAGATCAAGCCCAAGGACAGGGTCCTCACGCCGCTGCTGCGTTCCCTGACGCGGCTTGATGGAAAGCGGTTCAAATTCTTTTTCACCTGGATGTATGCGCTCTGGCTGAGCGTGCTTGTATTGAGCGTTCCCGGGATGCTGCTCAGGCTTTCCGGAGGCAGACAGTACGGACAGGCCCTGATCGGCCTTTCCCTCTTTGGCGCGGGCCTGTTTAACATTTTGTTTGAATCCTGCCCGCGCTACACCCTGACGGCGGTTCCGCTCTATATCCTTGGCGCGGCGCTGGGGGCGGCATCACTGCGCGAAAGAATGCTCAGAAAGCGGGAGGGGGCCTCCTGACGGAAAATCAACGGGGCAGCCGCTGATTTATAGGATATGATAGCATTAAGATATAGCGACAAATGACTTGATTTTTTTCCGGGAGTTCAATAGAATATCGCATTAGGGGGCTTCTGCCCGGAAAAAAAGAAGATGAGGGTTGGTTTATGCCGAAACGGATACTGCTCGTAGATGACGAGCCTCTGATCATCAAAGGTCTGAAGTACAGCCTCGAACAGGACGGATATGAGACGGACTACGCGGCTGACGGAGAGGAAGCCCTTGAAAAATTCAAAGAGGGAGCCTATGACATGATTCTGCTGGATGTCATGCTTCCTTCGGTGAGCGGGATCGAAGTCTGTCAGCGGATTCGGGAAAGCTCCAGGGTGCCCATTGTCATGGTGACTGCCAAGGGCGAGGACATGGACAAGATCCTGGGACTGGAATACGGTGCGGATGATTATATCACCAAGCCCTTCAACATCCTCGAGGTGAAGGCGCGGATCAAGAGCATCTTCCGCCGGACGAGCATGGGAGAGGAGCAGGATGAATCCAAGGTGCTGCGCATCCGGGACCTGACGATCAACATGCAGAAGAAGTCCGCGACCATCCGCGGAACGCCGCTGAAGCTGACCAGCAAGGAATACGATCTGCTGAAGCTGCTGGTGACCAACCGGGGAGAGGTGTACGGTCGGGAGCGCCTGCTGCATTCCGTCTGGCGGTATGATTATTCAGGAGATGTCCGGACCGTGGACGTGCATATCCGCAGACTCAGAGAGAAGATCGAAGTGGACAGCGCCAGACCGGAATACATCCTGACAAAATGGGGAGTGGGTTACTATTTTACGGACAGGGACTAATTTTTTTTCCTCCGTCCGGGTACGGATCATTTTCCTTCTGATGGTCGTGATCCTGCTGACATTCTATCTGGTCATGACTTCCACGCTGAATCTGGTGGGAAGATCGCTCTATAATGACATGACCCGGTATGAAATGGACCGGGTGAACACCCTTTCCGTGTCTTTTTCCGGAGACTCGGAGATGGCGGATATCCGGTATAAAAAAGTCAAAGAGGCGGCTCGTCAGATCGGCGGCCGCCTTTTGATTGTGGATATGGACGGAAAGGTCACGTTTGATTCGGAAAACCGGGAGGTGGGCATGCTCTCCGCTCTGGATGAGGTGGAGAGTGTCCGGAAGGGGACCCATACCTCGGACATGGGGTTCCATCAGAGGTCTGCGGGATGGATCGGGTGCTTTGTGTGTGCGCTGTCGGACGGGAACGGCCAGCGAAACGGCGTACTGGTCCTGGAAAGCAGCATCGAAGGCACGGTGGCGGACATGAATGCCCTGCGGAGCCGGCTGCTGGTGATCTTTTTCCTGGCGGCCGCGGGCGTCCTGATCAGCGCGGCACTGGTGACCAGCCTTCTCACAAGGCCGGTCAAAGCCCTGTCGGAAGGCATAGAAAAGATGAGCCGCGGAGACTACCAGACCAAGGTGCATGTCCCGGGGCATGGTGAAATGGCCCAGCTGGCGGCGGCGTTCAATGAAATGACGGAGAAGGTGCATTCCCTGGACCAGATGCGCAATGAGTTCGTGTCCGCAGCCTCCCATGAGCTGAAAACCCCTCTGGCCACCATGAAGATCCTGCTGGAATCCGTTCTGTATGAGGAGAACATGGACAAAGAGGTCAGAAACGAATTTCTGACGGACATCGACCGGGAGATCGACCGGCTCAACCGGGTGGTCAGCGATCTGCTGACCCTGGTGCGCATCGACAGCAACAAAATGAACCTGTCCAGGGAAAACATGCTGCTTTCGGACACGATCCATGAGAGCGTGGAGAGGCTCCATCCTCAGATCGAGAGGAAAAAGCAGAACCTCAGGGTCATGGTTGAGGACGACTGTGAGATGATGGGGGACCCGGGCAAGCTGATGCAGGTGTGCTACAACCTGATCGGCAATGCCATCAAGTACACCCCGGAGGGAGGGAACATCCAGGTCCGGCTGTACAGGGACGGACGCGATGCCCGGATGGAGGTCAGCGATGACGGCATCGGCATCCCGGAGGAGGATATTCCCCATGTGTTTGAGCGTTTCTACCGGGTGGACAAGTCCAGGGCAAGAGAAGGCGGAGAACTGGGCGGGACCGGCCTTGGCCTGTCCATCGTCCGTCAGATCGTCCGTCTCCATGCGGGGAGCGTCACGGTTCGCAGTGAACTGGGCAAGGGAACGACGTTTACGGTCCAGCTGCCGATGATGACAGGAGGAGAGATGGGATGAGAAAGGCCATGGCGGTCCTGACGGCCTGCCTGTTCTGGGCAGCCGGCACGACGCCCTTTGTCCATACAGCCCGCTCGCTGTGGAGATGGAGCGTTCGCCAGGTCCAGCGTGTCGGTGAAAGAGCGGCCGCCCAGTCAGACGGAGAGGAAACCGTCACGCACCTGCCGGTCAACCTGTATTACCGGTTTGAGGAAACCCCGATGCTGGCCATGCAGAGCAGCCTTCTGGAGCTGTCCCCCGGTGAGGAGAGCGTGGTGAAATCCATCGTGTCCCGTCTGGTGCAGGGACCGGACAACGACCGGACACACCTTCAGGGGGTGTTCCCCATGGGGTGCAGGGTGCTGTCCGCGACCGTGGATGGCGGGACCGCGGTGGTCACCCTGAGCCGGGATTTTCTGGGGAGACCGGACGGAGCCCCTGCCGACTGGGAGGACGACATGTCCTGGCAGGCGGAGGCGACGCTCAGAAGGCGCCTGGCGGTCCATTCGCTGGTCCTGGCGCTGACGGACAATGCACTGTGTCAGCGGGTGCAGCTCCTTGTGGCGGAGGAGGATGACGCCGTGCCGGAGCAGCTCCAGATGGTTCTGCTGGATGATCAGCTCCAGGATCCCGGATTGATCCTGGGAGCCTGTACAAGGGATGAGTCCATGCTGATCACCCCGGTCAGCCTTGTCGAGATGGTGATGAAGGACTGGCAGCGGATGAACTATGACGAGATGTACCTGTTCCTGTACGGCAGGGACGGGGAAATGCCGGGAAAAACCCGGTTTGAGCAGGAAATGAAGGAGGCTGGCCTGGTCCCTCTCAGCTTTGCGGTCACCGGAGGGGCTGTCAGCGCGGACGGCAGGAAAGCGACGGTCTGTGTACAGGCGGAAATGAGGAACGGCGAGTACACATTCAGCCTTTCAGGGGGCGTCATCCCGCTGGAGCGGGTCAATGATGAGTGGCTCATGGATATTGAAGTGTTCCGCAACCTGATTACGGTTGACTGACGGGAGGACGCGCGTGAAGAAAGGAATCGCATTTGCCGGAGCACTGTGTCTGGCGCTGCTGCTTACGGGTTGCCAGAGCATGGTCTATGAACGGGCGAAAACCGTGCCGTCAGCCTCACAGATTCGCGCGGGGACCACTGCGCCCATGACGGATGAAGCGGTGGATGATACCCTGCAGGCCATTCTCTGTTTCCCTGACCGGAAGTATGAACGGCTCCTCCGGGTCAGCAGAACGATTACGCTCCGCTCAGATCAGTCCCGTGAGTCCGCGGTGCTGAAGGCACTGCTGGAAGGCCCTGTGGACGCCGAGGAAGGGACATGGCCGGAGGTGTATGGCGGAGAGGATGCGGTGATCGACATATCCTGCGGGATACTGACGGTGAATCTGGTGCCCCGGTATCGCCAGCTGACGCCCAAGGAACTCTACGCCGTCCGGATGGCGGTGGCGGAAACACTGGGACAGCTCCCGGGAATTCGGGGCGTCGTTGTCCTTGTCGGCGGCCGCGAGGAAGGCGTCGACCTGGCTGCCAGCATGCCGGCGGGAGTGTTCCGGGAATCCAATGACAATGACATTCTGGGAAAATACAATCTGATTGAGGAACAGCGCCAGGGACAGTCGTCGGTGGTCGTTCCCGCGGTCATGTATCTGCCGGACAGCAGCCGGACCATGCTTCTGGCCCAGTCCCAGACGCTGGAACTGGGAAACGTGACTCCCGTGGGAATTTTGTACAATGTGCTCGAACACTACCATACCCGGGATATTCCGGGCCCGCTGCGCTATCTGCAGCAGATGCCGGATATCCAGAGGACGGAGGACGGCGGATACCGCCTGATTTCCCTCCACTTCACGCGGGAACTGCGGGAAGCGCTGGGTGCGGCGGGGATCAGCGACGGTCTGTATATGGGGATGCTGACCCTGACGCTCATGGAATTTGTACCGGGAGTGGACGGAGTCAGCTTTGTGATCGGAAACAGGGAAGTGACGGAGGTGACGCTTCCCGACGGAAAGAACCTGGGGCTGCAGAGGGGCTTTGCCACCTACAGCGATTTCAGAAGGCTCCTGGGTGATGAAATGACCGTCTATCTTCCGGAAAACGGCAGACTCAGACGGGAGGTACAGGTGGTCACCGCAGGAACGGACAGCCCCAGGACGCGCCTTCAAAGGGTGCTTTCCGGCAGCGGACTGGCCGGGGAAGGCGAGCTGCGGGGCACCCGCATGGAGCGTACGGCGATTGTGGTCAATCTGTCCCAGGAACTGCTCCAGAAGCTGAGGACGCTCACCGGGCAGGCTGCCCGGGCGGCGGTGTACGCCATGGTGAATACGCTGACGGAAGGACACAAGCAGCAGAAGGTCATCTTCTTCTTTGACGGAAAGCAGGTGGATACCCTTGGCGATCTGTCCATGAGGGGAAACCTGATGCGCAATCCGGGGATGGTGGAGGACGTTCGTGAATCACAATGAGTTTTTCCAGGAACTGCAGCGGGGAGTCATCCGGAATGTCTATTTTTTCAGCGGCTCCGAGCTGCTGATCCAGGAATCCGCCCTCAGAAAACTCACTGCAGCTGCCCTGTCGCCGGGACTGGAGGACCTGAACCGGATCCAGATGGACAATCCGGATGTCCGCCAGATCCAGGATGTGTGCGACATGGCCCCCATGATGGACCGCTACCGGCTGGTGATCTGCAGGGAACTGGGGCTTCTGGGCCAGAGTGAGGGAGAAAAGAAGAAGAGCGAGAGCAAGGGGCAGGAGACGGAGGCGGCGCAGCTTCTGACCTACCTTGACCGGATTCCGTCCACGACCATTCTGGTCATTCTGGCAGGCGGCGGGATTGACAAACGGCGCCGCCTGACCAAGAAACTGCTCTCCATGCCGGGAAGCGTGACATTTGATCCCCTCAGCGATGCGGAGATGGTCAAATGGATGAACCAGCAGCTCAGACATCAGGGGTCCGGCATTTCCTCCGGGGCGGCGCAGCGACTGATGTTCCTCTCCGGAAGGGATATGCTTGCCCTGCAGGGAGAACTGGAGAAGCTGGCGGCCTACGCCGGGCAGGGGAACGCGGTCACCCTGGAGGCGGTGGAACAGGTGGCCACCCGTTCCCCGGAGGCCAGGGTCTTTGACATGATCGACAACCTCTGTGACGGAAAAATGGCGCTGGCGCTGGAACAGCTGCAGACGCTTCTGGAGGAGGGAAATGCCAGACTGGGAATTCTGGCCCTGATGACCCGGCAGTACCGGCTGATGTTTTTCGTTGCCCGGATGCAGGCGGAACAGACCCCGCAGGCGGAAATGGCCAGGGTATTGGGAATTGCGCCCTTTGTGCTCAGCAAAATTCAAAAACGGATCAGGCGGGAGCCTCCGGATCTGCTAAGGCGTCAGTACAGAATGTGCGTACAGGCCGAACTGGACATGAAGGCCGGGAATCTGAGGGAAGAGATCATGATTGAAACCCTGATGCTGACGCTCAATCAGATGCAAAGGGAAGGCTGACGGGAACCCGAAAGATGCCCGGAGAACGGCTTGATGGAACGGGCAGGGGATCAGAAAGCGGTCCGGAACGACCGGCTTCAATCCGTCGGGTGCCAGGGTACACCGAAGGTGCGGGAGGATCAGGGGGCCATGCGGGTCATGACAAACATGATCGGTCAGCCTGAGGATCCGGCTGCAGGGGCCCGCGGGTTTTGCTGTGAACCGGACGCATGATCTTTTGAGGGATGCAAAA
>CACYCQ010000263.1:0-2067 GCA_902772995.1 uncultured Eubacteriales bacterium
ACATTGACGGGAATGCCTACTGCAGAGAGCTGCTCCCGGATCTTGTTGGCAGCATTGGTACGTACGGTGGATGTGATCTCGTCGTAGACCAGCAGACGTAATGTAGGGAAGGCTTCCCCGTCCTTGTAACGCTTTCCGTCATTTGCTTTTTTCCATCCGGCGCTGTCCAACAGTGATTCGGCCATGAGGGGATCATAGATATCCTTGATGACGTCTTCATTTGACAACCAAGTACCGGCAGGAATAGGGGAATATGCGGCACTGGCCATACCCTGGTAAATGGAGTTGATCAGCTCGCTACGGTTAATAGCATAAGAGATGGCCTCCCGCACAAGGTTACGGCCGTGGTCGTCGCTCTTGAACATCCGGTAGGCGCGGTTAATCAGAAGGGCTTCCAGCTGACGGCTTCGTGAATTCATGGAGAAAGTGGAGAGCGATCCGGAGTACCTGGAAGCATTGATAGACCTGGAAAATCCAATATCCACGTTTCTCATGTCAAAAGCGGTCATGACGCTTTCATCATCCTTGTATATGTTGGCGCGGATATTGCGGACCTGGGGCTGCACCTGTCGCCAGGAGGGATTGGCAGTTAGCCATATGGCCGAATTCTGCTCATATCCGTCATATTTGTAGGGACCGGAGCCACTGGGCATGGAGGCATCCACCTCTTCAGAAGGAAGAACGGGAAATGTCAGGGCATACAGAGCGCCGAAAGAACTGCGACGGAGACGGAACACCAGTGTACGATCATTCTGGGCTTCCCAAGAGCGGATGGAATAGAAGGTGGCGTAATAGAGCCCACGTTCCTCCTGTGGAATTTCTGAATTGAGATCCTTGTCGAACCCCGACAGGGCATACATCCGGTCCAGGGTGGCTACCACGTCGTACGCGGTCAGGCGTTTTCCGTTCTGGAAGGAGATATCCTCCTTCAGGGTAACGATCAGCCGCTGTCCTTCATTGGTAAACTCATAGGAGTACGCCAGGGAAGGCTGAGGCATGTAATCATCATCCAAAACGAAAAGGCTGTCATACACCAGAGAGAGCATGGTCACAGCGTCGCGTTCCCGTAGCTCAAGCGGACGCAGGGACAGGGAACTGGTTCCCACTATGCCTACCACCAGGGAGGTGGTGTTGGCCAGAGCATGTAGGGGAAGAAGAAAAAAGGCAAGGATCAGTGCGGTGACTTTTTTCAAAATGAATTTCCTCCGGTTAAATATTTACAGTTTCGCTACTTTGCAGGGAATCCCCGGGATAATAGTATTTTCTGTAAACTTCCATGGCGGCAAGCACACGCTTGCAGTAGGTGGCGGTATCCGTGGTTGGAATCGTGTCAAGAGTATGACCATCCCGGGAATAGTCGGGATTGGCGAGCCAGGAGGATACATTGCCTTGTCCTGCGTGATATGCGCAGATCATGCAGGTGGGATTGCCTCCAAATCGGTCTGAGAGGTAAGAAAGATACCAGGTGCCAAAGCGGATGTTCACTTCTGGATCGAACAGGAGATCGAAACTGTAGTCCTCGGTGTCTTCCTTTAGCTTGTGGGCTACCCAGGCGGAGGTGTCTTCCATGAGCTGCATCAGGCCGCGGGCGCCGATGCGTGATACCGCATCGGCCCGAAAGCTGGACTCGCACAGGATGATGGCGGATACCAGAGCAGGATCCAGATTATACTGTGTGCTGTAGTGTTGCACCAGACTCCCGTAGAGAAGGGGGTGGGCAGCTTTTTCAGCTTCCTCTTGCTGGATGCGCAATTGCTCGGCCTTCTTGTGAAGAATCTGCTGGGTGACTGTAAAGCTGACAAAGATGAGGCATCCTGCGATCACGAGCAGCAATGCCACACGAAATACAATGGGAATATTGTGCGGTGTAGGTTCTTCATCCTCATCTGGTTCTTCCTCCTCTTTTGGAGATAAGACTGGAGACAGAGAAGGAACTTCAGTGCTGCGGGCAGTCTGAGTGTTGACAGAGGTGACCTGAGGCTGTGGCAGGCGGTAGCGGTCAGAAGAACCGGAATCCTCCGTTGGAAGAGAAGAATTATCCTGGGCTGTTTCCAAAGCATTGAAATG
>CACYCQ010000264.1:0-7038 GCA_902772995.1 uncultured Eubacteriales bacterium
GCCTGTCTGTTTCGGGCTTTTCGCAGGCGCAGGGAATCCCCGATTCTCTTTTACAAATACCTGATCTACAGCGTCCTGTTTGTTTTCAGTCCTCTGCTGATGATCCCTCTTGGGGCAACAGTAAAGGCTGTGATGTTTCTCTGTACAATTCACTGGTATACGCTTCTGATCAACTGCGTGATTTCGTGCTTTCTCAACCATAAACTGCGCAACATTGTCCTCAAACTGATACTGATATTCCTTCTCATTGGTCTGTTTATCGGTTTAATGCAGGATGATGAGGGGACAAAGATGCTTATTGAAATGGATCTATTCATTGCAGGAATGCAGGCACTGGTGTCCATCATGTCAGCGGCTTTTGTCCGGATTCGGCTGGATGTACTGAGAAATGTCATCCGTGGGACCTATGCGACAGAGGTTATCCTGGGACTGCTTCTGCTGATCTTTTCCTTCTCCAGCTGTCTTGTTGCCTGGGAACCCAACATCTCCTCTTTCAGTGATGCTGTCTGGTACTGCTTTGCAATTGTGACAACAATCGGCTTTGGCGATATCACTGCAGTGACTATAAAAGGGAGAATCCTCTCCATCATTCTCGGTCTGTATGGAATCGTTGTTGTTTCCTTGATCACCTCCGTTATCGTCAACTTCTATTCCGAAATCAAAGAGGAAAATTCAAAGGAGATAACAGACGGTGATCAGACAGATGAAGATGAATAAGGAACCGGGGGTTATGATTCGCTGACAATGCGCGAACGGACGGAACCGGAAGGAAGCCGGAGGGGAATCCGCCGATGGTTTTCGCATGGATGCCTCTCTCTGCTTCCTGTCGTACCAGACGGGCCGAAAGGCTTCCGCCCGATGGTTCAGCAGCCTGACTCGAAGGACATAAAAAGGTAACTGTTCAGTAAGGGTGATATAGAACCACACACGAAGGGCATCGAAAACCCTTTCCTATGACAACAATCCTTTCGATTTTATCATTTCATCCATCTGTCATCTTCACAACAACATCCTGCAGTTAGCCCCTTTTCACCCGCTCTTCGAGCGGGTGTTTTCTTGTCTATGCCACTCTCCAAAAGCCATGTTTTGCCTTTCGCGTCAGAATCAAAAAAATCAATCACCACAACAGTTTTTGGTAGTCAAACTGCTACCAAGGAGGAGGCGGAACAAAGAGGGATCCGGCGGCTGATAACCCTGATTTTTGCCGCGCGGACTGTGCCGGGGAGGCAGCATGGTGCAGGAAATGGGGGGCAGACCTGACCGGCCTTTTCCTGAGGACCGGGCTCCGGCGCCGCATGACGGGCCGATGGGCGGGATCCGGGACCGCCGGCACCACTCCGGAGCGCCACCTTGTGACTGGTCAACAGGAGACAAGCGGGCGATCTTGACACCGGGAAGCCCCGGTGATAGAATATCGATGTTAGCAGCTACTAACAAACAATGTGTATGTGACCCGCCCGCCGATGCCGGTGCGGCTTTTCTTCAGACATAAAGTTAGCATACACTAACAATTGATGCTTTGCCGGAGGAAGACAGAAATGTGCAATGAAACCCTGATCCGCTGCTGCGCACCGACCATGGCGTGCCTGAAAACCGGGAACATGTTCAACTGCGCCTATGAGAACCGAAAGCAGATGACCGGGGAGCTTCGGGAGCTGAATCAGCGGCTGAGACCCAAGGGGCTGCGCATGCTGCCGCTGAGGTGGCGCAAAGGGAAAGTGCTGCTGTACCTGTACCGGCCGAAGCTTCTGGAGCGGGACCTGCGCGATCCCTTGTCCCAAAGGCTCCTTGCGGAATGCGGATACACCTGCGGGAATGCAAACGTTTGTCTGGCCAGGCTGATTTCCCGCCTGCGCACGGAAGAGGATTTTCCCCATGAAATCGGGTTGTTCCTCGGCTATCCTCCGGCTGACGTGGACGGATTCATGAACGACAGGGACAACTACAAGCTCTGCGGCATATGGAAAGTGTATGACGATGTGGAAGGCGCGAGCCGGCAGTTTGCCCGCTGCAGACACTGCACACAGGTATATCTGAACTGCCTGTCCCGTGGTTTTTCACTGGAAAGGCTGGCGGTTTCGTTCTAGGGCGGCGGTCTGCCGCCCCCCGGTGAGGACGGAAGATGTATTTAAAGAAAGGAAGGATTTCAAATGAGCAAAGTAGCGGTGATTTACTGGAGCGGAACGGGCAACACTGAGGCCATGGCAAATGCCGTGGCGGAAGGCGCGAAGACGGCGGGGGCGGATGTCACGCTCCTGACGTGCGACTGTGTCGCGGGCGTTGACGGGATGGATGCGGTCGCTCTGGGCTGCCCTGCCATGGGTGCGGAGGACCTGGAGGAGAGCGAGTTCCTGCCGGTGCTCATGCGCATTGAGCCGTCGCTTCCCGGAAAAAAGGTGGGGCTGTTCGGAAGCTATGACTGGGGCGACGGGCAATGGCTGCGCTCCTGGGAAGACCGCTGCGCGGAAAAGGGAATCTCCCTGGCTGCGCAGAGCGTGAAATGCAGAAACACCCCTGACGATGAAGGCCTGGCCGGGTGCAGGGCGCTGGGCGCGGCACTCGCCTGACAGTTCCGCATCGCCGCACAGAAAGGAAGTTCAATATGAAAACATCTCGCCTTGGATTTGTCCTGGCAATGGTTCTTTGCATCATGCTGACCGCGGCCTCCGCACCGGCGGATCAGAGCCTGTCGGGTGACGCCAATGTGGACCAGCGCAGCTATCCCTCCACCGTGCCCTTTATTCATCCGCCGTTTTACAATGTCCGTCTGACTGTGGAGGTGAACAGCGAGGGGGTTGTCACAGCCGTCAGGGACAACGGCACCGGCGGACCGCTTTCCGTTCAGGAAGGAAGGGAGGAACTCTGGGCCGCCAAGAACAAGCCTTACTGGGATGCGGCGGTAAAAAGCGGTCTTTTGGAGAGGTTTGTCGGGAAGACAAGAGATGAAGTGGCGCGCATGGACATGACCTCCGGCGGCGCGGATGCCGTTTCCGGGGCCACCATGGTGAGCGCCGCGTCGCAGGAAGCCGTACTGAATGCTTTTGACGGCAAAGCCGGCAAAACCTTCCTGGAAGTGGAAGGGCCGGCGCTGCCCGTGGAGAGCGTGAAAGACGGCGTTGTGACGATGAAAAATGCCCTGCCCGCCGATTTTGATCTTCAGGTGCTCGATGTCCGCTGGGGCGTGCGCAATGAGGAGGTCGTGCCTGCGGACAGCTATGACGTCAGGTTCGCGCAGGACAGGGTGATCCTCACGTTCCGCAACCCGGAGAAGATGAAGGCCGGCATCTATTATGTGAATGTGGCGGATGCCGGGGGCAGATACCGCTCCCCCTCCTTTGAGGGCGGCCCCGCTGCGGCACAGGCGCCCTGCTTTGTCATTGACAGCGCTCTGACGCCCGGGGCAATCTCCTTTGACGGACATGCCATCGTGCTCAGCGGCGCCGATATGGCGGATTTCCTGGAGAACATCAGGCACGTCCAAATCCTGGCGGAAGGGGCGGATAAGCCCGTGGAGCAGGAGATCGTGGGACATCACGGCACCCCCGGGAGCTTTGACGTGCTCAGCGGGGACGGCGCCTTGAATGCGGACGGCGTGGTCAAAGCCCGGGACGGCAGCGAAAGCCCCCTGTTTGAAACCGGAAAGCCCTGCACGGTGACGGTTTCAGCCTTCGGGTATCCTGAGCTGACCTTCTCCTATGTCAAAAAGGATGCGGCAGCTGAAGCCGCCGCCCTTCTGCAGGCGGTGAAGGGAACCTATGAACCGCTGTTCCCCGTCATTACGGATCCCAAATACGATCAGCTCTGGCTGGATCCCTGCGCGGCGGTCGTGGGCGGGGAAATGGCTCCGGCCATGGCGGAGATGCTGAAATCGTCCTGCAGCGGCACACTCTACGGGCAGGAGGCCGTGGATGCCTATGGCGACGGTTCAAACGGCGCCCGGTTCGACTGCCTGTTCATCAACGGCGTGTCCAGGATCACTTTCGACGGCAGGGTGATCAGCGGCGCGGATGAAAACGGGAAAGAGGTCTTCCGCCACGAATACGCAGCTGTCGGCAGGCTTTCCCTGTCGGGCATGATGGAGGGGTACCTCTACGAAACCGCAGACACGGATGCGGGTGAGTTCAGATACTTCTTCATGATGCCGGACACGCCTTCCACCACGTACCATCTCGAATTCCGCTACGGCTCCGATGCGGATGCCCTTGCGCTCGCCACAGAGGGCCCCTATGCCTACTGGCTGGCGGCAGGTTTCCCGGTGGACGCGGACGAGGCGCTGACAAAAGACGTGATTGATCTGTTTGTCCTTGAGAACATGGACTGGTCCGCGCATCTGCCTGACGCGCTCGCTCAGCTGGAGGCCCTCGGATTTGTCGGCTCATGGCAGGCGGATTTGAGCTTCTTTGGCGGGGAGAAGGCTTCGGCCGAGCTGATCATGACCATTGACGGGAACGGGCACGGCGTCACGACGATGAACGGTCAGAAGACCGCTGATTTTGAGGCCTATGCGGCGGATACCGGCGAAAAGGGTGACGGGACCGGCCTGTATGTGGCCTACAGCAACCTGGAGGGGGAGGCCAGGACGGCGCCTTACGCCTTTGCCGAAAATGGAAACGGGCAGGTTGTCCTGACGCTTTCCTCCGACGAGGGTGAGATCAGCTGGGTGAAGCGGGAGACGGCTCCTGAAACTGACAAACAGACCCTTTCCGGGCAGTAACGGCTGACTGCCGGGACCTGCTGAACGGACCGGGACGGCCATGGACCGGCGGAGTGCGCGCAGGGGCTGGACCGGACGGAGAACGAAGCGGCGGAAATCCCCCGGGATTCCGTCGCTTTTTTTGCATGACGCGCTCATCGGCGGAAACGGCGGCGGGCGCCGGCGCATCCCCGCTGCACGGGCGTTTGCGAAGAATGCGCCGATCATCCTGCCGGATGAGGCCGGGGCCAGCCCGGAGGCGGAGAATGAGAAGGTGACCGGAAAGGCGCTCTCCCGGAAGATCCGCAGCAGCACCGCGAGGGTCACCTCCCAGCCGGATGCGCACCGTCAGCGGGGCGGACAGCATTTCGGTTCTCCGGACACGGCAGCCGGCGAAGGGGAGGTCCCGGGGAGATGCCTGCCCGGGAGGGCGGAATGCCCCGCCATATGGCGCAGATGCACACGCTCAGCGCGGCGGGGCCTCCGGACGCGGCGGCTTGCGCGCCTGGCGTCAGGACGGAAAGGCCTGGTTTTATCTCCCGTCCCCCGTTTTTCAATCTTTCTTCAAGCAACCTCCCTTACAATGGCGATGCCGGCTGCAGGAGAGGTTCCCCTCTGCGGGAAAAGCAGGAAACGGGTCCTCCGGCCCTTCGCCGGCCATCGGAAAAACATGGAGGTATTCAGAATGAAACGTTGTTTTGCATGGATTCTTGTCATGGCCCTCGCGGCGTGCCAGGGGATCTGCGCGCATGCGGAGGAAGGAAGCGCGGACAGGCAGCCCCGGGACGGCGGCTTCGGGGAAGGCATGATGCCCGGGATGCCGCCTGAGGGCGGCATGCCCGGGGGCCCTGGCGGGAACCCGCCTGGCGGCGGCTTCGGCGGCGGAACCCCTCCCGGAGGAAGGACATCGTCTTTTGAATATGCCGCGGCGGCCGAAATCACGGAAGCCGCCCGGACGGCTGACCGGACATATTCCTCTTCTGCCGCGGATGAAAGCGCTCTCATCGTGAACACGGACGAGGCTGTCACGATCCTCAGCCCCGCCGTCACCAAAACCGGTGACTCGGACGGCGGCGACAACTGCAATTTCTACGGACTGAACGCCGCGCTGCTGGTGATGGGCGGCTCCACCACCACGATCACGGGCGGGTCGGTTGAAACCTCCGCCTCCGGCGCGAACGGCGTCTTCTCCTACGGGGGCAACAGCGGCAGAAACGGCGCGGCGGGCGACGGAACCACGGTGGTGATTTCGGATACCGTCATCACCACCACCGGCAACGGTTCCGGCGGCATCATGACCACGGGCGGCGGCGTGACCCTCGCCAGCAACCTGACGGTGACCACCAGCGGCAGGTCCTCCGCGGCGATCCGCACGGACCGGGGCGGCGGCACCGTCGTCGTGGACGGCGGCACCTATACCACCAGCGGTCTGGGCTCCCCGGCGATCTACTCCACGGCGGACATTACCGTGAAGAACGCGGCCCTGGTGTCCAACCTGTCCGAGGGCGTGTGCATCGAGGGCATGAATTCCATCACCCTGGAAAACTGCGACATGACCGCCTCCAACACGGACATGAACGGGAAGGCCTCCTTCCTCGACACCATCATGATCTACCAGTCCATGAGCGGTGACGCGGACAGCGGCACCTCGTCCTTCACCATGACGGGCGGCAGACTGACCAGCCTGAGCGGGCACATGTTCCATGTGACCAACACCCATGCGGTGATCACCCTGTCCGGCGTGGCGCTGAGCAACGAGGGCAGCGACGTGCTGCTTTCCGTGTGCGACGACGGCTGGAGCGGATCCTCCAACACGGCGGAGCTGGTCGCGGACGGGCAGACCCTGAGCGGCACGATCCTGGTGGGCGGCAACTCCACCCTGACCCTCACGCTCAAAAACGGATCCTCGTTTGACGGAACCTTCAGCGGTGAGATCACAAACGCAAAGGGCGTTGCCGTTTCCGCTGAAACCGGCACAGTGAACGTCTCCCTGGACAGCGGCAGCACCTGGACCCTGACCGCGGATACCCGCATCACTTCCTTTGAAGGCAGCATGGAGAACGTGGTCACCAACGGCCACACGCTCTATGTCGGCGGGACCGCGATGAACTGAGCGCGGGAAAAAGCGGCGTCCGGTCATCTGCCGGGCGGCCGGGCGACGGACGGGACCTGGCACCTGCGGCAACGGTCCTGGACAGGCGGACGACGCACCCCTGACGGCGGCGCCGCGTACCGGAGAAACCGGGTCCGGGAGGCGCAGGAGAACAGGAAAACACATGAAAGTCCCCCGGCAGAAAACAGACCCCGGCACGCGGCGGCAAACAGAGCCCGTGCCGGGGTTTTCC
>CACYCQ010000265.1:0-2211 GCA_902772995.1 uncultured Eubacteriales bacterium
AATCTCCTCCCTGGGGCCTCCGGTCATCTTCGGAATCCCGCTTCGGGTGACCTCCAGCGCCTGCTGCAGATGCAGGGGACGGGAATGTCCCTCCCGGTCCACACGCCCCCAGTCCCAGAACCGGTAGGTCACATCGCTGGATTCCTGAATCTCATAGCACAGAATTCCCTCCCCTAGGGCATGCACGGTTCCTGCAGGAATGTGGAAGACGTCGCCCTCCCTCGCGTCAACCCAGTTGAGGACCTCCTCCACCCGGCCCTCCCGGACCATCTGTGAAAGCGTTCCGGGGTCCGTGCGCACGCCATACACCAGCTTTGCACCCGGCCTGGCGTGCAGGATCACCCAGGCCTCATTCTTGCCCAGCTTTCCTTCATGGGCCTTTGCATACGCATCCCCGGGGTGCACCTGCACGGAGACGCGTTCCCGGGCATCCAGGAACTTGAGCAGCAGGGGGAATTCCTTCTCCTCCCGCCCTGTCAGTTCAGCTCCCCACAGATCAAAAACCTCTCCCAGGGAACGTCCTGCGAGGGGGCCGTTTTTCACCGTGCTCTGCCGTCCGGGCAGCGCGGACACCTCCAGGCTTTCCCCCGTCCGGTCATCCGGGATCAGCTTTCCCAGCCGCCGTCCCATCTCCTGTCCGCCCCAGGGGGTTTCCGCCCCATGCCTGAAGACGGGCTCCATCAGCAATGGATACCACTCCATCTTATTTTTCCTTTCCCGCGGCCCCCCGGATCCGCCGCCTCCGGCCTCTGCCAGCCTTTCCTGCACGGGCAGTGTCATACCGCGTCGACTGTTTTCCGGTTCCCTCCGCCACGAAACCCGCAGGGAGAGCCGCGTCCTCCGGAAGTATACGTCATCTGCGGGGAATCATCAAGTCAGCCCCACTCCTGGATTCCCCTCCGGATTGTTCTTGAAAACAGCTCCCGTTTCCGATAAGCTTGAGTCCCCCACCGGCGCCCGTCTGCCGTCGCGCCGGTCCTCCGGGGCTCCCCCTGATTTTTCAGCACAAGCTCCGTAAATCGTAGGTTATCTTCTTTCTAAACCTATTGCAATCAGAAATATGATATGCAACAGACTTCAAAAAGTATAGGAACTCAGCTTTCTTAAGTCTTCTGCCCAATCTACCCCCATTTCAGCAAGAAGCTGATTGGTGCTGCTCGTTACTTTTGTCCCATACCAACGCTTATCGGAATGCAGACTTATTTTAGCGTGTTTAAGCTTTCTGATACACTCTTTCAATGACATGTGACTGACATAGTCGGACGGAGCGCTGTTTATCCTGTTCATAAACCTTCGATAGATCATACCTTCGATCAAAAGAACAAAGCTTATCCCCTGCATGGAATAGTAATCCTCCATCTGCAGGTCATTGGAATCCGCACCATTGCGTACATGCTGATAGTGAGTTTCGATTTTCCAGCGTTTTTTGTAAGTACAATAATGTTGTTCGGGGTCAACGTCTTTATTGCTTCTCAGCACGATTACTCCGAATGTCGGTTCTAATTCTTTGTAGTTATCCTCTGTGTGTTCACTATCCTGTCCGATTTGCGACAGATATTCTTCCTTCAACTTCTGATGCATGGTCTCATTCCGATACATGACCACTTTGTCACTCTGGTAACAGGATTTTCTAATTTGCTTCGCCTTATGCTTTCCTGGCTTACGCTTCCCGTCTGGATGATCATTGTACTCCCGAAGGCACGTCTGATAATCACTCTCTGCATTTTCTTTCTCTATGCTTTGTGCCAGGTTTTCTAATTCCTGTACTGTGGTTTCACGATACAGAACTGTATCAGAAACAGAATTCCCGTTTCCATCTGTTTTGTTGTATTGGAAACTGCCAGAGAATGAAATCGATCGTCTTATCATTTTTGAAAGGACAGTATTGTGTTTCAGGTCCACCCGCCACACAAAGGAGGTTCCCTGATGAATATCGTTGTCTTTGACGCCCAGGGCGGCGGCATCGGCCGCCTGCTGGTGGAGCAGCTCAGACGCTCAGCGCCCGACCAGACCATCACCGCCGTGGGCACCAATTCCGCAGCCACCTCAGCCATGCTCAAGGGAGGCGCCACCCAGGCCGCCACCGGAGAAAATGCCATCCGCGTCAACGCTGCCCGGGCGGATGTGATTCTGGCGCCCATCGGGATGATCCTGTGCGACGGCATGCTGGGCGAGGTCACCGCCGCCATGGCCTGCGCCATCTCCTCATCC
>CACYCQ010000266.1:0-3625 GCA_902772995.1 uncultured Eubacteriales bacterium
GTCCTGTTTCATCTCCGGAGGGACCCTGATGCCGATGCACCTGACAGGGGCGTCACCCTGCCCTTCTCATCACAGGGCTCTGCCGGGATTACAAATCCATTGACAGCGGCACCGGCACCTGCCGCTTCTGGCGGCCTGTGCCGGTGCCGTTTAGTCAGCCTGTGCTGAGATCACTGCATCTGCTTACTTGTGGGGAGTGAGCCAGTTGTAATTCTTCAGGTTCATGTTCAGATGCCTGGGCAGGCCATCCACCATCATGGGGCCATAGTGACCCTGGATCAGCGGACGGACATAATCGAGGAAGTCCTCGGTCACATAGTTGCCGGTCTTGTTGATCCACTTGCGCGGAACAACCTTCTCACCATTGGCAATCCTGTGCACGTCATACACGCCCGTGGCGCTCTGATACGGGTCATCGGACACGCGGTCGATGACGACCATCACGCCGGAGGAACCTTCGTCAGCGGCCTTGACGGTAGCGCCGCCCACGTTGAAGGCCTCATCCACGTCGATCTTGCTGGCCAGATGGGCCGCGGCGCGCTGCAGGGTGGAGAGCTCCACGGCACGGGTCTTGCAGCCCAGCTCATTGTGGATCACGTCTGCCAGATAGGCGGCGGTGCCGGTCATCTGGATATGGCCGAAGGCGTCCTTGGTCGTGGAGCCGGCGGTGTTCTCGCAGATGTACTTTCCATCCGCGCCGCGGATGCCCTCGGACACCACGGCAACCACGACGTCCTTCTTCTCCAGCATCTGCTTCACATTCTCGGTGAAGACGGCCAGATCGAAGGGCACCTCAGGCAGATAGATCAGGTCGGGGCCTTCGCAGTCCTCGCCGCGGGAAAGGGCGGCGGAACCGGTCAGCCAGCCGGCGTTGCGTCCCATGATCTCGATGATGGTCACGTTCTTCTTCTTGTAGGAGAAGCCCAGCGCATCACAGATGATCTCCTTGGTGGAGGTGGCGATGTACTTGGCAGCACTGCCAAATCCGGGCGTGTGGTCCGTGATGGCCAGATCGTTGTCGATGGTCTTGGGGCAGCCCACAAACCTCTGCTTCGCGCCGGTCAGCAGGGAATAATCAAACAGTTTGCGGATGGTGTCCATGGAGTCATTGCCGCCGATGTAGATGAAGACTTCGATATCCAGCTTGTCCAGCAGCTCGAAGATGCGCTCATAGACGGCCTTGTCCTCATGGATCTCCGGCAGCTTGTAGCGGCAGGTTCCCAGGAAGGCGGAAGGCGTTCTCTTCAGAAGCTCCAGATCCAGTTCGTTCTTGATATGGTCCGACAGGTCGATGTACTGCTCATCCATGAATCCCTGGATGCCGTAACGCATGCCGTACACCTTGTTGTAGCCGCGTTCCATGGCGGTCTTAAACACTCCGGCAAGGCTGGAGTTGATCACTGCGGTAGGTCCGCCGGACTGTCCGACTAATACGTTGCCCTTCATGTAAACAAATAACCTTCTTTCATCAAATTGTTCCTTTCGGAGACAGCGCGTGTATTTTACACAGTTTCCTCCGGTTTGTACAGCTTTTTTGAGTTTGTGGCAGTGTTTTCAATTCTATTTCTATCTGTTTCCGTTCTGTTGAGAGGATTTTACCGCCAGCCGCACGCAAATCGGAGTAAAAATGAAGACCAGTACATACCCCAACGCAAGGCTCAGGGGCAGTGCACGCAGGTACATGGGCAGAAGCCTGGCCGGCGCTCCGTGTGCAGAAGCATTGCGCCAGGCCAGGAAGATGTTGAAAAAGCACATGACCGGCGTAAAGATCAGATCGGAGACCAGCGTTTCCACCAGCCGGGCCTTCAGCGTACCGGGCGCAAAACCGCATTTTCTGGATGCGCCCCGGCTCAGCCGATGGACGGGAACCAGACAACTGATCCCCCAGCTGACCAGCATGCTGACCACGAAGCTGCTGAGGAATGCCGGCAGGGTAAAATGTCCTGCTGACAGCAGTCCCGCAAGCGCCTGAAAGAAGCTGAGTACAGCGCCCATCATCATGCCGATTCTCATTCCCACTTTTTTCATGTTCGGTCGATTGGTCTGCATTGTTCCACCTCCAGAATGTACTGTTTGTCATTATAGCATATCTCCCCCGCCTCAGGGTCCTGCGTTTGTGGCAATTCTTCCGGGATATGCATGTCCGTTTCTTTCCTGAAATTCAGCTTTCCTTTTCCGCCTCGCGCAGCAGCTCCGTCAGTCTTGAAGCCCCCATCTGCTCCAGTTCCTCCTGGAACCGGGTCCAGTGTTCATCATCCAGGGGAACTTCACCGGACACGAACCGGCCGATTCCCCGGTCCACCTCCGCCGTCAGGGCCGCCGCCAGCGTCTGCGCCTCCTGCTGCCCGGCGGACGAAAGCCGATAGGGCCTTGACACCTGTTCCGCCACCTCGCGGACCTTTTTCGTCTCCTCGTAGACCCACCTGTCCTCAGGGCTGTCCACCGCCTCAATCAGTTCTCCCGGATACAGTCCCGGCGTGGCCGTGCCCGTATAGATGATGACCTCCCTGCGGATGCTTTCGATGTCGCGGCCGCTGTCCAGAAGGAAGGCCCACCGGTCTTCCTTCCACCGGTAATCCGTTCCCTCCACGCCGACATATGCCAGGCGCGCACCCTCCTGCGCATAGAGGGCATCCACCCAGGAAAGCATCTTTTCCGGTTCTGCGCAGGAGGTGCACAGCGCAAAGCAGCCGTTCCAGACCTGCCCCAGCAGATCGCGCCAGCGGGTCTTCCCCTCCGCGCTCATCAGCAGCACCCGGTAATCCGTCACCTTCTCCGGGGGCACCGCCGTGTAGGGGGCGATGGACACCAGCATCCCGGAGACGGCTTCCTCCGTCTTCTGTTCTCCGGTGCTGAGGGTGATCCTGTCCGTGTGCAGCGATCTCAGGGCGGACACGGGGAGCAGCCCTTCCCGCCCCCACCCGGCCAGGGTCTCCACGAATGCGCGGTACTGCGGGAGCGCAGGGGCAAAGGCCAGCGTATCCCCTTCCCGCGCCATCTGATAGTCATCCGCCACGATGCCAAAGTACGGCAGCAGCCACCGCATCTCATAGGTCCCCACCAGGTCGCAGGGAATCTCATCCGACTTCCCGTTTCCGTTGAGGTCCCTGCCCTTCATGGCCCTCAGCGCCCGGGTCAGCTCCTCCACGTTCCCGGGCATGGGCAGTCCCAGCTCGTTCAGCCAGGCCTGGTTGATCCACACGGCCACCTGGTGCTCCCGCTCATTGAGCAGCGGCAGGGAGAGGATCCGCCCGTCAATGCTGATCTGCTCCCGCCACTGCGGATGCGCCTCCAGCAGCGCCTGCAGATGGGGCATGCACTTGTCAATGTACGGCGCCATGTCCGCGATCACCCCGCCGGCATACAGCCTCTGCTCGTCCTCCCGGCTGAGGCTCGCCTTGAACAGGGCATCGCAGCGCTCCTCCCCGGACAGGAGCCGCTCCAGAAAGCTGCGGTACTCCTGGGTGTCCCTGATGCCGCGGCCCGTCACCCTGACCCCGGTCAGCTCCTCCATCCGTGAGAAAAACAGATTGTCCTTCCAGTTGCGCGACACCGATTCCGTCTCCAGGCCGACCACGTCAAGGGCCAGGCCTGCCGCCGGCAGCAGAAAAAGAGCCAGCAGCCA
>CACYCQ010000267.1:0-9014 GCA_902772995.1 uncultured Eubacteriales bacterium
AGCCGTTGAGCATTGCTCTTCGTCCTTTATTATAGGTTTTTTAAAAGAAATGTCAAGTGCATCGGCAAACAGCCGGTGCATTTTTTGTTTGGTGAAACTTGAAATTCTAAATTCCACCCCCTCTGGGAGGCATGTGGAATTAAAATACACAAGTCAATGAGATGGAATTCAGTTTTGCTAAACGATACCCATGTGTGTCAGACCGGTTGGCTTTCCTGCCAGAACTGATGGCATGCCCGGTAAATCCCATTTTCTTCCAGCCCCGTTTACTATGATATACTGTCTGTAGTATAATGAACATAGGTCCATATGATGAGGTGGAATTTGTCGATCCAATAATTTTTAGGAAACGCCACCTCTGGGTAAGTGCGCCCTTCAACTGATCGTCTGTTTGACCAGAAGGTCGATAGTTGTGCGCATTGCACATGTTGAAGCAATCGCTTCTGTGCAGCTTGCTTTGAATTGAGATTCATCTAAATAGATTCCCCTCTGAAACAAGCTGAGGGGTGGATTTTGCTTATGCAAAGTGGAATTTAAGTTTGCAACTAACATTTCCCGTCCCCAAACATCCCAAAAAGGAATGATGGCAAAGCGCCTGCCGTCCTCACGGGTCCGTCCCGGATCCAGACCTTCATCCGGTTCCCGGACATGGAGCAGCAACAGGGCCCGTCCTGAGCGGCAAATCCAGTATAGCGGATGCCGCCGTGTCCGTCAACGACCACGGCCCCTGTCAGATCCCGCCCGCCGGATGACCCGGGAGGAATCACGCCTCCGCCTGGGCCGCACCCATCTGATCCTTTGGACCGGTACCGTCCATGCGGCGGATCCTCGTGCATGCCGGACCTGTGCCAAAGAACAGCGGCCGTCCGTGGTTGATCGTTGCATTTTTGAAGGAATCCGGTACAATGGACACCGAATCTGTTCCCGGCAGCGAAAGGAGGCGAGGGCATGCGGCGTTTTTTCCCGGCACTGGTCGTGTGCCTGCTCTTTTCCCTTTCCGCGCTTTGTGAATCCCGGGCGCTGCTTGTCGCCTGCAGCCGCTTCACCTCCCAGCCGGACCTGGGCAAGGCGGGCTCCGGCAACCTGCAGCTGCTCTCTTCCGCCCTGATGAACGCCGGCTTCTCCTCCGGCACCCTGTACGTGGAGGACGGCACCGTCGGAACGGTAGAGGCCCTGGAGGAATGCCTTCTGCGGGCCTTCGGGGATGCGGAGGACTCCGACCTGTCCATCCTGTACCTGTGCACCCACGGCTTCGCTCCCGCAGACGGGGAGGCCACGCTGCTCCTCTCGGACGGCAGCACGGAAACGCCCCTGAGCGGACGGACCCTCCGGGAACTGCTCGCTCGCCTTCCCGGGGAGCGGCTCCTCATCGTGGACGCCTGCACCTCCGGCGCCCTCATCGGGCACGGTTCCCTCCACAAAAACTGTTTTGAGGGTTCCGGCATCCACGTGCTCACCAGCGCCCAGGGATGGGAAAGCGCCTGGTACTACGACAGCGAGCACATGGAGAGCGTTTCCTATTTCTGCTGCGCCCTCTCCCAGGCCCTCGGCCTGTACGGCTACACGGATGCCGACATCGACGGGGACGGCCTGCTGACCCTCATGGAGCTTCACCAGTGGCTGCTGACCAACCTGGCCTCCTCCACGGCACAGCTCTATTCCCCCTCCGCCGGGGAGGTGGTGGTCCCCAGCGCGGCCGCGGCCCTGGTGCCCCAGCCCCTGACGGGCTTCACCTTCTCCGACTGCCAGCTGACCCCGGAGCAGCCCGCGCTGCCCTTTTCCTATACCGTGCAGACCCCCTGTCCCATCCTCTACCGCATCGTCCGCAAGAAGAGCGGCACCTGGATGTGGGAGTCCGCCGTCACCCTCACCGAAAAGGAGGGGGAAAGCGTGGACAGGGGCCGCCTCTCCCGCACCCTCAAGCTGAAGCTCAGCGACGACTCGGCGGCCATGGTCCAGGTGTTCGCGCTGGAGGACGCCGTCCCCTTCCTGTGCGCCGAGCGGCTGCTCAGCGCCAGCAGCGGCGACTTTTCCTGGGACCCCGATCCCCGCATCCTGCAGGAGGGGGACATCCTGTGCACCCTCAAAAGCCCCGTCCCCCTGCAGATCCACGCGACCCTCATCAGCAGCGACGGGCACCCCATGCAGCGCCTGCTCTCCGGGCAGATGCTCTGCCCGGATGCCGGCGGGGAGATCCAGATTCCCCTCTCCGGCGCCGATCCCGGGGACCGCAGCAAGACCCGGCTGCTGCTGCGCCTGTCCTGCGGCGGCCAGTACCGCGTCCTCACGCTGCCCCTCGCACCCTGATTTTTCCGTTTTCAAAGCCGGCTTTTCGTGATATGATCACTTGTGGCCGTTTGGGCCTGAAAGGAACCATTTCATGCAAACCAGAGACCGACATGTTCAAAAGCGCCGCAGGCGCTCCTCCATCAAGCGGGAAAAGCCCCAGAAGACCGCCATCCTGCTCATCGCCCTCATGGCGGCGTTGCTGGGCGGGCTGATCATCCTCTCCCCCAAGGTGGGCGTCACCCCCGCGGTCAACGTCACCTCCACGCTGGTGGAGGAGAGCCGCAAGGGCACCGGCAATCCCTCCGTGCGCATCACCGAGGTCATGTCCAGCAACCGCACCGCCTATCCGGACGAGAACGGCGCCTTCCCTGACTGGGTGGAGATCAGCAACACCGGCGCGGAGCCGGTGGACATCGGCGGCTACGGCCTCTCGGACCGGGAGGACAAGATCCTCTTCGTGTTCAGGGACCAGATCCTCGCCCCCGGCGACCGGGTGCTGGTTTTCGCCTCGGATTCCACCCAGAACACCCCCGGGCTGCCCCTGCACGCCAATTTCAAGATCTCCTCCTCCGGTGAGACCCTCTACCTCTTCGGCACGGACGGCGTGGCCTACAGCCACGTGCAGGTGCCGGCGATGGATGCCAACATGAGCTACACCTGGATCAAGGACGACAACTACATCATCACCGAGCAGTACACCCCCGGCTTTGCCAACACCCAGGAGGGCTATGCCCAGTTCCGCAGCCAGAACGTGCTCCAGCCCGGGGTGCTGGTCATCAATGAGGTCCTTGCCAGCAGCATCACCTCCATCGCCGACGCGGACGGGGAGCGGCCGGACTGGATCGAGATCCACAACACCGGAAACGCGACCATCGACCTGTCCAATTACGCCCTCACGGACAATTCGGACTCCCTGGTGAAGTGGCGCTTCCCCCAGGGCTCCACCCTGGCCCCCGGCGGCTATTACGTGGTCTTCTGCTCCGGCAAGAACCGCGCCGCCCGCGAGGGGGAAACCTGGCCCCACACCAGCTTCCGCCTGCGCAGCAACGGGGAAACCCTGATCCTTTCGGACATCCAGGGCCGGATGATCGACCTGGTGACCTATGACAACCTGGAGGCGGACTGCTCCTGGGGACGGGACGAGGAGAACGACGGATCCTTCCGGGTCTTCACCCAGCCCACGCCGGGCCTGCCCAACACCCGCAACTCCATGACCGCCATGGACACCCAGCGGTGCCTGGCCAACACCTCGGGGCTGTTCATCACGGAGGTGATGACCGGCAACACCAAGACCCACGGCCCCGGGGTCAACTATTTCTACGATTACATCGAACTCTACAACATGACAGCACAGGCCGTGAACCTCAAGGGTTACGGCCTGTCTGACAACGTGAAGAAGCCCCGGAAGTGGCAGCTTCCGGACCTGACCATCCCCCCGGGCGGATACTCCGTGATCTACTGCGACACCACCCAGACCAGCAAGCGCGGGGAATACACCTTCACCAACTACAACCTCAAACAGGCAGGCGAAACCATCGTGCTTTCCACGCCGGAGGGCCAGATTCTGGACAAGGTGGTCGTCCCCCAGCTCTATGACGACACCTCCTATGGCCGCACGCTGGGACAGGCCGGCCTGTTTTACTATTCCCAGCCCACCCCCGGCGAGCCCAACGGGCTGGGCTTTACCGGCTACGCGGATCCCCCCGTCTTCCTGACCCCCGGCGGGCTGTTTGAACGGCCCCTGCAGGGGGACACGGCGGTGCGCATCTCGATTCCCGGCAGCAGCGTGGTCCGCTACACCCTGGACGGCAGCGATCCCGACGAGAATTCCCCCATCTACCGGGAGCCCCTGGAGGTCCACGGCAACACCTGCATCCGGGCACGCTCCTTCCGGGAGGGCCTGGAGCCCTCCCAGATCACCTCCCAGACCTTCCTGGTCTCCGTCTACCACACCCTGCCGGTGGTGTGCATCACCACCAGCAATGACAACCTCTGGAACGACGAGACCGGCATGTTCGCCGACGGCACGGAGCTCAACCGGGAAACCCAGAACACCCCCTGGAAAAACGCCACCTACTGGCAGAAGAACGCCTTCGGCGGCTGGGTGGAGTATTACGACCGCTCCGGCAAACAGTGCCTGAACCAGGGCATGACCTTCCGCGTCATGGGCCAGTTCTCCCTGGACATGCCGCAAAAGAGCCTCTACGTCAAGGCGGACGGCCAGTACGGCGCCTCCAGCTTCGACTATCCCCTCTTCGAGGACCGTCCCTACACCTCCTACGCCAGCTTCGTGCTGCGAAACGGCGGCCAGGACGGCCTGTACACGCGGGTCATCGACGGCATGCAGGCCCGCATCATCGAGCAGGCCGGCTCCAGCCTGGTCACCCAGGCCTGGCAGCCCGTCATCGTCTACATCAACGGGCAGTACTGGGGCCATTACAACATGCGCGAGCGGGCCGGCGCCAAGATGGTGGCCCAGCACATGGGCTGGGAGAACTACAAGGACATGGACCTGCTGGAGGCCGGCGGCACCAGCCGCACCCAGGTCAACCAGGGCAGCAACGAGGACTACAAAGCCCTGGTGGAGTACCTGAACAGCCACGACCTGGCAGAGGACCCCGAGGCCTACGCCTATGTCTGCTCCCAGGTGGATATCGACAACATGCTCGATTACTTCATCTTTGAAAGCTTCTTCGGCAACACCGACCCCGGCAACATCCGCTTCTACCGCAACGCCAAGTCCGGGGACGGCAAATGGCGTTACCTCTTCTATGACAGCGACTGGGGATTCTTCAACGTGCTGGTGGGCAAGAAGCTCTCCGGCGGCGTGGCCTACGTGCTCAACGAAAAGGGCATGGGCGCCCAGAAGATCAAGTCCAACATCCTGATCCGCAAGCTGATCCGGCACCCGGAGATCCAGGACCGCTTCCTGCGCCGCTACGGGCAGTATTTCCAGACGGTGTTCAGGACGGATTACCTGACCAGCCTGTTCAACTCCATGGTGGCCGTCATCCAGCCGGAGATGATGATGCACATGCAGCGCTGGGCGGCGGAGGTCCATCCCAAGGTGAGCTTTGACCAGCCCAAGAACCCGGAGGGCGGCTACAGCTACTGGATGACCCGCTGCGAGCGCATGCTCCGGCGCATCTTTCCCCGGCGCCCCTATTACATCTGGCAGGAAATCATCGACTACTTCGGCCTGTCCCAGGAGGAGATGGAAGGCTACTTTGGTCCCTGTCCCGACAACCCCGACGCAGAAAGCTGACTGAGGAGGAACTGTTCATGCGATCCATTATCAACAACGCCAATGTCTCCGACTGGTTTGACCAGCAGATGCTGGCCCTCACCCCCCTGAAGATGGTCATCGCCCTGGCCATGGGCCTGCTGGTGGGCCTGATCATCGCCCTGGTGTACCGCAGGGCCTTCCGGGGCGTGCTCTATTCCCCGTCCTTTGCCACCACCCTGATCATGCTGTGCATGATCACCACCCCCGTGGTCATGTGCATCAAGTCCAACATCGCCCTGTCCATGGGCATGGTGGGCGCCCTGTCCATCGTGCGTTTCAGGACCGCGGTCAAGGACCCCCTGGACACCGCCTACATGTTCTGGTCCCTGACCATGGGCATCCTGCTGGGCGCGGAGCTGTACACCATCGCCCTGGTGGTGGTGGCCGGCATCTCCATCGCGGTGCTGGCCCTCTCCTTCTTCCGCCTGCGCAGCCCCAACACCTATCTGCTGGTGGTGCACTACGACCAGGAGGCGGAAAACGACGTCATGACCTTCGTGCGGCGCATCAAGGTGCAGCGCCTGCGCAGCAAGGCCGTGACCCCCGGCGGCGTGGAGCTCACCGTGGAGGTCCAGCTGCGGGAGCGCTTTGACGTGGTCAACAAGATGCTGGACACCCCCGGCGTGCACAACGCCACCCTGATCGCCTGCCAGTCCGAGGCGGGCAACTGAGGAGGCGGGCATGGCCACACAGCGAGCAATTCCTCTGCGGCATGAGCTGAAGTTTCTCATTACCCCGGCGGAGCTGACGGTGCTGCGGGGACTCATTTCCCCGGTGCTGATGCACGACCCCAACGGGGATGAGCACAACGAATACGTCATCCGCTCCCTGTACTTTGATACCCTCAACAACGACGCGCTGGAGGAGAAGATCGCGGGCGTGGGCCACCGGAAGAAATACCGCATCCGCATCTACAACTTCAGCGACCGGGTGATCAAGCTGGAATGCAAGAGCAAGTACGGGGACCTGATCTCCAAGCAGAGCGTCTCCATCCCCAGGGACCTGGCCGACCAGCTGATCGCCGGGGACCCCTCCGGACTGGAGCGCATGCGCCATCCCCTGCTGCACGATGTGTACCGGGAGATGACCCTGCGCCTGCTCCGTCCCGCGGTGGTGGTGGACTATGTCCGGGAGGCGTACATCCACCATGCGGAGGAGGTGCGCATCACCTTTGACAAACAGATCCGCACGGGACTGGGCGGCAAGGACATCTTCGACCGCTGGCTGCCCACCTACCCCGTCTTTGACGACCCGGTGGAGGTGCTGGAGGTCAAGTTTGATGAGTTCCTTCCCAGCTATCTTCAGGCCCTGCTCTCCTGTGTCACCGCGCAGCGCAGCGCGGTGTCCAAGTACACCTGGTGCCGCAGATACGAAAACCTGGAATTCTAAGCAGGACCTCCAAACCAAATCCGAACGCCCCGCAGGAGAACCTGCGGGGCGTTCATTTATTTATCTTTTATGAATTATTTTTCCTTGACCACCTTGAAGATCCAGCGGCCTCTTTCGTCCTGCCTGAAGGCATACAGATAGATGTCGTTTCCGATCCTGACGCGGATGACGAACCATTCCCGCTCCACGCCGTCCAGATTCAGAAGCTGTCTCTGGATCAGCGCGCGGAGCTCCTCCTTGTAGGAGCGAAGCAGGGTCTGCAGGTTTCTGGGGGCCTGGAAGCGCGTTCCGGCCACGGAGAGCACGTCCTCGTATCCGGTGAGCATCAGGATGGCCGCCACCTGTTCCTCCGCGGAATACTCGCAGAGCAGGTCATATGTGTTCCGCTCGAGAATCCGGCTGGCACCCAGCACCTCGGCGCGGGTCGCCCGAATGGAAATGGTCTGGGTCTTTTTCCGGCTGTCTTTTTCTCTGTAGTACCCGCCGCCGTCTCCGTCGCCGCTGTCCTGGACGATCTTTTCAAGCCTGGCGGAAAGCCAGACGCCGCCGCCGCGGGGAACCTTGACGTAGTACTTGCCCTGGGCATCCCTGATCATGGGGACTTCTTTTCCCTCATCGCTGTAGGCCGCCACCACGCGGTACCCGCTGTCCGCATTGATCTCCAGGAAGACATCTTTGCCCTCGGTCTGCGTCTTCATTTCTTCACCGCTGGCACTCGTGTAATTCCCCAGACCTGTTCCGGAAAGGGACAGCTTCGCATGCTCAGGCTGGGTCACACGGATAATGTACTGGATTTCCTTTTCCAGTTTCGACGTCTTCTCCGTGGAGACGGTTTCGAAGTTCCCGCCCACATTGGCCATGGTTCCCACGATGGGGGTATCCTTCTCGGTTTCGATCTTCCAGACCGTCAGGTCCAGTTTGTCGGTTTTCTCGTTGACCAGTACCGCGGCTTCATGCCCCTTCAGGGTTCCCTCCACCGCAATCTGGGCAACCACATCGCTGCCTTCCTTGTTATAGACGCCCACGCCATACAGCCCGCCGGTGACATTTCCGCCTTCATAATCATTTTCGGTGTCCGCCCCGACGGTGACCACGGCCTTCCCGGTGGGATTATCCGTCTGATTGTAGTGTGTCTCGGATCCTTCATGATACACAGAATGCAGCACGCTGCTGTTGACGTCTCCGCCATCCACAACAATGCCGATGTTCTGCGCGGTGATACTGCCGTTGACGCCGGCTTCAATACTGCCATCCAGGATCTTGAAATTCAGGCCGGCTCCCGTATCCACATAATATGGGGCGCCTGTTTTGCCGTACCCCGACAGATCCGCCGTGGACCCCTCCTCAAGTTCCGTGACGATATCCCCCTTGAGGTTCAGGGTGATTTCTCCCCGGTTCTGAACAACCGCTTCGACACCGGTCGCATCGACGCTTCCCTTTGAATTGCCGTTTTCACCGGTGATCTGCACGTCCCCCGTCACCGCAATGCCGATCTGGTCTCCCCTGGAAAAGGCATCGATGCCATGGGCAATGACGCTGCGGGAGGCATCCTTGCCTTCAACCGTCTTCTCCTTGGAAGCCGCAGACACCACAATGCCGTCCTTGATCAGGATCCCTTTTTCATTTGTCGCCGCCTGGTCCGTCACATTCGTGAGGTCACCCACCACAAGACCGCGGGCATGGGCATCTCCTCCGGTGCTCTGGGCACTGGCGGACAGTTTCTCCGCTTCAAGCTCCGCCTTGTTGCCCACATCCAGTTCCGCCGCCACCGCTTCAGCCTTCGCATAATAGAAATACTGGTCGTCCTTGGACAGGGGATCGCCGCCGGCCGTCACGGCCTTTGCGGAAATATCCCCTTTCACCTCCGCAGTCATCTCACCGAGAAGATCTGCCGAGAAGCCCTTGGCTGTCGCGGCTGATTTTTCCGAAGCCGCCTCTGCTGTCATATTTCCGTCAATGGCAACGGTCGTATCGATGACCGATTTGGAATTGTCAGCATGAACCGCTCGCAGGCCGTAGGCTTCACCCTGATCCGTATTATTTGCCTTTG
>CACYCQ010000268.1:0-2219 GCA_902772995.1 uncultured Eubacteriales bacterium
GAGCCGAAGGCAGGCTGTGACGACTTTGCATTATCCTGCTGCAATGTTCTGCCGGTCACGGTGACTGCAAAAGACTACGGGTGGCCCAGGAAAAAGATGAACCTGTTTCTGGCAGACCAGGGAGTCCAAGATGGGTCAGACAGGGCTCCTGTATGCTGATTATGCAGATAAAGGATGTACAAAATCGAACACGTCAACCGGTGACCAGAAAGATGCCTGGATGTACGGCGCGGTGAGGACACTCAGGAGGAGGAGGGAAGGTGTCGGGAAGCAAGGAACAGAAAATCGCGGATCCTGAGACGACACCTCCGGTGTAAAAAGGAGGGGAGGGAGCCCAGGGCCCGCGGCAGGGAAAGGCAGTGCCGAAACGGTCGAATTCAAGAGCACTTTTCTTCAGGACAGATTTTGAAACATAACGGTTTTGCAGAAAATGACGGAAATAGAGGTTTTTCAAAATTGGTTTTCCCCGGATGTGAGGCTTGTAAAAGAGATTTGGATCGCGTTGCGCCGGGGGGCGATGAGATCATGAGCAGGGAGAAATCGAGTGAGGAAGTGGCGGTCCCGGTCTCCAGGGAAAATGACGCATCGGCACCTTGTCATTTGAGACCGGTCTCATCTTTGTAGAATCTGTCATTCGTCACCCCAAAAAAAGACACAGGGGGAATACCGAATGGAAGCATTCCCCCTGCTTTGATTCCAATGAAAGCGTCTTACCTGATCGCTTCAAAGGCAGTATCCAGTGCGGAAATCAGATCTTTCACATTTTCCGTTCCGATGGACAACCGGATGGTGTTGGGTTTGATGCCCTGATCCAGCAGCTCCTCATCCGTGAGCTGGCTGTGAGTGGTTGTGTACGGGTGAATCACCAGGGATTTCACATCCGCTACATTTGCCAGCAGGGAGAAGATAGCCAGATTGTCGATAAACTTCTTTGCCGTGTCGCTGTCCCCCTTGATCTCGAAGGTGAAGATGCTGCCGCCGCCACTTGGGAAATACTTTTTGTAGAGAGCATGGCTGGGTTCGCTGGCCAGTGCGGGATGATGGACCGCTTCCACCTGAGGATGGTTTGCCAGGTAATCCACGATCTTCAGCGCATTTTCCACATGGCGCTCCACCCGCAGGGACAGGGTTTCCAGTCCCTGCAGAAAAATGAAGGCGTGGAACGGAGAAAGCGTGGACCCGGTGTCCCGCAGGAGGATGGCACGGATATAGGTGACAAAAGCGGCCGGCCCTACTGCGTCATAGAAGGATACGCCGTGATAGCTGGGGTTGGGATCAGCGATCCAGGGATATTTTCCGCCGGCCTTCCAGTCAAACTTCCCGCCCTCCACAATCACACCGCCGATGGCCGTACCGTGACCGCCGATGAACTTGGTAGCGGAGTGCACGACGATGTCCGCTCCGTAATCGATGGGGCGAACCAGATAGGGCGTTGCAAAGGTGTTGTCCACGACCAGGGGGAGGCTGTGCCGATGCGCGACTGCGGCGATGGCCTCGATATCCACAATATTGGAATTGGGATTTCCAAGGGTCTCGATAAAAATCGCCTTGGTGTTCGGCCGGATGGCCGCCTCAAACGAGCCGTCCACGTTCGGGTCCGCAAAGGTGGTGGTGACGCCGCTGGTCAGAGGCAGCGTATGGGCCAGCAGGTTGAAGGTGCCGCCGTAAATCGTCTTGGAGGCGACGATGTGCTCACCGGCCTTTGCCAGCGCCTGGAAGGTGTAGGTGATCGCTGCCGCGCCGGAGGCCACCGCAAGGGCGGCGCTTCCGTTTTCCAGGGCGGCGATGCGCTCTTCAAATACCCCCTGGGTCGGGTTGGTCAGCCGGCCGTAAATGTTCCCGGCATCCCTCAGACCGAACCGGTCCGCTGCGTGATCGCTGCTGTGGAACACATAGGAGGTCGTTGCGTAAATCGGAACGGCGCGGGCATCCGTCACCGGATCGGCCTGTTCCTGACCAATGTGAAGCTGCCTGGTTTCAAAGGACCAGCTGGCGGAATTGCGAATATCAGACATGCTCATGCTCCATTTCTGAATCATCTGTCAAAAGTGCATCCCGGATCCGGGCCGGGAATGAAAGAAAGCTGAAACCCGGACTGTGTCTGCCGGGGGATCGCACGGTGCATTCGATTCCGGCTCAACAGAGCGGGAACGAAGGTGCGGCAGGCTGCGCTGCGGGGACATCGTCTCGTCATCTGTGAGCCCTCCTTTCTTTGATGC
>CACYCQ010000269.1:0-2321 GCA_902772995.1 uncultured Eubacteriales bacterium
GGCCGCGATGACGGGAACCTCAAAGATCCCCACCCGGTCCACATACTGAATGGGGGTGGTCCGGTGCTCCCTTTCCATCCCCTCCATCTCCAGCCGGCTTTCCGACAGGTGAATCGTCTGTCCGATTCCCCGTTCCCTGCAGGACCGGGTCAGCTTCATCAGATAGTCCGGCATGCAGCTGTAGGGGGCATGAGGCCCGTGGAGGAAACGCAGCCGGCTTTCTCCCCTGAACATCTCCATTTCACGCACGGCCTGCCCGAATTTCATGAGCGACTCTTCGGAGTCGGAGACCCCGGCAAGGCCCCTTGAAATCACGGCCCTGATCCCCGAATCCCTGGCCGCCCCGGCGGCGGCAGAACCGGGTCCCTGCAGCTCCCGGGCAGACTTGATGGTCATGTCCACAAAGCAGGTCGTCCCGCTACGGATCATTTCTATGGCAGCCAGCAGGGTCGTCCAGTAGACATCCTCCTCCGTCATCCCGTCCTCGACCTTCTGGACCTTGTCCAGCCAGTCAAAGAAAGGCAGGTCATCGGCATAATTGCGGTGGAGCGTCATGTAGGCATGGGTATGCGCATTGATCAGGCCCGGCATCACCAGCTTGTTTGCCGCATCAAGGACCCGGGCATCCGGTTCCGCCAGGTCCTCCCCGATGCGCGCGATCCTGTTGCCGCAGATCAGCAGGTCCCTTTCCCGCAGGACCCATCCGCCGCTTTCAAGAAGCAGCACCAGTCCGTTTTTAATCAGCGTTTTCATGGTCTTTCCTTTCCCCTGCCCGAAATCACACCGCGGACTGGTTCAGATAGGCTTCCTGCTCCGGGGTCAGGCTATCGATCCGGATCCCCATGAACTGAAGCTTCCTGCGGGCCACCTCCAGGTCCACCTCCCTGGGGACCGTGATCAGCTTTTCGGTGATCCGGCCCTCGTTTTCCGCCAGATACCTGGCGGACAGCGCCTGAATGGCGAAGCTCATGTCCATGATCTCCGCGGGGTGCCCGTCTCCCGCGGCCAGGTTCACCAGGCGGCCTTCCGCCAGGACATACACATGCCTGCCATTGGAAAGGGTATACCCCATGATGTTGCTGCGCATCTCCCGGGCCTCGCTGGCGTTCTCCCTGAGCCACTTCATGTCCACTTCAACGTCAAAGTGTCCGGCATTGCAGAGGATGGCCCCCTCCTTCATCGTCAGCATGTGCTCCCCGGTGACCACGCCCGAGCAGCCGGTTACCGTCACAAAGAAATCTCCCAGGGGCGCCGCTTCGCTCATCGGCAGCACAGTGAACCCGTCCATGACGGCTTCAATGGCCTTGATGGGGTCCACCTCCGTCACGATGACACGGGCGCCCTGTCCCTTGGCCCGCATGGCCACTCCCTTGCCGCACCAGCCATAGCCGGCGACCACCACGTTCTTGCCGGCCACGATCAGGTTGGTCGTCCGGTTGATGCCGTTCCAGACCGACTGGCCGGTGCCGTAGCGGTTGTCAAACAGGTGCTTGCAGTCCGCGTTGTTGACCATGACCATGGGGAAGCGCAGATGCCCCGCCTTCTCCATGGCCACAAGGCGCACGATTCCCGTGGTGGTCTCCTCACAGCCGCCGATCACGTAGGGCAGCTCCTCCTGCATCTCGGTATGCAGCATGTGGACCAGGTCGCCCCCGTCGTCGATGATGATATTGGCATGGTGCGACAGCGTCTCCCGGATATGGGACGTGTACTCCTCCTCCGTCGCCCCGTGCCAGGCATAGACATTCATCCCCTCCTTCACCAGCGCCGCCGCCACGTCATCCTGCGTGGACAGGGGGTTGGATCCGGTGATGTACATCTGCGCGCCTCCGGCCGCCAGGACCTCGCACAGGTAGGCGGTCTTCGCCTCCAGATGGATGGACAGCGCGATCCTCCTGCCCTCAAACGGGCGCGTCTTCCTGAAGTCCTCCTCCAGGCTCCGCAGCAGCGGGCAGTTGCGCCGCACCCATTCGATCTTGTTCCCGCCCGACGGTGCCAGGCTGATATCCCTGATGATGCTCATCGCTTTTCTCCTCAGCACGTATTTACAATATAAATAGGAACCGTTTCAAAGATTATATGATATCCGGCCCAAAGTCAACTCACGCCGCGCGTCCGGCTTGTCCCGCCCTGCCTTTTTTCCTGCTTTACTTTCCTCGCCGTGTAATGATATAATCTGCACAGGCAGATGCCGGAATAAGAAAACATAATATTATGATAATGGAGGTAAACATTTATGAAGTGGGTATGCCCCGTATGCGGCTACGTACATGAAGGACCCGAACCGCCGGAAAAGTGCCCGGTCTGCAAGGTGCCCGGCA
>CACYCQ010000270.1:0-2811 GCA_902772995.1 uncultured Eubacteriales bacterium
GAAGCGTTATGGTCTTTGATCATGACAAAGAGACGATTTGAGGTTCATCGCATGGAATTGGCAAAAGCCTTGAGCGATGGATTCCAAACGAATCTCATCAAAACAACCTGCATCATAGGTTCTTCTATGGTGAAGGTTGTTTTTTTATATCAACATGCCATCAGGAATCAGACCAGATGAATCCATGCGCGCCCCGTACTTTCCAGTTCCGGAACAATTTCACCTGAAAAACGGTAGGTGGCACTGTGAAAAAACGTCCGGGGCTGTCGGCATATGGTCAGAGAACCCGTGAAGGAAACAGGCCAACTCTATCGGGGGGCAAACTCCATGCCCGCCCATCGGCCGTTCTCCTGACAGGTCATGTCGAAGAAATGGCTGCGGGACGGGTCTTTTTCTGTCCAAACGACTATGCCCTGGAGCAATGTGTGAAACCCATCCTTCTGGATTTGGTTGAATCACAGAGGGGTGTGAACCGACACGAATAACAAATAAACCTTCCACAATGCAAAATATAGTTGACATACGCAGGCGAACTGATCTATACTCTGTCCCAGACTTGGATCGGGAGGAGCAGTCAGGTGAAGAATCTGAAAATGAAGGCCGCCCGGGTACAGAAGGACCTGTCTCAGGAGGAACTGGCCAGAAGGACGGGAGTAACCAGACAGACCATCGGCATGATCGAAGCGGGCAAGTTCAATCCCTCCCTGGCCCTGTGCCTGGGGATCTGCAGGGTACTGGACAAAACGCTGAATGATCTTTTCTGGGAGGAGGAATCACCGTGAAACGTTTCTTTGAGTCCGGCGGCGTGCTGGATGAACGGGAAATGCAGGAAGTGCTGGGAATCGAGCACCGGGCGCTTTCACTGCTGCTGGTCATCCTGGTGTCGTCGATGGTGATTCAGGTTCTGGCAGGACTGGGACCGGCATACCTTGCAGGTGAAGCCGCAGGTATCGTGATTTCCTGCGTGTACATGGTGATCTCCTATACGCGACGGGGAATCTGGGACACGGAATCCAGGCCCAGCACGAGAAGCAACCTGACGTTCTCCGTGATTCTGGCGGCGGCTGCCGCACTGGTAGCCATGGCAGCCGGCAAAAATCTCCTCCTGTGCGGACTGATCCTGGGAGGAACATTTGTCGTGACATTTTTTCTGCTGTCGATGCTGCTTCGCATGGTCAGGCAGAGGAAGGAAACGATGGAAAGAGAGTATGACGAGGAATAACCCTCGGGAAGGAAGGAACACCTATGGCAGTGAAGCCCCAGAAATGTGCATATAAGGATATCGGCGGGCAGGCGGTGATGGAAGGGGTTATGATGCAGAGCCCCCAGGATGAGTCCATGGCCATCGCGGTGCGAAGGCCTGGCGGAAAGATCGTGGTGACCTGCGAGCACAGGGAGCCGCTCTCTAAAAAGCATCCCTGGATGGCCATTCCGTTTATCCGCGGCTGCGTCAACATGGTTGTCATGCTGAAAATGGGCATGGCCACCATTGACAAGGGAACGGAAATGCTGGGGATTATGGATGAGGAACCCAGCAAGTTTGAAAAATGGCTGGCGCAGAAACTGGGAGCCAGCATCGACAAGGTTGTCATGGCCGTGGCCATTATTCTGGCGGTGGCCTTGAGCATGTTCCTGTTTGTCATGTTGCCCAGTGCTGCGGCGACACTGGCCGGAAAGGCATTGTCCAGCCGATTTGCCATCAATCTGTGTGCAGGCGTAGTGCGCATCGGCATTCTGATCGCTTACATGATCGCGATTTCCTTTATTCCGGATATCAAGAGGGTCTTCATGTATCATGGCGCAGAACACAAGACCGTTTACTGCAACGAGGCAGAACTTCCTCTGACTCCGGAAAATGCGAGAAAGTTCTCCAGGTTGCATCCGCGCTGCGGAACCGCATTCCTGTTTCTGGTCATGTTTATTTCCATTCTGATCGGTTCAGTTGCGGATCAGATCCTGTTCTGGCTCTTTGGCATTGAAAAGCTGACCTTCCTGGGCCGGATTCTCCGCAGCATTGTGATCCTGCCCCTGGTGGCGGGCGTCTCCTACGAGGTGCTCAAGGGTCTGGCTCATGCGGGGGATAATCTTCTGGTTCGGATTCTTCGCTGGCCGGGGCTGATGATGCAGTATCTGACCACACGTGAGCCGGACGACCAGATGCTGGAAGTGGCCATCGCTTCCATGAAAGCCGCCAAGGCGGGCCCCGCACATTACATGGACAATCTTGACGAAGGCGTCGTGGTTTACAGAAAGCAGGGGATTCCTCAGGATTCACATAAACAGGAACCCATGGAGAAAACGGGGGAGAGCGGAGAGAATCCGGAGCAGGCGCACGAAAAGGCCCCGACAGAAACGCAGCCATCCTCTGCAGAAGAGCAGGAAAAGATCCGGGCGGAGCAGGTGCATTCTTTCGATGCGGAGGATACGGCAGGGACGGAATCATAACGGGAGATTCCTCAGAAAATACGGGTTCTGCGATGGACCCGGTCTGCCTCGGAAGACACTGATTTCAGGCGCAGGGGACCGGGGAGCACATCTTCCATCATCTGTGCAGGGGAACATGATTGACATCGCCCGGGGACTTCCGTACATCTTTCATTATTTACAAAGGACTGCAAAGAGGAAGCCTGATGCCTCCTTTTGCAGTCTTTTTCCGTTGTCTTGAACCCTCGCCCGTTCGGACTTGAGGGGGTCGGCGTGGATTTGAGACTTCGGCAGGAGATTGGGCTGCCGGGACCAGAGGGTTCTTTTTGACATTCAGACTATGCAGAAACAAAAGGAAGTGTTAGAATAACTTATACAAACTGCATA
>CACYCQ010000271.1:0-4509 GCA_902772995.1 uncultured Eubacteriales bacterium
TCGATGCCCGCCTTGACGATGGCGCTGTAGCAGACCCGGCAGTCGATGCTGCTCCTGCTTTCGTTCTTATAGATGTCGGCGATTCCCCTGTACCTGAATTCCGCGGTGGACAGCTCCGCGACATCCAGGGATTCCGTCAGGATGGCCGATATATTGAGATTCGTGCTGCCCTTCCGGCCCGCCAGTCCAAAGCGGACCACGCAGGCCGCCGCAAGGGCGATGATCCCTGTCAGCAGGATCAGCCTGGAAATGGTTTTTCCCATACTTCCTCCATCTGCATGTTTTCCGGAGCCGGGACGCTCCGGTTTTCATCTTGTCCCCGGGGCCGCGCCTCCGCGGCGCCCCGGCGCCGTATCCCATCCGTTCCGGCCGCCGTCTTTCCCCTCCCTCCGCCTGGGGGAAGCCCGCCGCCGGCAAAGGGATGTTCATCTTCAGATCCCTGCCGGGGCATCGGGGAGGCGGTAGATCCGTGGCGTCCCGCTCCTGAAGCGGGCATTTTCCGACGGCCTCAGTATACACGATTTCTTCATCTTCTGAAACAACAAAGGAGGCCCCATTTCCCGCTTTCTGCGGCCGCTCCGGTTTCGGGCCTGATTTTCCCCTGTTTCGCCGGCAAAAGGCTGCCTCCCCTCCGGCCGGGGCCATTTCTCGGAAAGCGCTCACATCCCGGCAGGATATCCCCCGGATGCAAAAAGAGAAGGGCACGCCGGTCACCGCCCCGGCAGGGGTTCCTGCCTCGTCCGGCTCCCCTGCCCGTGCCGCATTCCTCAGGGCGCCCGCCTCCCCGTGGGCCGCCTTCCACGGGTGGCGGACCGCAAAAAAGCTGTCCAGCATCTGCTGAACAGCCTTCCTGATCTGCGCCCCCGGTTTCATCAAAGGACCCCGGCGGGGGGAATCGCCCCCTACATGTCCCCGTCCCTGTCCTCTTCCTCGTCCTCCCCGTCATCCTCGTCCCAGAATTCATCATCGATGACGGGTTCCTCCTCCAGCTCAGGGAGCTCCATTTCATCAAGGTCCTCGCCGGCATACGCTTCCATGAACTCCGCGGCCTTCGCAGGGATCATCTCGTCGTCGCACCCGTAGGCTTCCTCCATGGCCAGCCTGACCAGGTGAATTCCCTTTGCGAACCTGGATCTGCCCATTTCTTCCCCTGTTGTCCCGCCTATCTCATACTCGTAGTCCTCAAGGCTGCCGGCGCTGCATTTCTCCGCTTCCGCGGCAACATCGACCCCGTCGCAGTTTGAGTACATCCACACATCAAAGAGCGGCACCCCTGAAACCGTGATCCTGGCATACTCCCCCATCCTGGAAAAGAGGATGAAGTAGTTGCGGTGGTCCTCCGCCGTCACGCAAAGCTCGACCAGGGTGTTTCCCTCCACCGGTCCGCAGGCCATTCCGCCGCCATCGTATCCCCAGCGCATTCCTCTTGCAGTCAGCATCGTGATTCTCCTTTCATCTCCCGATCTTCCTTCACAGGCCCGGGCGCCCCCGTCCCGGGTCCTTCCCGCCGCCTGAATCAGGGGGGCCGCGTGCTTCGCGGGTCTTCCCCGGCAGAGCTGCGGCGCTGTTCCCCGACAGGAGAGATTGTACCAGAATGCGGCCCGTCAAAGTGGACCTCCCGGGTCCAACCTGTATGGCGGTTCCCTTTACCTCACTTCAGGATGACCCCGTTTTCGGCCAGCCTTTCCTCAAGCCGCCGGGACTCCTTCAGGCGGCCGGTCCCGGTGTAGATCCGGTTGAGCGCTTCGCCAAAGTGCTGAAGCCGCAACAGGGCCGTCTCCCGGTCGACGGTCCCGCCTGACAGGTAGCCTTCCATGAGATCGATCGCCCTGCCGTAGTAGATGACCGCCTCCTCGCTGCCGCACCGGTTCCACAGCACCCAGGCGTAATTGTTGTTCACGATCGCGAGATTGTCGGCGACGCGCGGGTTCCCCTCCATCCTGTGGTCCCGGGCATAGCAGAGCGCCTTCCGGTACTCCCGCAGGGATCTCTCCAGGTCCTCATCCTCCAGGTAGAAAGCCATCCCGCAATGCGCCTCAAACTGCGAAACGCAGTTCACGCTGTCGGCATGGTGGTTTTCGATCAGGTCCAGCGCTTCCTCCACGTACCGCCTGGCACTGCGGTCATCCCCGCTGTTTCTTGCCCTGGCGTAGCGCATCATGATCGTTTCCGCCACCGTGTTGAGCGGGACGGTGTTCCCTGCCGCCCCGCACTCCCTGACCGCCCTCTCCCGCAGGTCGTAGATTCTGTCCCTCCAGGTTTCCGCTTCGGGGTCGTTCATGGCGTCAAGGACCCTCGACAGCCTGAAGCACCCGCACAGGTATTCCGGCAGATGTCCGTTTTCCGGCGCCCCCATCTGCGTCAGGATGTCCATGGCCTGACGGCAGCAGGACAGGGCGTCCTCAGTTTTTCCTTCAAACAGGAACATGCTCCCCCGTTCGCCCAGGAACTCCGCCTTCTCCTGCCGGTGTTTCTCCGGATCCACCCTGAAGAAGGCGTCCGTTTTCAGGAGCTCATCGTGCAGCAGCACCCTGGCCATGTCAAAGATCATCCTGACCTGCGCCCGTTCGGGCGCGCTCAGGTCGTCCCTGTCCGAGTCGATGAAATACTCCGGCTCCCGCTTCTGCCCAAAATAGGCTTCATACAGCTCCCCCATTTCAATGCGCATATAGCAGCTCTCATGCGACGCGGTATACCGGCAGGTCCCGTCCGAATACTCCACCATCTGGTAGTACTCCCTGCGCTCCGGCTGGCGGTCATTGAACATTTCGATATACGCCCTGGGAAGCTCCCCGCCATGCAGGGCCATCCCCACGCGGGTGCCGTATTCCCGGGTATCGTCCACCTTCCTCATCACTTCCGCGACTTCCCTGTCCGTCAGATTGTCCAGCTCAAGGAAAAACGGGAAAAATGCGGATCCGGCGGCTTCCTCCAGGGACCCATAGCTTTCAAGGGGAGCTTCCCCTGGCCCATCCTCCTCCGTTTCCAAAGGCTCCTGCACCGGTTCCTCCCCGTCCTGCGCGCACGCGTTTTCCAGTTCCACAAACTGCTGCTGCGTCCAGACATCAAATTCGGAAAGCGCCCCGTCATACAGCGCCGTGACGACAAAGACATTTCCCTCCTTATCCTGCACCCTGATCCAGCCGACATAGGTATAGTCAAAGGGCGCAGGTCCGTCGTTGGGGGTGCCTTCCACAAATGAACCGAGCTCCTCAAATTCCCTGGGCCGCACCCTTTTCCCCGGGTCCCCGTCCGGAAAGGACGTGTCCCGGATCGGGGCGCTGGGCATGTCCGGACTGGTTTTGAGCAGCGGAAGGCCCGCCTTTTCCAGCATGTCATTGAGCGTCTGGATGCTGGCCCCGTCGACGATGGCCAGGATGATGATATGGCTGCGCAGATCCCCTTTGCTCAGGCCCGGCATCCCGTAGCTGGACAGGGCATGCTGCGTCTGGGTCAGGTTCATCCCGATGGCAAAGCACATGGCCAGCAGATAATCGCGTTCATCGGTATGCTTGTCCCCCCGCAGCAGTTTGTACACGTAGTCCTGCGAGAGGCCGGAGCGGACGGCCACCTGTTTTCGGGTGATCCCGTGCTCCCGGATCATCTGGTCCATGAACGGAACAAACTCCCCCGGAAAGCTGCTCCGGTTCATCGAGCGGATCATGGCCTGCACTTCCTCGCTGCGGCCGTGCTTGAGCATGTCTATCAGCTCCTGAGGGTCCTGCGTCAGGTTGTGTTCCGATTTTGGCCTGCAAGGCATCTTTCTGTCCTCCCTTCCCTGTGTGGTCCCAGATTACCACAGATTCCCCCTTCTTTGTGGACCCCGCGGGTCCAATTTCAAAAAAGCCCCGAAAAAGTCCCCCGCCCGGGAGCTCTGCCGCGCTCCCGGTATTGCCTCCCCGGGCCTTCCCAAAAAAGCAGATGCCCCGCTTCACCTGCCTGCGGCAGGCAAAGCGGGGCAGCCGGTGCGGGGAGGGGTTTTGCGGGTCGCGGGGCCTTTCTACGCGCCAAAGATCAGGTTGACCAGGAAGGTCGAATAGAAGGGCACAAACGTCAGGAACAGAAGGTCCGCGGCGCACAGGATGTAGAAGGGAACCGCCTCCCGGATAAACTCCCTCGTCCTGCACTCCGTCACGGAGCACACCACAAACATGAGGGTGCCCATCGGGGGCGTGAACGCGCCGATCATGTTGGCGAAGATGAACATCACCGCGAAGTGGATGGGATCGATGCCATAGGCCGCGGCCACCGGGGCAAAGAGCGGCACCAGGATGATCATGGAGGCGTTCCCCTCGATGAACATGCCCACCACAATCAGGAACAGGTCCACGGCCACCAGGAAGACCCACTTGTTGTGGATATGCTGAACCATCCAGGCGGTCAGCCGCTGGGGCAGCTGCTCCTTGGTCAGCACCCAGGAGAAGGTGCTCGCCGCGGCGACGATCAGCAGGATGGACGAGGTGGTGATCAGGGTTTCCTGCACGGATCTGAGGAAATCCTTCCAGGACA
>CACYCQ010000272.1:0-2481 GCA_902772995.1 uncultured Eubacteriales bacterium
GCGAAAGCCCGGTGCGCCGCCGGGCCGGGCCCTCTGCCCGGATCAGGCCCTGAAAACCGTGCAAAATGTGTGCATTTTTGGCGGGGCGGATTGTCAACTCTTCACAGAAACGGACGACTTTGACGGAAAAGCTTGCTGAACCGCAGGGATAAACGGTATGATTATTGAAAATGACAGGGCAACTTTTTCCATGGCCTGATACAAGAGGAGAACGTATGCTGCAAAAAAAACTGAAGGAGAAAGGCGTTTCGCTTCGGGCGACCCAGGTGGTCCTGGTGATCGGGGCGGTGATTATCTCGGCGTTCCTGTTTTATTCGACGTATCATCTGTCGGTCAGCTTCAAAAAACTGACGGATGCGTCCGAGGAACAGATCGAGCTGAGAAAAGCGGCCCGGGAGCTCATGGACGCCTCGGATTATCTGACGGAGATGGCGCAGCGTTTCACGATACAGGGGGACATGCGTTTCCTCGACGAGTATTTCAAGGAAGCCTTTGAAACCAACCGCCGGGAGGAAGCGCTGGACAGAATGTCCGTGAAAACCGACAACACCGCCGCCCTGAACAGCCTCCAGAAGGCCATGGACCGCTCCGTCAGCCTGATGCAGCTGGAATACTACGCCATGCGGCTGGTGGTTGAAGCGAAGGGCTGTACCAGCTATCCTTCCCAGCTGCAGGGGGTGATTCTGTCCAACGAGGACCTGGAGCTTTCCCCGAAGGAGAAAATGCGCCGGGCGACGGAGATCCTTCTGAGCGAGGCCTACTACACGCAGAAGGAGCATATCCGCAGCAACATGAGGGATACCCTGGACGAACTGGAGAGGATGGCCTACGACACCGATGACACCACCCTCAACGCCTTTACACGGGAGATGTCCTTTGTCCGGCTGATCATCACGATCCAGATCATCGGAATCTTCGCCATGCTGTTTCTGACCACGCACCTGGGCATCCACCCGGTGCTCAACGCGGTGGAGCGCATCAAGACGGGGAACCCGATCCCCGAGGTGGGCGCCAACGAGTTCCGGTACCTGGCGCGCGCCTACAATAAAATGTACGAGGTCTACAAAAACAGCCTCTCACGCCTGAATTTCAAGGCCTCCCACGATGAGCTGACCGGCGTGTACAACCGTGCCGGGTATGACCTGCTCCTGTCCAGCATGGAGCTCGGCAGCACCTACATGATGCTGGTGGACGTGGACAACTTCAAGGACATCAACGACACCTACGGGCATGAGGTCGGGGACAGCGTCCTGGTCAAGCTGGCCAGGGTCCTGAAGACGAATTTCAGGTCCGACGATTACGTGTGCCGCATCGGAGGGGATGAGTTCGTCGTCTTCATGGTGCATGCCAACCAGAGCCACAGGGCGCTGCTGGCGGGAAAGATGAGGCGGATCGGCGAGGAGCTGGCCGACACCAGCGACGGGCTGCCGGCCGTGACCGTCAGCGTCGGCATTGTGCACGGCTCGGAGGCCCCGGATATCAAAACCCTTTTTGAGAAGACGGACGCGGCCATGTACCACTCCAAGCACAGCGGGAAGCACACCTTTACGTTCAACTGACGCATGCTGACCTTTGCGAAAAAGCGGGGCGACCGTCCCGGGGACCGCCGCGCGGGCCCGTCTGCCGCATGCGGTTTGTGCCGTCAGATGACGGGGCGCCTGCCCTTTCGTCTGGCGGTTTCGTTTTACGCCCCGCCTCCCGGGGGAAGGCCGTATGAGGGGCGGCGGACAAAGAAAAAGAGGGCGGCACTCTGGAAGTGGAACGCCCGCTGTGTTATCATGCAGGGCATCATCCCTGCCTGAAAAGGAGCGGAGACCATTTGAAGCAGATCGATTTTTCCTCGGACAACACCCGGCGCAGCGTGGCGGCGGCGGCGCTTCCCATGCTGGTGGCCCAGATCCTCAGCCTGCTGTACAGCATCGTGGACAGGATCTATATCGGCCGCATCCCGGAGGAGGGCACCACAGCCCTGGGCGGGATCGGGCTGTGCTTCCCCTTCATCATCCTGATCACGGCCTTTACCAATCTCTACGGCATGGGCGGGGGGCCCCTGTGCGCCATGGCCAGGGGAAGGCGGAAGATGGAAGAGGCCGGGCGCGTGATGAACACCAGCTATACGCTGCTGGGGGTCACCTCCGTGCTGCTGATGGTCCTCTTTCAGATCTTTGCCACCCCCCTGCTGCGGATGTTCGGGACCTCAGAGCGGATGATGCCCGCGGCCATGTCCTATCTGCAGATCTACCTGCTGGGCACCCCGGGGGCGATGCTGTCCGCGGGACTGAGCCCGTTCATCAACGCCCAGGGCTTCGCCAGCGCCAGCATGCTGTCCATCGGGATCGGCGCGGTGTGCAACATCCTGCTGGACCCCGTCCTGATCTTCGGCTTCCACATGGGGATCCGCGGGGCCGCCATTGCCACCGTGGTCTCCCAGTACGCGTCCATGGCCTTTGTGCTCCTCTTCCTGCACGGCCCCCAGGCGGA
>CACYCQ010000273.1:0-6535 GCA_902772995.1 uncultured Eubacteriales bacterium
AGATGCCTCATCTGGACCGCCGCAAAGCAGGGAAGCCCCAGCAGCGGCGTAAAGTATCTGCCCTGAATGCCAAGGATGATCGGATGATTCACGGGGTCCCAGTGGACATAGATGCTGGTCATGACCAGCGCACTGCCAATCAGGAATGTTCCTCCCAGAATCAGCGGATCCGACCTTCGAATCTGCGCCCTCCCCGCGGAACACGTCCCTGTCTGGTAAACCAGCATCACGGTCATGACAAACCAGACCGCTCCCGTGGTATAGATGGTCATGGGCCCCATACTCATGGAAATCAGGCAGGAGCCCCACAGATCCAGATAGGACAGGATCGTTTTGACAACAACGAAGTAATATCGGGGCAAATTCTCCAGAATGGCTCTGACCTGTTCTCCGGGATTGACGCCCGGGTTGAATTCAATCAGAAAGCTGGTGGAGCATCTCAGCCAGATCAGATTCAGAAGACCCGCTGCGCCGATGAGGCCGAGCTTGAACATCCAGCCTGATTTCCGGGAGCTGAACCTGTCCGCCGGAATCAGGAAAAGCAGCAGAACGAGGGACACATAGACCACTTTCAGCTGCGAAATCCACAGAGCGGTCAGCACCAGCAGGAGCGCTTCGCTTTTTCGTATTTTTTCCGGCCTGCAGGCAACCCTGAGAATCAGGGAAAGGAAGAACAGGGACAAAGCAATCGTGATTCCATCCGGAGACAGGGAAATCATCTCCTGAAGGCTCACAGGGAAAACCATGATCATCAAAAGGATCTGTCTGCCAAACGGGGCCAGGGCCAGCGAGAGCGCGCAAAGCAGAAAGCACATACAGGCATTTCCGATTCTTCCCCCGGTAAACACCGCGGCGACCCGGTCGGTAAAGCACTGCGAGACCCGTATTCCCAGCGCCTGAGGCAGATAACTGAGCGGAGAATACAGCGCCGTATTCGGGAACAGCATCTCTGTGACCTCCTCCCGGTCGATGACCGCATCCTCGTTCCCGTAATCGCTGAGCGCCTTGGGAAGAAGGTTTCCTCCTGCGCCTCCCCTGCCCAGATGCTTTGAAACCAGACTGACATTGGCCACTTCATAGGCCCGTTTGAAATGGGCTCCTTCATCAGGTATCATGCCCAACGGACATATTTTGATGAAACAGCCCATGAAAACAGCCAGCATTGCCGTCATGATGAGTGTCTCGTTGACACCAAGCAGCACAGCCGCAGCAAGAAGCACCCACAGCCCAAGTCCGATCAGCAGCACCCGGCTTTTCCGCTGCTCATCCCGGAAGGTCAGCGTATGGCAGATGGCCCCGCGGGCCTGTTGTTCCCCATCCAGGCTGAAGGAGGTTTCCCGCTCCGGATTCATGCGGAAGCCTACAACGTTTTCGCCATCTCCCTCTTGTGTCACGCGAAGAATCACCTGTCCACCCGTTTCCGCCGAAACAGGCTTTGACAGTTCAAATGTCCTGTAATTGTCCTCCTCCAGCTGTTCCAGACTGACCTGCCAGCTTTCAAGCTCTTTCCCTTCTTTTCGCAGGGACAGCATCAGTGCTCCCTCCTCCACCCGTCGAAGGCTCCCAAACAGAACCCCGACGGCGCTGAGGGTTTTTCCTTCAGGAAGCAGGACCGGCTGTTCCAGAACCTGACCGGGGGACAGCGCAATCTGGTCTGTCCCCTCGAAAGGCTCCGTGGACATGTCAAACGCGCTCGTGGCGTGGCAGCAAAAAAAGGTGAGCGTCACCAGCCAGGCTGCCAGAAACAGCAGGTGCGTCTCATGCCGTAACATCCATTCCCGCGCGCCCTTTTTCCTTGGCCTTTTCACCTCAGCGTTTTCCTTTTCGTTTCTTGGCATCCCGGTTTCCTCCTTGCTCTGTGTTCAGATGCCGCTTCTGATCTCAGACGCGGCTTTCATCAATCCCCGTCCTCGTCCGGGATGAAAAAACCTGTGAGCCGCCGCCCACAGGCTGATCTTTTCACAATTGATTGTCAGAAGGGAGAACGGAAAAGTCCGTGGCCTGCAGAGCGTCTCCCCCGCATTTCCAGCACTCCGCTGTCCTCTCATCCCGTCTTCATATCAACCACGACTCAGGCCTGACTTCAGGTCATCACATCATGCCGCCAAAGCCCATCCGGATGCCCGGATCTATTTCCCGGACCGGGTCATCTTTTCGGTCAGTTTTTCCATCAGTTTCACGGACAGGTTCAGCATTTCATCCCGGCTGATCTTCGGATCCTGGATGATTATGGATGCGGCCCCCTTGCCGGTCAGCGTCATTCGCCGGTCCATGGACAGCACACTCTTCAAAAGCTTCTCGCCATCCACCTCCGCGTCCCGGGAAAACCGCATCTCGATTTTCCCGTCGGTCTGTTTCACATAATCAATTCCCAGGGACTGGCACATGGACTTGAGGTAAGCCACCGTCACCAGGTTGGCCACACAGGCCGGTTCCTCACCGAAACGGTCCAGCAGTTCCTCCTCCATCTCATCCCGCTGGGCGGCGCTGGAAATGGCGGCGATCCGCTTGTACACCTCAAGGCGCTGCGGGTCTCCCTTCACATACTCTGCAGGCAGGTAGGCGTTGACCTGCACATCCATCCGGGTGACGATCTCCTGGTTGGCCTTCTTTTCTCCCTTGAGCTCCTGCACCGCCTCCGAGAGCATCTTGCAGTACAGATCATAGCCGATGCTGGCCAGCTGGCCGCTCTGCTCCGCCCCCATGATGTTTCCGGCGCCCCGGATCTCCAGGTCCCGCATGGCAATCCGGAACCCGGACCCGAACTCCGTGAATTCCCGGATGGTGTCCAGACGCTTCTGCGCGTTCTCCGTCAGGTTCTTTCCGGGCCGGATGGTGAAGTAGGCATAGGCGATGCGGTTGGAGCGTCCCACGCGCCCGCGGATCTGGTACAGCTGGGACAGGCCGAAGTGGTCCGCATCGTAGATGATCAGGGTGTTGGCCATGGGGATGTCCAGGCCGGATTCAATGATGGTGGTGCACAGCAGCACGTCGTACTTGCCCTCGGAGAAATCCATCATGATGTCCTCCAGCCGGTCCTCCTTCATCTGTCCGTGCCCCACGGCGATGCGCGCCTCCGGCACCAGGTTGTGCAGCTGCTCATAGGCCCGGTCGATGCTCTCCACGTGATTGTAAAGGAAAAACACCTGGCCGCCCCGGCCCATCTCCCGCAAAATGGCGTCCCGGATCACGCTGTCCCGGTATTCCATGACATAGGTCTGCACCGGGAAGCGCGCCTGAGGCGGGGTCTCCAGCAGACTCATGTCCCGGATGCCCACCATGGACATGTGCAGCGTCCGGGGAATGGGCGTGGCCGTCATGGTCAGCACATCCACCGTATGCTTCATATTCTTGATGGTTTCCTTGTGGCCCACGCCAAAGCGCTGCTCCTCGTCGATCACCAGCAGCCCCAGCTTTTTGAAGGAGATGGTCCTGCTCAGCAGCCGGTGCGTGCCCACCACCAGATCCACACTTCCATCGGCCAGCCCCGCGATGGTCTCCTTCTGCTCCCTGGCCGTCCTGAAACGGCTGAGCACAGCTACATGGACCGGGAAGCCTTCAAAGCGCCGCAAAATGGTGTTGTAATGCTGCTGAGCCAGCACCGTAGTGGGCGCCAGGATCGCCACCTGGTATCCGTCCATGATGGCCTTGAAGGCCGCACGCAGGGCCACTTCGGTCTTGCCGTAGCCCACATCCCCGCACAGCAGCCGGTCCATGGGCATCTCCCGCTCCATGTCCCGCTTGATCTCCTCAGTGGCCGTCAGCTGGTCCGGGGTTTCCTCAAAGGGGAAGTTTTCCTCGAATTCCCGCTGCCACAGGGTGTCCTTGCTGAAGGCATGGCCCTTGTTCTGTTCCCTTGCGGCATACAGGGACACCAGATTGAAGACCAGCTTTTTGACGCCGTCCCGTGCCCTGGCTTTCTGTTTCTGCCAGTCCCGTCCGCCCAGGGTGGTCAGCTTGGGCGGCACGCCCTCCTTGCCGCCGATATATTTCTGGATCCGGTCAAAATGGTCCACCGGCACATAGACCTTGTCCCCGCCCAGATACTCCACCTGAAGATAGTCCCTGGCGGCCTTATCCGTGCGCAGCCGGGTGATGCCCAGGTACCTGCCGATGCCGTGGATCTCATGCACCACATAGTCCCCGGGCTCCAGGTCCGTGAAGGAATCGATCCGGCTGCCCTCCCTGCTCGCCTTGGGTTTTCTGGTGCGCGCATTGACATCCGCCTCTGAGATGACCGTCAGGCGAAGCTGCGGATACTGGAAGCTGGTCGACATGGCGATGGGAATGATCCGGCACTCCCCGGGCGCGGGGAGGTGCCGGGCCTCTTCATCAAAGACCGCCTCGACCTCCACCTCGGCGAAGGACTTTTCCATGCGCTGGCCGCGGGCCGTACCGCCCGAGAGGAAGAGAACCCGCCACCCCTCCCGGCACATCCGGCGCACCTCCCGGCACATTTCCGCGGTCCGGCCGCCATAGCTGCCCAAAGTCAGCGCGCCCATGTCGATTTCCCCCGCGGCGTGAAGCAGCGCGGCCTCCCTGGGCATGCTGGACAGCATGAGGGTGCACCCTTCCTCCAGCCAGGGGCGCACCTCCTGCCAGGACAGCAGCAGTCCCCCCTGCTCCCGCACCGCCTCGCCCCGCTCCAGGGCGCTCGTATAGGCATGCGCGAATTCCTCTTCCCGGACATCCAGGCGCTCCTGCAGATTTGCAGGTTCATCCAGCACAATGATCGGGGAGTTCATATAGCTGAGGATACAGCACTCGGAAGCGGGGATTCCCTCGTAGACCAGGTGGATCATCTTTTCCAGCAGCCGGCTGCCCGCGCCGCCCTCCAGACTGCTGATTTCCCTTTCCATCCGCTCACAGTACCGTTCACGGCTGCGGTTGGTCGTGACGCGGCGCACCACATCCAGGATGTTTTTCCGCCCCTCCTCCGGCATCCGCACGTCCTCGCCCAGGCCCTCCGGCACTTCCTCCCCGTCTCTTCCGGAGTCGGGCAGCAGGTTCTGCTCCCGCCGCAGGATATCCCGAAGGGTCCGGATCAGCTCCTCCTGCCGCTCCGGGGGTACCAGGGCCTCCACCGCGGGACAGATCGCTGCACTGCGAAGGTTCTCCGTGCTGCGCTGGGTCAGCACATCCACCGCGCGGATGCTGTCCACCTCATTGTCAAAGAACTCAATGCGAAGGGCCGAGGCCGCATCCGCCGGAAACACGTCGAGAATCCCGCCGCGCACGGCAAACTGCCCTCTGCCCTCCACCGCGTACTCGCGGGTGTATCCCGCGGCAAGGAGCTGGGCAATCAGCTCCTCCTGCTCCATCACGTCCCCCACCCCAAGGCGCAGGACATACCGGGCAAAGACCTCCCGGGGCATGACCCGGTGCAGCAGCGCATCCACGGGAGCCACCACCGCCCGGGTTTCCCCGGTCAACAGGTGGGAGAGGGTCTCCAGACGCCGGTTGCTCACCTCGCGGCTGGCGGCCATGTCCTGATAGAACGTGATCTCCCTCGCAGGGAAGTAGCTGACCCTGCGGCCCATGAGGGCGGACAGGTCCTCCGCCATCCGGGCACAGGATCGCTCGTTGTCCTCAAGCACCAGCAGCGGACGTGAAAGCCGCAGGGAAAGGGCCTGCAGCACATGGGCCCTGGCGGCTCCGCCCAGATTGGTCAGGTGAATGACGCCCTTCTGTCTGGCTGTCCTGCAGACCTCCTCAAAGGGACCGTAGCCCTCCAGCAGGTCCGCCAGATAGTGTTCGTTCATGGTTCCTCCTTCGCCGCCGCGCTGGCCGTGTTGGCCGCCTGAATGGCCCGGTTCATCCCCTCCAGGCGCCAGATGTCCGCCACCTCCGCCGCGCGGACAAAGGCATCAAACTGGACCGCCCTCTCCTCCGGGGTGGTGTAGCCCGAGAGGACAAAATCCGCCAGGTCCCACTGGGGCGGCTTTGTCCCGATGCCCACACGCAGGCGGGGCAGGTCCTCCCTGCCTGTCAGGCGGATCACCGAGCGCATTCCGTTGTGGGTCCCCGCACTTCCGCTGCGGCGCATGCGCAGCTTTCCCAGCGGAAGATCGATATCGTCATAGATGAGCAGCACGTGGTCCGGTTCCGGCTTGTACCAGGAGAGCACCTCCTGCACGCACTGCCCCGACAGGTTCATGTAGGTCTGGGGGCGCACCAGCACCAGCTTGCCCGCACCGAATCCCCCTTCCCCGATCTGCCCGTGCAGGTCCAGCCGGTTCATGGAGATCCCCTGCCGCTGGGCAATCACCTCCACCACGTCAAAGCCGACATTGTGGCGCGTATGTTCATATTCCCTGCCCGGGTTCCCCAGGCCGATAATGATATGCATCTGTCTCCTGCTTTCCTCATAAACACGCGGGAACGCCGAAGCGCTCCCGCTGATTCTTCAATTCTTCTCCACAGCCTGCTGCAGCCAGACGGAAGGGCGGATCAGGGCCTGGTGCCCGGTCTCGTCGATCCCCTCCATGGTCAGAAGGGACCGGACGTTCTCCACGCGCTTGCGCACGGGCTCCAC
>CACYCQ010000274.1:0-6124 GCA_902772995.1 uncultured Eubacteriales bacterium
GGCGGCGAGCTGAATGTGCGCGCGCAGCCCAAGTCCCAGGGAAAGGTGCTGCTCAAGCTCCTCAGCGGAGACCCCGTCATCGTCACGGGCACGGTGGGGCAGTGGGTGCAGATTTCTGCCCAGAATATCACGGGATATGTGGCCAGCAAGTACGTGGTTCGCGGCGAGGTGACCCCGGATCCCTATTATGATTCAAACATTCAGCTTGCTCAGAACTATCTGGGAAATGCCCAGGCCTTCACTCCGCAGCAGGTGCAGCCCATGGTGCCCCAGCAGGGGATGAATCAGTCTATGGTACCCCAGCAGGGGATGAATCAGTCCATGGTACCCCAGCAGGGGATCTATCAGCAGGGGACGACCCCGTACATGGTGAACCAGCCTGTGACCCAGTCGGAGCTGGATGCGGAAACCGGCGGTGATGAGGGCGTGGTGCTCCAGCAGGGACTGTACGGGCAGCAGGCCCAGAATCTCTATGGGCAGCAGGTCCAGAACCCGTACGGGCAGCAGATGCAGAATCCCTATGGGCAGCAGGTGCAGAATCCCTATGCACAGATGGGACAGACCCAGGCGCAGGGAGCTTCTGACGCCAGTGCCCAGTATGCGACAATGCAGTCGATTCCTCCTGTGGTGGTTGCGATTCACTCGGAGCTTGGACCCATTTCCATGTACTGGGCGCCATCCCAGAACGAACTGACCATGCGCCAGCTGCCAGACGGAGAAACCGTGACGGCCATCGCTGTCAATGACATGTGGGTACAGGTGCTGGACGAATCCACCAACAAGGTGGGATTCATCCTCCGCTCCTATGTGGACTGACGGATACATGGGGATTTGACAATTCAGAAAAAAGCGGTCAGAAGCGACCGGACAGACCTTTAATATGAAAAACAGGCGCCTCCCTTCCAACGGTGGATGGGGGGCGCCTGTCTGCGTGCAGGAAAGAAATCAGGTCCACAGGCCGGGATCGGTTCCGGACAGCCTTGCCAGGGCTTCCACCAGAAAGTAGTCGCCGTAGGTGATGTTGGTGTGGAACCCCGCTGCATCATCGTGATAGCTGGCAGTGCAGTGGGTCAGAAGGCCGCAGATCCGGTCGGACCAGTCACAGCAGTGACGGAGCAGGCCGTCGACCAGCCGAAGAGCGGCCTCGCGGTATCCCTCGCCGGGGACCGCCGTTTCCAGCTCCAGCAGGCCGCAGGCCGCGATAGCCCCCGCGATGTTGTCAAGGCGCTCCGGCTTTTCGGGCTGGCGGAAATCGCAGTTGGTCAGTCCGTCCGGACGGATATTGGAGATGACGTATCCCGCGATTTTCCGGGCGGCTTTCAGATAACGGGGGTCCCTGGTGTTCCGGTGGCACAGGGCAAAGCCGTACAGTCCCCAGGCCTGGCCGCGGCTCCAGCTGCTGCCGGGACCATAGCCCTGGCCGGGATGTTCCCGGAGCGCCTCGCCGGTGACGGGGTCAAACTCGATGATGTGGCTGACCGACCCGTCATCCCGGATAAACTCCCTCAGGGTGGTGTCGGCGTGGATGCGGGCCACGGCTGAAAAACGGGGGTCCCCGGTCAGGCGGGTGGCGACAAAGAGCAGGGACAGGTTCATCATGCAGTCGATGATGGCAAAGCCGACATGCTCAGGCTCGTTCCAGGCGCGGATGAAGCCTGCGGGATTGAACCGCCCCATCAGGAGGCTGGCCGCGTGAAGGGTGTCCAGCCGCGCCTGGACATCCCCGTCCATCCGGTAGTGGGCGCCGCAGGAAAGCAGGTACATGAAACCGACATCGTGGTTGAGATAGCGGAAGGTGCGAAGCTCCCGGGTCAGAAGCTCTTCGGCACGCAGCGCCTCTTCGTGGAAAACAGGATCGTGGCTGGCCGCATACAGCTGCCACATGAGTCCCGGCCAGAAGCCGCCGGTCCACCAGCTGTTTCCGTCAAAGGGCGAGGTGGTCCATCCGGAAGCGTCACTGCCGTAGGGAAGGATGTTCCGGTCTGCCGCGCTGTGAAGATGCTTTCGGTATTTGTCGCATGCACGCTGAAGGATGTTAATGTAATCTGTGTCCAATCTGGATGACCTCCTCCGGGGGACAGTCGGGGCAAAGGGAATCAGGAGTGCCCAGCACAGCACAGCTCAGGAGAGATTCTCCGGCGGGCAGGCTGGCGGTGAGCGTGGGCAGGACCGTACGGGGATACATCAGGCTGGTGTTGGGCTCAGGGATGACCACCCGGGCACCGGTATACCCGGCAAGGGCAAAGATGGCGCTGCTGCCCATCGGGCCCCAGGCAAGGGCGGCATCCGGCCTTACCTGGGGCTGGGTGGCGAGACGGTCACAGGGACGTCCAAGGGCACGGTCCCGGCAAACGGAAAAGGCGCCTTCGGCCAGCTCCAGGGGCTCGTTGCTGCGGATGCGGTGGATGCGCACATGCCAGTTGCCCGCGGGAAGGATGCGGGTATCCACCTCAACCCCGGTCATGGGCGACCACACGCACCTGACCTCGTTTTCGGTCAGGGAAAAGCTTTCACAGCCGCTGCGCACGTGCCACAGGTCGCGGCCGGGGCGGCGCAGGGCCAGCATGGAATCATAAGCTCCCTTTTCCAGGGTGGAGGATTCCTTGGTGACGGAAAAACCGAAGTGGGTGGAATAGGCGAACTTCTCGTATTTTTCGTCTTCGTGCATATGTTCCCAGCCGTGGTTGCCGGCGGTATAGGCGATGACCTGCCGGTTTTCGGGATCCCGCGTGAGAAGCAGGCGCACTTGCGGATCAAGAAAGCGCAGGGGACAGGATACGGAATCCTCCGGGGACTGCCAGAAGGGATGTTCCTCAGGCAGTGCCAGGGCGAGGAAGGTTTTGAGCGCCCAGTAAGGGGAGCCGGGGGCATTGTATCCTTCAGCGGCGCAGAGGTTGGGATAGCCGTAGCCGATGGTCAGGATGCCGTCACGGTCGAAGATGGGAAGCCTGACCCAGCTGCGCAGGTTGGACAGCCAGAGCCCGCGGATCTGTCCCCAGGACAGCTGCGGAGAATCCCCTCCGGCAAATGCGAGGGCGGAGAAGAAGGAGCCCTGGGCAAAGCGGTAGGTCAGGCTTCGGCCGTAGGGGAGGCCGCGCCCTTCCCGGTCAAACCAGCAGGCGAAGCGCGGAGCGATTTCTCTGGCCCGGGACAGGAAGCGCGCGCAGCGTTCCGGGTCCTGTTCCCGCATGACGGCGGAGTAGACCAGGGAATAGTAGTGGAAGGCCCAGAGAGTGTAGTAGTCGCGTTTGGTTTCATAGTCGAAATACCAGCCATCGCCCACATAGTGGGCCTCCATCATGTCCAGGTCCTCCCGCAGGCGCGCCTCATCCACGGGACGGCCTACGCGCAGAAAGCCGGTGTTGACCAGAATCCGGAAGAACCGCCAGTTGTTGGCAGGCATGTCATGGAGGTTGATCTGGTTGAGCCAGGCGATCAGGCGGTCCTGCTGCCGGGGGGACAGCTCCCCGTAAAAGCGCTCGGGGATCAGGCACAGGGCCATCCCCATGACCGCCATTTCCACCATGCGCTGGTCATAACGGCCGATATCTCCCCAGTACTCAGGATTCTCCGGATCCGTTCCGGAAATGATGCCCTCTTTCCAGAGGGCCCAGAAAGGCTCTGCTTCGGGGCAGCGCCCGGCCATCAGGGGAACCAGTGCCCACAGGGCCCTGGAGAAGCCCTCCATGCCGGCGATGTCCTCGCTGTACACGGCCCCCGTGTCCCCCAGCAGCAGCCGGGACCGCCCGGGAGAAAGGCAGGGAACCAGGGGCTCAAGGAGGGATACGGCGGCCCGTACCAGATCGCTGCGGGTCCGCAGAGGATTGGATGAAATGGGATTCACGGACAGTTCCTCCTGAATTCAAAGATCAGATCGAGAGAGGCCGCCTCCGGAGCCGTCAGGCAGACCCGCCACAGGCTGCCGGGAAAGCTCTGCTGCATGCGCGCATCGGTGACGGGACGCTCCTCCACGCGAAGGGACAGGGATGGGGAAAAGCGCAGACATGCGGAGCCGAAGGTGAGTACACCGTCCTGCAGGACCGGGCGCTCCCTCAGGAGAAACACCTCGGTGACGCCGGCGGGGCGCATGAGACGGAAGCGGTCGCGCAGGGTGAGTCCCTCAGGGGTGAGAAAGAGGGAACGCTCAAGGGAGGTGAGGCCGCACTCCGGAGGATATGCGCAGGTCAGGTCAAGGACCATGCCCTCCGGTGTACAGCGGACGTTACGCGCAGCGTATTGCCTTCCGGCTGCCTGTTCCGTCCCTCCGATCAGGGGCACGTTGTGCCAGCCGGAACGGGTGTTCCAGAGGGTATATCGCCGGGAAGAGAAGGTGAGGGCTGTGTAGGTCATGTTGCCTGCATCCACCACCACGGGCTTCCTGTCCAGCATCAGGATCAGGCTGCCCACGTCATTGTGGTTGTGGTTTTCTCCGTTGTGTCCGCCTTTGGCGGCAAGGGTCCAGTCACCCTGAGAGAGGATGCGAAGCTGCAGGCTCTCAATGTAATCGCTGTTCCTGGGCACAGGCGGCGGGCAGGGGACAGAAGGAGAAAAGAGACTGGACAGCAGCCGGGTGAAATGGGGAACATCGTCGATCTGCCGCAAGGGGCTTGCCCGGTGGGCACGCCCCAGGACGGCGAGATCCGGGTCATGGAGTTTTTTGGCGCAAAGCTCAAGCCGCTCCCCGGAAAGGGACACCCGAGCGTCGCAGTCTGCAAAATTCACGAACCAGCCGTCTCCCAGATGGGTCCTGAGGGGGAAACGGAGCAGATTCCGGATCTTGGGCAGGTGCCACAGGGAGACGCTGCCGGCGGTGAGGCGTTCCAGCATTTCGAGGTAATCCGCCAGTGCGCCGCCGGCCATGTTCCAGTAGCCGGTCCCCTCGTCAAGGCCGCCGTCCTCCGGAATGACCTCCAGCCAGCGGTCCATGATTTCCGCGCTGCGGATGATGAAGTCGGCAAGGCGATGGGCAGAAGAAAGCTCTGCTCCCGCGCAAAGAAGCAGGTTGGAGAGAATCCAGGGGGTCCAGTTGCACAGGTCACTGCGAACAACCCCCATCCACCAGAAATCATTCCGGGTCTCAAAGGGAACAATCAGACGCTCCCGGATTTCCGAGCGGACCCTCTCCCGGAGGATGGGCGTGACCGCATCCAGAGCTTCCCCCAGCAGGTGGCAGGAAAGACAGAGGATCATGCCGGTCTGGGCGGAGAACAGGTCGATGTAGGCGTCCTTTTCCCGGGGAAGGGGAAAGCGTTCCGGAGGCGGGGCGCCGGGCACGGGATTGACATTGTGGGCGGAGATCACCCAGGAGGTTTCTTCGCAGATGCACCAGAGGCCGTCCACGACATCGTCAAGAAGGGAAGCATCGCCCTCGCACACCGCCAGGACGGAGAGGATCAGCCGCCGGCGGCGCGCAAAGTAGGGCGTTTCATCCGCCTGGCGGGAGCCGGTGCGGACAAAGGCCAGAAATCCGGTGGCGGAGCGCGACGGCCAGGGGGTGGAGCGAAGGGGCTCAAGGCGGGAGCAAAGCTCCTCGTGCCATGGAAGCAGCGCCTTTTGCCAGGCGCGGGTCTGCGTCCCCGGGGGCAGGTCCATGGGGAAGGTGCCTGGGACAAGCAGCGCGGCCAGGTCCAGGCCGCGAAGGGAGTCGTGCAGCATTTGGTCCTTTCTCAGCCCTTGAGGCCGCTGGTGGCGATGCCCTCAATGAAGTACTTCTGCAGGGCCAGGAACACGATGGAGACCGGCAGCAGCGAGCACAGGGAGGCGGCCATGATCAGGTGATAGTCGCTGGAGTTTTCCTGGATGAAGCGGCGAAGGCCCACCTGAATGGTCTTGTTGACATCCCGGGTCAGGTAGATCATGGGGCCCATGTAGTCATTCCAGGTGCCTACGAAGGTGAAGATGACCAGGGTGGCGATGGCGGCTTTGGACAGGGGCAGCATGATGCGCGCCCAGATGCCGTATTCGCTCAGGCCATCCAGCCGGGCAGCCTCGCACAGCTCGGTGGGGATCCCCCGGTAGAACTGGCGCATGAGAAAAACACCGAAGGCGGAGAAGGCCTGAAGCACGACCATGGCCCAGAGGGTGTCGTACAGGCCCATGGAACGCATCATGATGAACTGAGGCA
>CACYCQ010000275.1:0-2149 GCA_902772995.1 uncultured Eubacteriales bacterium
TCACCGTTGCCGCGGTCAGCTGCGTGGCCTATGCGATTTCCGGCTTTGTTCCCAATGCCCTGATCGTGCTCCCCCTGGCCATCGTTTTGATGATCGCAACGCTCCTTGTCGTGCGGAAGGTGATCAAGTAACCTGACAAAACCCGTCCCCTGGATCCTTGCCGGATTCAGGGGATTTTTGCGCGCAAAGGGATGCGCTCAAAACCTGTTGCAATCCGTCAGGGCAAATTGCTATAATGCTTTGAATTCCTTTGAAAGGACGATATACAGCACATGAGCGAGAAACCTACCTATTATATTACCACGCCGATCTATTATCCCAGTGATAATCTGCATATCGGACACAGCTACTGCTCCACGGCCGCGGACACCATGGCCCGTTTCAAGAAGATGACGGGATATGATGTCTATTTCCTCACGGGCACCGATGAGCACGGCCAGAAAATCGAGCGCAAGGCCAGGGAGGCCGGAGTGACGCCCCAGGCCTATGTGGACCACATTGTATCCGGCATCAAGGACCTCTGGAAGCTGATGGATGTGGAGTACAGCGATTTCATCCGCACCACCGAGCCGCGGCATGCGGTGACCGTGCAGAAAATCTTCAAAAAGCTCCATGACCAGGGGGATATCTACAAGAGCGAGTATGAAGGGTGGTACTGTACCCCCTGCGAGTCCTTCTGGACCGAACTGCAGCTGAAGGACGGCTGCTGTCCGGACTGCGGGCGCCCGGTGGAGAAGACCCGGGAGGAAAGCTATTTCTTCAGGCTGTCCAAATACCAGGACTGGCTGATCGAATATATCAAGGACCATCCGGATTTCATCCAGCCCTCCAGCAGGACCAGCGAGATGCTCAACAATTTCCTGCTGCCCGGACTGCAGGACCTGTGCGTGTCCCGGACAAGCCTGAAATGGGGGATCCCGGTGGACTTTGATCCCCGGCATACGGTGTACGTCTGGGTGGACGCCCTGAGCAACTATATTACCGCCCTGGGATATGATTCGCAGGACGACAGCCTGTACCGCAGGTACTGGCCCGCGGACCTGCACCTGGTGGGCAAGGAGATCGTCCGTTTCCACACCATCATCTGGCCCATCATGCTGCACGCGCTGGGACTGCCGCTCCCCAAACAGGTCTTTGGACACGGCTGGCTGGTCATCGACGGCGGCAAGATGAGCAAGTCCAAGGGGAATGTGGTGGATCCGGTCAGACTGTGCGAGCGTTACTCCTCGGATGCGGTCCGGTATTTCCTGATGCGGGAGATGCCCTTTGGCGCCGACGGGGAATTCAACAATGAGGCCCTGATCAAGCGGATCAATGCGGACCTGGCCAATGACCTGGGCAATCTGGTCAGCCGCAGCGTGGCCATGATCGAAAAGTACTTTGGCGGTGTGGTGCCCGCGCCTGCGGAAATCACCCCTCTTGACCAGGAGCTGATCGGGCATGCCGAAAACCTGTGGAAGCAGGTGGAGGAGCAGATGAACGCCCTGCAGTTCTCCAGTGCTCTGGCGGAAATCTGGAAACTGGTGGGAGAGTGCAACCGCTACATCGACCTGACGACCCCCTGGATTCTGGCAAAAAACGAAGAGGACCGGCCTCGCCTTGGAACGGTGCTGTATGTCCTGGCGGAGTGCGCCCGGATTGTCGGTGTGCTCATCAGCCCCGTCATGCCCAGAACGCCGGAACGGATCTTTGAGCAGATCGGGGTGACCCAGGAGGACCGGAAGACCTGGAAGAGCATCCAGTCCTTTGGCGGTCTTGTCCCGGGTTCCCGGGTTCACAAGGGAGCGGCCCTGTTCCCGAGAATCGATGTGGAGGCGGAGCTGGCCCTGCTGGAGGCGGAGAAGAAGGCGGCGGGAGCGAAGCCTGAAGCCCGGTCAGAGGACGAGGAACAGATAGGCGTGTTCACCCAGAAGGACCTGATCGCCTTTGAGGATTTTGAAAAGCTGCAGCTGGTGGTGGCCAGGGTGCTGGCGTGCGAGAAGGTCAAGAAGGCGGACAAGCTGCTTCAGCTGACATTGAAGGTGGGCACCACCACCCGCACGGTGGTGTCCGGGATTGCCAAGTATTATGAACCGGATGCCCTGATCGGGAAAAAGGTGGTGCTGCTGGCCAATCTGGCTCCCCGGAAAATCCGCGGCATTGAATCCCA
>CACYCQ010000276.1:0-2245 GCA_902772995.1 uncultured Eubacteriales bacterium
GACCGCACGCCGTTCTCCTCCAGAATGGCAAAGGTGTTGAGGGCGTTTTCCAGGGTGGTCATGGCCTGATCATCCGCGTGGATGCGCTGCGGGTCGATGCCGCATTTGTTTGTCAGGTAGTCCCGGATGAGACCGGCCTCCGTGTTTTTTTGGGGATTGGCCTTGCCCGTGGCGCCGCCTGAACAGACCAGCAGGGTCCGGGGGAAGGCGCGGGCGGCGGCTGCCGCGGCCAGGCAGCGGCCGACCAGCTCCGGCTGCATCCCGCCGTTCTCCAGCTCATAGCCGAGGATGACAAAGGCATGGTCGGGACTGTCAGGGATGCCGGCATCCGCCAGCTCCGTGGCGGTGTCCTCCCCGCGATGGAAGTGGAGGCGGTACTCCCCGCCCTCGCCCAGATAGACAAGGCGCCAGTAGCCGGCGAGGTCCCTGGCAAGGGGCGCGTCCTGCGGGCTGAGGCGGTCAATGGCCGCAAGCGCCTCATCGATGCGGGCGCTGTCGTCCGGCGCCGGCGCTTCATAGGCGCTCAGCAGGCGGACCAGCAGGTCCGTGAAGGCCTCGGCGCCCTCCGGCGAAACCCTGAAGGATTCCGCCGGGGCGCCTGACACAAGCAGGACCAGTACCAGAAACAGCAGAGGAAAGATTCGTTTCATGGGAATCTCCTTTCATCGGTTTTGGGATCATCACAGATCGGCGAGGGAGCCGGTGGGGACGATGCCCGTGCGGCGGCGGATCTCGTGCACCATTTCCACCACCTGCCTGCGGGTGTAGGCGCCGGCGTTCAGGTGGCAGCGGCGGTTGTCCGTGAGCACGAAGACGATCTCATGCACGGGGATGAAGCGGGATTTTTCCGTGATTTCGCTCTGGTCCACCCGGGAATAGCCCAGATCCTCGCACCAGCCCCAGCGCACCAGGTCCGCCAGCAGGAAGGTTTTGTCCCAGATCTGAATGTCCAGATCGCCCTGACGCATGAGGAACATGGCCCGCGGGACACCCGGCTCGGGGCGGCGCATGACCTGCCCCACGGTGCGCAGGCTGGTTTCATCCAGCTCGACGCGGGTCCGGGCATACATGAGCGCGTAGCACAGGGCGCATGCGGCAATCAGGAAGGAGAAGGGACCGAAGGAGGCCATGAAGGTGTTTTCCTTTCCGGCGGCCATGCGGTAGAGGGTAAACAGCGCGTCTGTCAGGGAAATGAGGCAGATGATATAGATGAAGAAGAAGGCGGGACGCGCGGGACGGAAGGTTTTTTTCATGGGATATCGGCACTGCCCCCGAAGGGGAGGGCCGTCCTCCTCTCAGCGATGTGCAGTTATTTTACCCCAAAGCATGCGAAATGGACAATATGATTTCGGTTCATCCGTGCGCGGGAGGAAGGAAATCCCGCGCTCCTGCCGCGGGTCTCCGGGCGGCGGGGAAAAAAGGGCGGCTGTGTGCAGGGCGGTCCGCGGGAGAGGACCGGGTCAGGGCGCCTCCGCGGGGAAAACCCCCACCTTCTGTACTGAGAATTGACTAATAGGGGAGAAGAAAATATAAACAATCTTGACAAAAAGAAGTGCGGTTCGTATAATCCGAATCAGTAGCGGGAGGAAACCCGCCAAAATAATAAGGAGGAATATTCTATGCGCAAGATTCTCTCTCTCGTCGTGGCCCTGTGCCTGCTCCTGACCCTGGCTGGCGCTGCTGCTGCAGAAGGCAAGCTGATCGGCTACACCTGCATGGACGGCACCAATCCCTTCTTTGTGGCCCTCGAGGGCGCCATCAAGGAAGTCGTGGAAGCCCACGGCGACACCCTGATCTCCCTGGATCCCCAGAACAGCAACGAGAAGCAGATCGCTCAGATTGAGGACATGATCAGCCGCGGCGTCGTGGCCATGTTCGTCAACCCCGTCGACCGTGACGGCATCACCCCCGGCCTTGACAAGCTGAAGGATGCCGGCATCCCCATGTTCGGATTCGACACCGAAGTGGCCGAGATGTCCTACCTCGTGACCTACGCCGGTTCCGACAACTACAACGCGGGCTTTGTCTGCGGCGTCGACCTTGCCAAGAAGTGCCCCGAGGGCGGCGACATCATCGTTCTGGATTCTCCGACCATGCAGTCCGTGGTTGACCGTACCACAGGCTTCCTCAAGGCCATTGACGACTCCGGCGTGAAGTTCAACGTCGTTGCCCAGATCGACTGCATGGGCAACCAGGAGCAGGGCAACAAGAACGGCACCGACGCCCTGACCGCTCATCCCGACGC
>CACYCQ010000277.1:0-10156 GCA_902772995.1 uncultured Eubacteriales bacterium
CGGCGTAGGAGTCGGCGTCGGCGTAGGAGTCGGCGTCGGCGTAGGAGTCGGCGTCGGCGTAGGAGTCGGCGTCGGCGTGGGGGTCGGCGTTGGAGTGGGAGTCGGCGTTGGGGTTGGTGTTGGTGTAGGAGTCGGCGTGGGGGTCGGCGTTGGAGTGGGAGTCGGCGTCGGAGTGGGAGTCGGGGTCGGGGTCGGAGCGGGTGTCGGCGTCGAAGTGCCGGCGGCCTCCGCAACCGGCGTTGCTGTGGGGGTCTGTTCTGTCATGATGACAGGTGTCGGGGATGCAAGGTTTTCACTGGGAGAACTCCCCGGACGGGTCAGAACCATGAAAACCGCGACTGCGCCGATGATCAGAAGAATCAGGATGACAATCAGGGCAATGACCAGGCCCTTTTTGCTGCCGCCGTTTCCGTTATCCCCGTCATTTTCAGTGAATTCAGGTGTACGGCGGGGTGAATCGAATTTGCCGGAACGGGCGGAAGGTTCTTCATCAAACACGTTGGAATACCCGGACCGCGCAGAGGATTTCCCGCGGTCGGGAGTGGTCACGGAAGAAGATTGCCTTGGGATGGAGGAGCTGCCGGCTTCTGATTTGCGGGTCGTACCGGATGCCCCGCGCCGAACAGGCTGTTCCACGCTTTCTTCCGGGATTCTGTTCTCGACAACAGGCTTCTGTACGGTTTCCTGTTCAGAAGATCTTCTGCGCCGTCTGGGTGGAGTAGTATTCTGGTTATCCAAAGTCGACACCTCGTTTCAGATACTTTCAGCAACCCTGTTTGCCGTCACCGGTCCAGGTTCGCTGTCTTTATTACAGAGAATTCCGCACATGAGGATTCTATGCAGACTCCATCTGTACTTAATCCATAAAAGCATACCACATTCCCCTGACAGATTCAATCTTTTTGATTGTTTCATTTGGATGTGAACTGTGGGAAATCGATGGATATGATATGGCAGCAGCAGGAGAAAAGGCTGGGGCCGCGCGTCATCTGCTTTGAAGCGGAGGATGTTCAGTCAGGATGAGAAGTTCTCCGTTTTCCGGTTCTCCTGCCGGGGAAAATCGTACTTCAGACGTGGACGGATTGAAAATGAATCGCATTTCCGCCCGATGACGGAGAATTTGCATCCGGGTTGGCTTTCTGATAGAATATGGAACACAAATCAGGAGGCCGATTGAATGATTACAAGAAAAATGATCATAGTTTTTGTGCTGATGCTTTCTCTTTCGGGAATCTGTACGGCAGATACGGGAACCAGTCTGTGCCAAGAGGAGTTTTCCTTTGAACAGGCCAAGACAGGGGGGGCTCCCATGATTCTTTATACCGGGGTGACCACTACCCAGCTGACCATGCGCAGCGAGCCGGACAAAAACAGCGAAGGCCTGGGGACGGTCAAGGAAAAGGAAGTGGTCCAGATTTTCGGATTTGATCAGGTCTGGCTCTTCTGCTGGCGCGAGGATGTGGGAGCCTATTATCTTGGACGTCACAATGTGGTGGAGATTACTCCCGTCAGTGATTCCGTACCGGCTTACGGGGTGATTCGAAACCGGTATGTTGCCCGTACCAGCAAGGCCACGAAGCTGTATGGAGCTCCCAGTACCACATCAGAAGTTCTCTTCGAGATTCCTGCGGATATCCGGTTCAGTTTCTGGAGCATGGTGGACGGATGGGCCATTGTTCCCTATCGCCGGCTGGTGGGGTATATTCATGTGACGGATCTGAAGGATCTTGAGCCTGTGGCTCCGAGTGTCGATTATGCCCGCAACGGAGATGTGATTTCCGCGTTTACCACGTTTTATTCCACCAAGGATACGGAACTGAACATCGGCAGAATGGAGAACATTCGGGTTGGATGTGCCTATATCGCCAGGGATTACAAGCCCGGTGAGAAGTTTGATTTTAACAATATTGCCGGGCCCTACCGGATTTCCCGGGGATATTTGCCATCGCCTGTGCTGGTGGACGGTGAAACGGTTGCCGGTTATGGCGGCGGAACCTGCCAGGTGTCCACTACGCTCTATAACGCGCTGCTTCAGCTGGGCAAGGGAATCAATATTGTTTATCGCAGACCGCATGGTCCGGGTGGCGCTTCCTATGCACCCCACGGAGTGGATGCGGCGGTGGGCGCTTCAAACCTGAATCTGATTTTTGAAAACGCCCTACCCTTTCCCCTGCAGATCGATCCGACAGCCAACAGTGGTGTTCTGTGCATCTGCCTGAGAAAAGTCTGATCCTGGCAGAAAAAGGCTCTCACACCCCGTCGTTTGTGCTTCCCGTCTGTTTTTGAGAAGGAACAGGCGTCCGTTTTTCAAAATCCGCGATACCGGTAATGACGGTATCGCTTTTTTTGACCCGGTACATCTCTTCCGTGATTCCGTCTTCTGTTGTCGAATTCGGTTTCTTTGTAATTATCGATCATGTGTCTTCCTGCACTGCAGGTTCATGGCGTGAAGAAAGGATTCGTATCTGCAAAACAGTACTTTATACAAAAGATTATTGCAAAATAAAAACAAGGGCTGTTTGCATGGAACAGCCCTGTTTCGTCCGAAGGGAAGCTTATCCAGGTGTGTTGTTTATTGGTCAGAAAAAGATGTCATGGATTCAACGTGAGCTTATCTGTCAAAGCCGCCTGTCCTGACATGTTTTCTCCCATCAACCGGTTCCGCATGAGCAGAGACGGAACTTCTTCAGTGTTCTGCGGGATGGTCCAGCAGATTCCTCAGTTCAAGCCTGCGATGTGAAGCAGCCTGAAGCATGTTGTCAGCATGTTCCCGGGCACTGGCATCCTCTCCGATACCGCCGATCATTCGGGCAAGTTCATCGATACGCTGCGCTCTTGTCAGTTTGATGACCTCGGTTCGGGTGGTCCCTTCGGTCTCAAACTTGCGGACCATGAAGTGCTCATCAGCCATTGCCGCAATCTGGGGCAGGTGTGTCACGCTGATCACCTGGTGGTGATCGCCGATATTGGACATCTTTTCGGCAACGACCTGTGCGGTTTTGCCACTGATCCCTGTGTCGATCTCATCAAAAACCATACTTCGGGGGACACCGGGCTTTTGAGCGGTGATATCCTTGATGGCCAGCATGATCCGGGACATTTCGCCTCCGGAGGCGACCTTCGCGAGGGGTTTGAGAGGCTGTCCCAGGTTGGCGGAAAACATCATTTCCACATGGTCTGTTCCATCGGATGAATAGTGCAGATCCTGGCTGTCCTCGAACTGCATGACAAAGCGGGCATTCTTCATGCCCAGTTCATGCAGGCGCTTTTCGACTTCCTTTTCAAAGACTGCCGCGGCGGTCCTCCGGCATCCGGACAGCCGCGCGGAGAGTTCCTTCAGTTCACTCTTCAGTTGATGCGTCTTTTTTCTCAAGCGTTCGTGATTGACTTCACTGCTTTGCAGGTCTTCCAGTTCCTGACGGATGGTCTGAAGATAGTTCAGCATGGTCCGGGTCCCCCGGCCGTATTTTCTCCCCAGACGGCGGATCAGGTCCAGGCGTTCCTCCACACGGTCGGATTCTTCCTGATCAAACTCAAAGGAATCGCTTGCCCGCTGAAGATCCCCCAGTACATCCTCCATCTCGTAGTACAGGTTACTGATCCTCGCGTGGATGGCTTCATATTCCGGGTCATAGGACGAGATGGCGGAGAGCATGCGCTCCCCTTCCCTCATCCTGTCCAGCAGATTTCCCCCATTCTCATCGCCGCACAGGGCCATCACCGCATCACTGAGGGTCTGTACAATCTTTTCGGAGTTGCGGAACAGGTCCCGCTGGTGCTCCAGTTCGGTCTCCTCATCTTCCGTTAGTTTGGCTTTCTCCAGTTCATCAATCTGAAACCTCAGCATGTCCATCCGCTGCTCTCGCTCCCCCTCAGACAGGTGGGCGGATTTCAGCTCTGTCACGGCTTCATGCCATTGGTGATACTTTTCGGACACTTCCTGCCGGATCGGGACAATATGTTCGCTGTCAAAGTTATCCAGGTATTCCATGTGATGCTGTGCATCCAGCAGAAGCTGATGCTCATGCTGTCCGTGGATATCCAGCAGGAGGCTCGAGACTCTGCGGATCAGCTGCAGGGAAACCATGCTTCCGTTGAGGCGGCAGATGTTCCTGCCGGAGCTCAGAATCTCCCGGGTCACCGACAGAGTGTTATCTTCCGTCTCGATTTCTTCCTCTTTGAGGAGATCCCGGACCGGCTGGTTCTCGGAAATGTCAAAGAGTGCCTCCACGGAGGCCCGGGACATGCCCTCGGCGATCATGTCCCTGTCCGCGCGCTCTCCGAGCACCAGGTTAACAGCATCCACCACGATGGACTTTCCTGCGCCGGTTTCTCCGGTGAGCACGTTCATACCATTGCACAGGCTGATTTCCACGTCATCGATCAGTGCGAGGTGACGGATTCCAAGTTGCAGTAACATGTTCCTTCCTCCAGAACGGTGGTTGTCATCCGATGATTTCTTCAAGCCGGCGCAGGACAGTATCTGCCGCCACATCCTCCCGGATGACCGCCAGGATGGTGTTGTCCCCGGCAATGGTTCCCAGGATTTCTTCCCATCCCAGGGTATCCACTGCTTCTCCAGCCGCATGTGCGGTCCCGGGAAGGGTCTGGATCACCAGCAGGTTCCGGGAGCAGGCCAGACTGGTCACGGATTCCGAAAGAATCCGGAACAGGCGATGATTGACCATGTTTTCGCTCTGAGGCGGGAGAACGTAGCGGACCGTGCCGTTCTCTGTGGTGATCTTTTCGATCCGGAGACGGTTCATGTCTCTGGAGACCGTCGCCTGGGTGACCCGGAAACCTGCCTTCTGCAGTTCCTCAACCAGTTCATCCTGGCGCTGGATTACCTGTGTTTCCACGATTTTGCGGATGGCTTCTAACCTGTCTCCCCTCATGGCTGGTCTCCCGTTTCTTTGTCAAATTGATCGTGCGCCTGCAGGACAGTCCTGACGATATCCTCGTCGCTGATCCCGCCGGAAATGCCGGAGGCCTGCGAGACGAGGTAAAGCAAAAACTCGATGTTCCCCTCAGGGCCCCGGATGGGTGAATGGGTCAGTCCCGCAGGACGGTAAGGCAGTTCTCTGTGAACGAAGTCCAGCACCTGCCGGATCACCCGCATGTGGACCTGTTCATCCCGGACGACGCCCTTTTTTCCGACGGATTCCCTGCCCGCTTCAAACTGCGGCTTGATGAGGAGGACAAATTCTCCCTGTTCCTGCATCAGACGGGCGGCGGCGGGCAGGATCTTGGTCACCGCGATAAAGGACACATCCATCACGCACAGGTCAGGAACGGTCTGCAGGTCTTCGGGCTTCAGATACCGGGCATTTGTTTTTTCCATGACCGTCACCCGGGGATCCTGGCGCAGGGACCAGTCAAACTGTCCGTATCCCACATCGATGGCATATACATGTGCGGCTCCGTTTTTGAGCAGCACATCCGTAAACCCGCCGGTGGAGGCACCGATATCCATGGCATCCCGGCCGCGGGGGTCCACAGGAAAGACCTCCAGACCGCGGACCAGTTTCAGGGCGCCCCTGCTGACATAGCCGACCCCATGGGTACGAAGCATCAGCGTGTCCTCCGGGCTAAACTGCTGGGAGGCCTTGCGGACCTGGCTTTCCCCAAAGTAGACCTCTCCGGCCATGATGAGGGCCTGGGCCCGTTCCCGGCTGGGAGCCAGGCCCTGGCTGACCAGGAGCACATCGGCCCGGACTTTTTCCTGTTTGTCAGGCATGCTTGTTTCCATCCGTTTCTTTGATCATCGTCAAGAGTCGTTCGGCGAGCTGCTGCGGAAGCAGACCGAGTTCCCGATATAGGGAGGTCATGTCCCCATGGCCGATAAAACGGTCTGGCAGACCGATGACACGTGTCAGCGGCTGAAGGTGCTCCTGGGAGCAGATGCGAAGGAGTTCGCTGCCAAAGCCGCCGATCTCCTGCTCTTCCTCCACGGCAAACAGGGGGATATTCCGGCTGCAGCAGGTCCTCAGCATCTCTTCATCCAGGGGCTTGAGGGTGCTGCAGTCTACGACCGTGATGGAAACGCCCTTCTCCTGCAGGATTCCGGCCGCGTCCATGACGGGGGGGACCATGCTTCCGTAGCAGAACACCAGCGCATCGGAGCCGTCCCTCAGGATCTCCCACTTCCCTGCTTCAAAACTGTCCGGGTTTCCGAATTCCCGGGAGGAGAAGGACTTGGGATACAGAATGACCACTGGGTGATCCGTCCGGAGGCTTGCACGCAGCGCACCGCGCAGCTGCCGGGCGCTTCTGGGAGCCAGAAGCGTCATGTTGGGCAGAGGCAGGATCATGGAGACGGCAAATACGCCATGATGGGTCTTGCCGTCATTGCCCACAAGTCCCGCATGATCCGCGAGCACGGTGACCGGCAGGTCCTGGAGGCACACATCGTGGACCATCTGGTCAAAGGAGCGCTGCAGGAAGGTGGCGTATACCGCAAAGTACGGCCTGAAGCCGCCTCTGGCGAGGCCTGCGGACATGGTCACCGCATGCTGCTCGGCGATGCCCACGTCAAGGAAGCGGTCCGGGAAGTATTTGGAGAATCCGATCAGGCCTGTTCCGGAGGCCATGGCAGCGGTCAGCGCCACGACCCGCGCATCGTCGGCTGCCATGGCGCACAGCTCCTCTCCGACAACGGAGGCCGCATTCAGGCTGGAGGAGGACTTGGAACTCAGCCCGGTTTCAATATAGAAAGGGGCCACCCCGTGGAAATCCTCGGGATGGTGTTCCGCCAGATCATACCCCTTGCCCTTGGTGGTCACCAGATGGATGAGGATCGGGGTATCCTCAATCTGCATGGCTTCTTCCAGCACATGGACCATTTCTCCGATGTCATGCCCGTCAAAGGGACCCAGATACCGGAAGCCCAGGGCTTCAAACAGTTCGCCGCCCGTGGTCACGGATTTGACCATGTTTTTGGCGCTTTCAAAGAACTTGGCCAGAGGCTTGCCGATCAGAGGGACCTTTTCCAGATTGCTTTTGATTTTTTTCTTGCTGCCGTACCAGCTGGCACTGGCTCTCAGATGCCTGAAATAGCTGGAGAGTGCCCCGACATTGGGAGAGATGGACATCTCATTGTCATTGAGCACCACGATGAGTTTGGTTCTGCTGTTTCCGGCGTCATTCATGGCCTCATAGCACATGCCGCCGGTCATGGCGCCGTCGCCGACCACGGCAACGACGGCATAATTCTCTCCTGCAAGGTCCCTTGCGCGGGCAAGGCCCAGGGCCAGGGAGATGGCTGTGGAGGAATGACCTGTATCGAACAGGTCATATTCGCTTTCCTGTCGGCACGGGAAGCCGCTGATTCCGCCATAGGACCGGAGGGTATCAAACTCTTCGCGGCGTCCGGTGAGCAGCTTGTGGGCATACACCTGGTGCCCGACATCAAAGATCAGCTTGTCCTGCGGAAGGTTCAGCACCTTGTGGAGGGCGACTGTCATGTCCACGATGCCGAGATTTGATGCCAGGTGTCCGCCTCGCCGTGAAACGGTTTCCAGAATCTGCTGACGCAGCTCATCTGCCAGGACCCCGCATTCCTCCAGGGAAAGGTCCTTGACCTGACTGGGCCGGTCAATGTGACTGAGAACTGACATGTCTTCTCCTCTCTGGGGCTAAGCCATGATGGCGCCCACCACGATGCCCAGCGCCGCGCCGGCCAGAACCTGGATGGGGGTATGCCCCACCAACTCCTTGAGCCGCTCATCGGGGGTATCGATGCCCAGGCCTTCCATGTCCTCCAGCAGATGGTTGAGCATCGCCGCATTCTTTCCCGTGGATCTGCGAACGCCGGCGGCATCATACATGACCACCACCGAAAAGCAGAACGCCAGGGCAAAGACGGAGGAATCCGCGCCTTCCCGAAGGAAGATGACGGTCAGCAGCGACATGACCATGGCAGAGTGTGAACTGGGCATGCCGCCGGACCCGATGGCACGGGTGTAATCGAATTTGTGGGTCAGAAGCAGCGTGAGGAGAACCTTGATTGTCTGGGCACTTGCCCATCCAACCAGTGCCGCCTGAATGTAGACATTGCCCAGAAGGCCGACAATCAGCGCGCTTATGACTATATGCACAGTATCGCCTCCCTGGTTCCTAGAAGTTTCTGTTGCGAAGACGGGTCACCAGACCCAGAAGGAATTCTGCCTTCCCGCCGTAGGACGTCAGCAGCGTCTGTACATGATCCCACATTTCCCGCGATACGGCATGCGCCTGCGGGACACCCACCAGCGCCGGCCAGGTCATTTTTCCGTTCTTTTCATCACTTCCGGGCATTTTTCCCAGCACTTCCGCAGTGGACTCGATGTCCAGCAGATCGTCATCGATCTGGAAGGCAACGCCCAGATCCTGGCCGATGCGCCGGAAGGCTTCCACTTCTTCCTGCGTACAGCCGCTGATATAGGCTGCCGCAGTCAGCGGAGCTGTCAGCAGGTCAGCCGTCTTGTGCTCATAGATATAACGAAGCGTCTGCTCATCTGACTGCTGGTGCTCGCTCTGCAGGTCCATGCTCTGTCCTGCAATCATCCCCCGCACGCCGGCCGCATGGGCAATCTCCCGGGAAGCCTGCAGGTACTGCCCCATCCGCTCTCCCTTGCTCAGGGCAAGGTCCAGCAGGCATTCAAAGGCATAGTTGAGCAGCGCGGCTCCGGCCAGGATGGCGTGTCCCTCCCCGAACACCTTGTGGCTGGTCGGTTTCCCCCTTCGCAGGTCATCGTTGTCCATCCCCGGAAGATCATCATGAATGAGCGAGTAGGTATGGACCATCTCGATGGCACAGGCGACCGGGAGAACGTCCTCTTCCGGGGTCCCCAGCATCCGGGCGCAGGCCAGGCACAGCACGGGCCGGATGCGCTTGCCGCCGGCCTCCACGCTGTAGTTGACCGACCTGACCAGAAGCTCCGGGGCATTCATCTGCTCCGGTGAGAGCATTCTGGCCAGCTGCGCCTCGATCATTTCCCGATAGATCCGGTACTGCTTGTCAAAATCAACACTCATGGGCGTTTACTCCTCCTGATCATCTGCGCCGAAAGGTGTGATCTCCAGGGTATCCGGAGAGATCTGCTCCAGCAGCCGTTCCCCTTCGGCCAGTTCCCCTTCCAGCTCCCGGGCAAGCTTCATGCCGTCCGCATAAAGGCGCAGGGACTCCTGCAGGGATGCATTCTGTGAGGAGAGCTGACGGGTCAGCTGCTCAAGGCGCGCCATTTTTTCTTCAAAGGTTGTGTTCTGTTCGTTTTCCATCTGTCATCTCTCCTGCCAGCTCTGTCTGTTCCACCACCGCCTGGGCTGAGCCGTCCCAGAAGGCGATGCGGACCTTCTGGCCGGGACTCAGGCGCGCGGCACGGTCCACCACGCCGTCTTCTCCATCCACAATGGCATAGCCGCGCCTGAGCTGGGCGGATGGGTTGAGCAGTTCCAGCGCCTGGACCAGGCGTCCTACCTGTTGTCTGCGGGCGTTCATCTGATTGAGCATGGTCTGCACGAGGCGTCGCCGAATGATCTCTGCTGCAGCTTTTTTTCTCTGGAGCTGGACATCCGGCCGGTACCGCCCGAGGAGGTTCATCTGCGTCGCCAGAGTGCGCCGCCTGCGCTCAAGCACGCCGGTGATGCCCAGTTTCAGCCGGCGTTTCATATCCGCCAGCTGCGCCCTCCGGTCCAGCTTCCGGGGCACTGCAATCTCCGCTGCCGCGGAGGGCGTGGCGGCACGGCAGTCCGCGGCGAAGTCCACCAGTGTAAAGTCCGTTTCATGTCCGATGGCGGAGATGATGGGCACCCTGGAGGCCGCCACCGCCCGGACCACCCGTTCATCATTGAACACCCACAGGTCTTCCATGGACCCGCCGCCCCGGGCCAGAATGATCACGCTGATGCCCTCCGTCCTGTTCATGACGTCAATGGCCCGCAGAATGTCCCCCGCGGCACTTTCCCCCTGAACCGCCACCGGACACAGCAGAATATGGATGGCCGGGTCGCGGCGGCTGGCGACGGTGATGATGTCGTGAATCACGGCGCCCGTGGGCGATGTGATGACCCCCAGGGTCTGAAGGGTCTGCGGGAGGGGCTTTTTCCGGGCGGAATCAAACAGTCCGGCCCGGGAGAGCTTCTCCTTGAGGGCCAGAAAGCGTTCATACAGGGCTCC
>CACYCQ010000278.1:0-2063 GCA_902772995.1 uncultured Eubacteriales bacterium
AGCGCGTCCAGCGTGGAATATTCGTCAAAGCGGTAACCTGCCGCCTGCTGGGAACGGACGCTTGTGAGCGCAATGATGGGGGCGGAGGGCAGATGATAATCCTTCTGGATCACATGGGAGAAGATCTCCGCGGGTGAAGTGAAGGCGCAGTCGGCAATGACTGCCGAAGCTGTCTCCTGAACCTCCGACAGGCCCAGGGCCATCAGTACGGTGGTCGCGCCCATGGAAGTGCCGTGGAGGACGATCTTCACGTCCATGCCGAAGCGCTCTTGCCCGTATCGGATCCATGCAAGGGTGTCAAAGCGGTCCAGGATGCCGAAGCCGACATATTGCCCCTCACTCTCCCCGTGGGCGCGGAGGTCAAGCAACAGCACCTCGTAGCCCTGCTCATGGAAGAACTTGGCATGGGTGGCGTTGTCCACGGCGTGACTGGTAAAGCCGTGGTGGAGGATCACCAGCTTTTTGGAGGGCGCTGACGCCGCCAGATACAGGGCGTGGAGGCGTATGCCGTCGCGCGCAGAGATGAAGACGTCCTCCATCGTCTGCTTCTCCATCCACTCTCCCACGGGAGCCATTTTGACCATGTATTCATCCATCTTTGCCCGGTCGGCAAACTCGTCGATAATATCTTGGCTGGTTCCCTTCGGGCGCGGCAGGGTCCTGTTGAACAACATGGTCGCGGCAATCCCGGTCGTCAGGCCTGCGGCGCCCAAAGCACCGAGCGTTCCGAGGATGCCGAGCGCGCCTCCACCTGCAATTTTTGGCTTTTCGTTTTGGTTCATAGAGTCATCCTTTCCGAACTTTTCCATATTTATACTTCCATTATTCGCATTATAGCATGTTCGACGCAGCAAAAATATAGTATTATTCTTTTTTCCGCTCTTCAATCTGTAAACTTATTGTGAACATTGGTAATCGTTCCCATTTCCCCACACAGGCAGATGAAAACGGAGCCGTCCATGACAGATAGCCCCGTTTTCCGCTCTTTTTATTTCTTGATTCCCTGCTGCAGCAGCTCAGTGAACTGCAGGGCCTTGCCGAGATCTCCCTCTGCCTTGAGTCTGCCCTCATCGTAAGCTTTGACCGGGTCCAGCCTGCCACGGGTCAGCTTGGAAAAATCATCGTCGCTGATGGTGATCATGCACTGGCGATCATAATACTCGTAGGGCTCCACATGGATCTGGCCGTCCTTGACCTCAACGTAGAACACGCCGTTCTCCTCGCCCACAATGTTGATCTGCACCGCCATGAAATCTACCTGGGAGATGTCTGCCACGGCCGCCAAGGCCTTGGCGCGTTTAAGAATACTCGCAAATTTCATCCCGTCTTCCTCCATTTTTAATACTCACCGCTGCTAAACGGTGTATGCTATGGTCGTATTATATACAATGACTCCCTTTCACGCAAGCGCTATTTCACCTGATGTCTCCTTCCCATTTCAAGTGCTGACGTAAAACTCTTGAAACGCTGCCCTCTGCTTGTTATAATGTACCTATATCCTATGCTCCGCTTTGCGCGGGAAATTGAAAAAGGAGAGAACCTATATGGCATGGTATGATGAAGCTGTATTTTACCACATCTATCCTCTTGGTCTGACCGGCGCGCCCAGACAAAACGATTACGGTGAGCCGGAACATCGTCTCAATACTTTGCTGCCCTGGATCTGCCATTTGAAAAAGCTGGGCTTCACCGCGCTGTACATCGGCCCGCTCTTCCAGTCCGTGGGCCATGGGTATGAGACCACCGACTACCGGCTTCTCGACTGCCGCCTCGGCACGAACGAGGACCTGAGGAAATTCGTCGCGGCCTGCCACGAGGCGGGGCTGAAGGTGATTTTCGACGGCGTGTTCAACCATACAGGGCGTGATTTCTTTGCTTTCAAGGACATCCAGGCCCATCGAGAGGACTCCGTCTACCGCGACTGGTACTGCAACGTGGACTTCTGGGGCAACAACGAGTATAATGACGGTTTCTCCTATGACAACTGGGGCGGCTATAATCTGCTCGTCAAGCTCAATCAAAGAAACTGGGCCGTCCGGGATTATATCTGCGACGTGATCCGC
>CACYCQ010000279.1:0-2109 GCA_902772995.1 uncultured Eubacteriales bacterium
AGAATCCCTGGACCATGTTGCAGCCCAGATCTCTGAGCAGACGCAGTTGCTCCCGGGTTTCCACGCCCTCGGCGATGACGGGGATATTCAGCGTTCTGGCGATGCCGAGGATCAGGGACACGAGGTGGATGTCCTTCTCGCTGGTTTCGATGTCCTGTACAAAGCCCCGGTCCATCTTCAGGATGTCCACGGGCATGTAGGAGAGCATGTTCAGCGAGGAATAGCCGGCGCCGAAATCGTCCATCTCCACCTTGAAGCCTTTGCGCCGCAGGCTGGCCACCACTCGGATCAGTTGGTCCGCATTCTCGGTATAGGCGGATTCCGTCACTTCAAGCCTCAGGTATTCATAATCCAGTGCGTGGTACTGAAGGATCTCGTCGAGGGTACTTTCAAGTGACGGATCGAACACGTCCAAGCGGGACAGGTTGACGGAAACCGGGAGGAGGATTCCGTTCTTTTCTCTCCAGCGGGAGATCTGGCGCGCGGCTTCCGACCAGACGTGCTTGTCGACCTCGCCGATCTGCCCGCTGCGTTCAAACAGCGGGATGAAGTCGTCCGGAGGGATCAGGCCCATCTCGGGATGCCGCCAGCGCACCAGCGCCTCCGCGCTGACAAGCCGGGGGGGTTCGCACTGGATATCGAAAACGGGCTGATAGAAGACTTCGAACTCGTAGGAATCCAGGGCGCGCCGCAGGTCGTTCTGCAGACGCTGTTCATAGAGCTCGCGCTCGCGGATCTTTTCATCGAAGATGACTGGGCGCCGGACGAACTGCCCCCGGGCCATGCTGCAGGCGGTCCTGGCCAGGTCAAAGAGCTGTTCGGGTTCGACCCGGTCCTGCCATGGCATGACGCCCATGCGAAGACGGAGCCGGGTGTTGGGGGACAGGGTGTCCAATCTGGACTGCAGACGGTCAAAAAACTCCTGATAGGCATCGGTGTGCCGGCAGTAGATGGCAAACCGGTCAGCCTCAAAGCGTCCGGCGATTCCCTTGTGCTCCTGTGCGATGGAGCGGATCTCGCTGCCGAGCACGCGCAGCACCATGTCTCCGAATTCCCGCCCGTTCAGCTCATTGACGGAATGGAACTGTTCGATGTTGACCACGATGGCATCCATGTGTTCGGAGGATTGCCCGGTGTACATGCGGTTGGCATACTGGAAGAAATAGTTGCGGCTGTACAGGCTGGTCAGGCGGTCGGTTTCCGTGGCGGAGATCAGCCGTCTGGCTTTGCGGTGCGCCTGCGAGGTGTAGAACAGCAGCCCGAGGATGACCAGCAGCACGGCGATGATGATGGCCATGAACAGGACCAGATTGTCTTCGATATAATCCGCCAGGGAGAGGCGGGCCTCCTCAGAGATGTGGTAGGACATGACGGCGTTGACTGTGGAGATCGGGACCAGACCGACGGCTTTGGCCAGGATGGAGTAAAGATCGGGTTCCCCCTTGCGCACGGCGAAGCTGATGTCCTCGCTGATGCCGGTGGCAAAGGAGGTGAAACGGTACTTTTCACACAGTCTGGCGATGGTGTTGTAGCGGTAATTGCTGATCAGGACGCAGTCGGCAATGTGATCGTAGACCGCCTTGAGACAGTCGTTTGTGGTGGGGTAGACCACCTTCACCCAGTTCGGGAAATGGTCCTGAATGAGGGAATCAAAGTTCGGATACCCCTCAGGAACGGCGAGAACGGTATGGGCTTTGCCGAAAAAATTCTGCTGGTCGCTCTGGCGGATGATCGCGTGGATGTCCGTGTGCATGATGGCCGGGGTCATGACAAGGCCGCGGCTGTCGGCATCGGAGACGCTCAGGGAAATCGGAAAAATGGCATCCACTTCTCCATTTGACAGGGCATCCAGGGTGGCTTCCAGGGTGGGATAGGCGCGGGTTTCAAAGTCAAGATGCGCATTGGCCAGGGAGTCGGATGCGTAGTGGAGCCAGTCCTTGAGCGCCCCCCTGAGCTCCCCTGTGGCCCGGTCCCTGGCGCAGAAGGCCAGGTGGTTGTCCAGATAGCCGATTCGGATCTTCTGGTTCCGGTTGATCCATTCCACCTCGCCGGAGGTCAGGAAGGCGTTGGCTCCGGTCCGCCTGAAATACTTGACGAACAGCTGCGTGA
>CACYCQ010000280.1:0-3990 GCA_902772995.1 uncultured Eubacteriales bacterium
ATCGGCAACAGTCTTACAGCCGAGGGCCTTCATCAGATCATTCGTGGCAGCGATGCTCTCTTCCAGGGAATTCGTCTGCGAGGGGGCACCGCTTTGTGCGATGACCTTCCTGAAATACTGCTGGGAACCGGGAATGAGCGGCTGCATGGTCACGCTTCCGGCACCGGCCGACTCGCCCCAGATGGTCACATTGTCGGGATCGCCTCCAAAGGCTTCAATGTTTTCGTGAACCCACTTCATCGCCATCTTCTGATCCAGCAGCCCCAGGTTCTGTGCGTCAGGATAATCCCTGCCGTCCGGCAGGTGCGACAGATTCAGGAAGCCCAGGGATCCGAGCCTGTAGGCGACGGTAACGAAGATGACATCCGGATTCTCCCTGACCAGATTGGCGCAGTCAAACAGCTCAATGCCCGTTCCGCCTGCTGCAAAAGCACCGCCGTGAATCCACACCATGACGGGCTTTTTCTCTGTTGATGCATCCTCGCTCTTCCATACGTTCAGATACAGACAGTCCTCGCCCTGGTTGTCGCTGATGGATTTATCCTGAACGGCGAGTTTTGCAAAATGATAGGCTTCATATACGCCGTCGTCCGGAGCGAAATCCACCGGGGCTTTCCAGCGCAAGCTGCCCACAGGCTGCTTTGCTACAAAAGGAATGCCTTTGTAGGCGATGAAATTCTCCGTCTTCCGGCCCACGAATGTACCATTGCTGCATTTCACGGCCAACGAATTGTCATAATTTCCATCTGTGATCTTTTGATTTGTCATAGTAATCCTCTTTTCCTATAAGTTGTAGTGTGTTTTGCCACAGTAAAGCCTTATTGTGTCTTCTTTCATACAACCGCGCAGCCCAGTCCAGAGCCAGACTCCACAGAACCATTTTTCACGTGGTTAATTCACTTTCTTTCCCTCAAAATAAACTTCCGTCGGGGCATTGTAGCTGAAGCCTGCCTGTTCTGCAGTGAGGAGATCCTTGTCAAATACCAGGAAGTCCGCATCCTTGCCTGCCTCGATGGAACCCTTGAAAGCCTCGATGCCAAGCTGCCTGGCTCCGTTGATGGTATAACCTAATATCATTTCTTCAATATTCATACTCTCACTTAAAGGCGGGAATGCTGCAACGGTCCTGCTTTCTGCTTCGAATCTGGTCTTTTCATTGATCCAGCGGGTCATTCCGATTTCCATGCCAAGGTAGGGGCTCCAGTTCCTGAAATCCCCATAGAAAACTTCATCACTTGACCAGGTAACCAGCGCGCCGGTATCCCAGACGGTTTTGCAGCGGAACATGGAATGGCCGCGTTTCTCTCCGATAAACTGAGGCCAATACTCCGCAGGATTTCCGCCTACGTTGCCGCTGTGCCACCAAGGTGTAAAATTGGCAGTTACGCCTAATTCTGCAAAGCGCGAAATATCTGCGTCATCCTGGACCCACAGATGGGCGCAGGTGACCTTCACACGGTACTTGTCTCCAAGCTCCTTTTTGGCAAGCTCCACACCATCCAGTACCACACGGGACGAAGCCTCGCCAACAGTATGCACGTGAAGATCCAGCCCTTCTTCATTAAGCACTTTCAGGATTTCGGCGACCTGTTCTGCATTGAAAGCTGAAGCTCCCAATGCGCCGGTATCAACATAAGGTGTTACCATAGCTGCGGTCTCTATTCTCAGGGTTCCGTCCATAAAGATCTTCAGTGTGTGGACCTTCATGTGTTCCGTGTTGAACTCGTCCCTGAACCGCTTCACTCCCTCCAGGGCTTCCTTCATTTTCCTCGGCTGTGTCAGTACATAACATCCATCAACGTAGACCGGAAGCTTTCCCTGTTTGTCCAAACCCTGAAGATATTTGTAGATCCGCTCATTGGCACCGTTTTGCTCCGGGAAACCTGCATCGAAGACACAGCTCACGCCATACTTTATGGAAGAGTCCAGCCAGCGGGCTATGGCAGCGCTGATCTGCTCGTCAGTCAGGTTGTTTATTTCGTCGAAGAGAATCGCCCAGCTTGCAGTTTCATAGGAGTTCCCGGTCACATGACCGTTCTTTCGCACAAAATAAGCAAGTTCCGGCACCGGATCCGGAGTGTCATCGGTAATTCCGTGTGCTTCAAGCACCTTGGAGTTCACCCAGTTGCTGTGTACTTCTTCCTCCAGAACCATGATCTCAGCGTCCGGACAGATTGCGTCAAGATCTTCCTTTGAGAGTTCTTCTCCATTGAGGCATGACCGCTCCATCATGAATCTGTAACGCTTGATACCCGGATTGTTCTTGATATAGTCCGCCATAAAGTTCAGGCAGTCCTTTTTTGTGGGACACATTACCGGCACACCCAGATCTGTGTATTCAAACCCGATACCGATAGTCACATGCACATGGCTGTCGATGATGCCGGGCATGATGAACCTGCCGCCGAGATCGGTAACCTCTCCCTCGTAGGCCGCAAGGCCCGCCTCATCGCCCACATAGACGAATTTGCCGTCCTTCACCACAAGAGCCGTCGCCAGCGGCTTGTCCTTATCGGATGTGAAAATCTTTGCGTTCCTGATAATTATGTCTGCGTTCATGCTGATTCCTCTTTTTATTCGCGGCTGATATAGCCGCCGCAGTACCATAGTTGCCAACACAAAAAATCGCCGAACTTGACAGGGCTTTCTTCCTCATAAGGTTACACCTCAAAAGGTATGCTTACCCCGTCAGGATCCGACGGTGATCCAACACAAATGCGGCATTCAGTTTCAGACGTCCCGCTGCCGCAGGGCGCAAAAAGGGCGCAGTTATGCGATGCGAAACCGTGGTTCATCCTGTACACAGCTGTCCGGCCCCTCCAGATGATTTTTATCCGGAGATTATTCTACAGATATTGTGGCCCTTTGTCAATGTGTAATACAACATGCGGTATAATCTTTCCCCAAAGAATTGATTTCAGGAGAGTATGCATGGATACGAAAAAGAAGTGCGGCATTTGCTCTTCTTTTTCAGTTTCTCTTCTTCATGATCAGGCCAGATCCCGAAAGCACTTCACATAAAGACCGGAGCAGTCAATTCCATTCTGGTTACTACTTCCCGGACTGACATACGGCCAGCCGAGACAGGGTTCTGCCAAAGCAATCAGGTTTTTACCGTCAAGCATTGTATTTCTTTTTTCTTGTTTCATTTAAGTTACTATTGATATCAAACCAACAAAATTTGAGCAGCAGCATGACGTAAAAAAGCACCGCCTTGTAAGCGGTGCCTCGATATTGGGTTCCTTGCGGGCTTCCTCAACGATGCCTGATTATCTTTTTCTCCTCCTGCTCCCTGTTTGTTATCGGGCGGTGATGGCAGTCCAGGCTCAAAGCCTGATCCGCTCGCCGCTGACTCCCTAGAACGTTGAATTCGATTTTGATTAAAATGTTAAATGTATTGTCATCAGGAAATATGTTCTGAAGTGAAGGATTTCTGTTTGGTGAATGAAAACTATTATAGAGGTGAATCATGAAAAAGACTGGCTGTCTGCTGATAATAATAATGCTGCTTTTCGGGCTGTCCGCGGGGGCCTGGGCGGATGTTGCAAATGCATTCGAAACACCGGTTATCGGTATTGCATGGCGTGCGGATACTGATTCGGAGTTTTTTACCAATATCTGCAGAGCCGTGGAAGAGTCGGGCGGTACATGGACCATGCTGGAGCAGGTCAGGTCGGCAGATCTGGAGTATGACAGTGAGGGCTGCCTCAAACAGGGAGTTACGCCAATAGGCTCACTTGACAGCGATGGAGCAAAAATGGTGCGTGTAAATACCTGGCATGATTCCAACGCAGCGGATGCTGTTAAAAATGTGAGCATTGTTCTCTTTACAGGCGGTGAGGATATCAGCTCGACACTGTATTACAGTCAGCAACCCTGGCATGGTATTACAGGGGAAATTGATTTTAACGCAGAACGGGATGTTTCGGATTATCTGACCATGACGTACTGTCTGGATCATGATATCCCGGTATTGGGTTTCTGTCGTGG
>CACYCQ010000281.1:0-10116 GCA_902772995.1 uncultured Eubacteriales bacterium
ACGGCGGAGCAGAAGGTGTGAACCCGTCCCTGGGGATCGATCTGCACGGTGTCGCTGTGGGCATACACCACACCGCTGGTGCCGATCGTGGTGAAGGCGCGTCCCGCGGAGGCCACGCCGGTGCCGATGGCGCCGGCCATGTTGTCTGCGGCGCCGCCGGCCACGGGCATGCCGGCCATCAGGCCGGTCTGCCGCGCGGCTTCCTCGGAGATGGCGCCCACCTGCTCGCTGGATTCATACAGCGCAGGCAGCAGGGACATGTCCAGGTTCATGGCATCGGCAATTTCCTCGGACCAGCGACGGTTGGGAACGTCCAGCAGGTTGGTTCCGCTGGCGTCGCTCATTTCGCTGGCATATTTGCCGGTGAGACGGAAGCGGACATAGTCCTTGGGAAGGAGGATGTGCCGCGCGCGGGCGAAGATTTCCGGCTCGTTCTCCTTGACCCAGAGAATCTTGCCGGCGGTAAAGCCGGTCAGGGCGGGGTTTGCGGAGATGGCGATGAGGCGCTCGGGCGTGACCCGGCGGGTCAGCTCCTCGCACTGGCGGGCGGTACGCCCGTCGCACCAGATGATGGCTTTCCGCAGGACATTGCCGTCCTCGTCCGTCAGGACAAGACCGTGCATCTGTCCGGAGATGCCCAGGCCCACAATGTCGGAAGGAGAGACATGTGAGGTGCTCATGATGGTGGAGATGGTTTCTCTTGCCGCGTCCCACCAGTCATCAGGATCCTGCTCGGCCCAGCCGTTCTCCGGCTGGTAGAGGGGATATTCCTTGGAGGCACTGGCAACCGTGGCGCCGTACTGGTCAAACAGGACGGTTTTGGTGCCGGAGGTGCCAAGATCGACGCCTAAGGTATATTTCATAACTTCACCTCAGAAATCATGCGTTTTTGCGCAGAAGGGATTTCAGGCTGATGTTCTTCTTGCTCAGCACGTCAAAGGCAACGGCAAAGAGAAGGACCAGGCCCTTGACCACCTGCTGCAGGTTGGAGTTGAGGCCCATGATGGACATGCCGTTGTTGAGGATGCCCATGATCAGTGCGCCGATGAGCGCTCCGCCGATGGTGCCGGTTCCGCCGTAGGCAGAAGCGCCGCCGATGAAGCAGGAGGCGATGGCGTCCATTTCGAAGCTCTGACCGGCGGTGGGGGCTGCGCTGTTCAGACGGGCAGCGAAGACCAGGCCGGCGATGGCTGCGATGAAGGACATGTTGGTGTAGGCAAAGAACATCATCCGCTTGGTGTTGACACCGGAGAGACGGGCGGCCTTCATGTTTCCGCCGATAGCGTACAGATGGCGTCCGTTCACGGTGTGCTGGGTGAAGAAGCTGTAGACCAGAAGCAGGATGCCCAGGATGATGAGCACGGTGGGGATGCCCTTATAGCGGGCCAGCAGGTAGAAGACCCAGATCACGGCGGCGGACACGATGACCATGCGGACAAGCGTCATGCCCATGGGATCGGTCTGGTAGCCCTTCTTCTTGCGGCTGATGTTGCTGCGGATCTGCATCACGCAGTAGACGGCGGCAATCGCAATGCCCACGAGCAGGCACAGCAGATTGACCTTCTGTCCGCCCAGGGTGAATCCGCTGGTGATGTCGGGAATAAATCCGGTGGACAGCTGCTGGTAGGCAGGGGGGAAGGGGGCAAGGGTCAGGCCGTTGAGCACCAGAAGGGTGAGACCGCGGAAGACCAGCATGCCGCTCAGGGTACAGATGAAGGGCGGAATGCCCACGTAGGCGATCCAGAAGCCCTGCCATGCGCCGATGGCGATGCCGATGAGCAGGCACAGCAGAATGGACAGGTACACGTTCCAGCCCCAGGTGATGATGAAGGTGCCGGCACATGCGCCGATGAGTGCCACTACGGAACCGCAGGCCAGGTCGATGTTGCCGCCGGTCAGGATACACAGCAGCATACCGATGGCCATGATGATGACGTAGGCATTCTGGAAGATCAGGTTACTGATGTTCATGGGCTTGAGAAGAAGCCCCTTGGTCAGGAAGTTGAACAATACGATGATCACGAACAGCGCGATCAGCATGCCATACTGGCGAAGATCAATCTTGGGTTTGTTGACGGATGCGGTAGTCTTCTGGCTCATTAACCGATCTCCCCTTTACTATCCTGCATGATATAGGACATGATGCGTTCCTGAGAGGCTTCGCTGGCCGGCATCTCCGCAATCAGATGGCTTTCGTTCATGACATAAATGCGGTCGCACATGCCCAGCAGTTCCGGCAGTTCCGAGGAAATCATCAGAACGGCTTTTCCTCCAGCAACGAGATTGTTGATAATCTGGTAAATTTCGTATTTTGCGCCGACGTCGACGCCGCGGGTGGGTTCATCCAGAATGAGGACATCCGGCTGGGCGAAGATCCACTTGCCGACCAGCACCTTCTGCTGGTTTCCGCCGGAGAGGTTGCCCACGTCCTGTTCCACGGAGGGCGCCTTGACACCCAGCTCCGTATGGAGGACCTTGGCCTTCTGGGTTTCCAGGTCCTTGTCAAGCACACCCTTGTTGGAGATAAAGGCGGGCTTGGCCAGGGTGATATTGTGCTTGATGGAATTGGTGAGGATCAGGCCGTCACCCTTGCGGTCCTCCGTGACGTAGGCCAGACCGGAGTCGATGGCCTGCCGGATGGAATTCAGGTGGATCTGCTGTCCGTCCTTGTACAGTTCGCCGCTGATCTTGGTGCCGTAGGCCTTGCCGAAAATGGACATGGCCAGCTCGGTACGGCCTGCGCCGATCAGACCGGCGATTCCCACCACCTCGCCCTTGTGGACGTTGATGGAGACATCGTCCACCACCTTGCGGTCAGAATAGGTGGGATGATAGACGGTCCAGTGACGGGTTTCCAGAGCGATCTCTCCGATATGGTGCTCGCGGGGCGGGAAGCGGTTGGTCATTTCGCGGCCCACCATGCCCCGGATGATCCGCTCCTCGGAGAGGGGCTCGCGGTTCTTGTCGATGGTCTCGATGGTCTTGCCGTCACGGATCACGGTGACTTTATCACAGCAGTATGACAACTCATTGAGCTTGTGAGAAATCAGAATGCTGGTAATTCCTTTTGTTTTCTTGAATTCCAGAAGCAGGTCGAGCAGCTTCCGGGCATCGTTTTCATTCAGGGATGAAGTGGGTTCGTCGAGAATCAGCAGCTTGACGTCCTTGGCCAGTGCCTTGGCGATTTCCACCAACTGCTGCTTGCCCATGCCGATATCCTTGATCAGCGTGGAGGGGGATTCATGAAGACCGACCATCTTCATGTAAACGGATGCCTTCTCGTTGGTCAGATCCCAGTCGATCACGCCGTGAGTGGCCTGTTCATTGCCCAGAAACATGTTTTCCGCGATGGAGAGATAGGGAACCAGCGCCAGTTCCTGATGAATAATGACGATGCCTTCCCGTTCGCTATCCTTGATGTTGCCGAAGCGGCAGACCTTGTCCTGATAGACAATGTCGCCGGTGTAGGTTCCGTAGGGATAGATACCGCTCAGGACGTTCATCAGGGTGGATTTGCCGGCACCGTTTTCACCGCAGAGCGCATGAATCTCGCCTTCCTCAACGACAATGTTCACGTTGTCCAGTGCCTTGACGCCGGGAAAGGTTTTGGTAATGTTTTTCATGTTCAGGATGGTGCCCAAGGAACATTCCTCCCTAACTTTAAAAAGGGAAGACGGACGAAAGGCTGTCCGTCTTCCCTTTCGGTGTTGTTATGAACTGTGGGTAAGACTGAGATTAGTCGGCCAGCTGCTCAGCAGTGTAGTAGCCGCTGTCCAGGAGCAGCTCCTTGTAGTTGTTGACGTCGGCGAAGACGGGAGTGCAGTTGAAGGAGGGAACGTCCTTGACACCATTGGCATAGGTGGCGTTGGTCTCGGGGGTCTTGCCGGCCATGATGTCCAGAACCATCTTCACGGTCTGCTCAGCCAGAGCACGGGTATCCTTAAACACGGACATGGCCTGCAGGCCCTTGATCATGTTCTTGGTGTTGGGAATGTCGCAGTCCTGACCGGTGATCACGGGGATGTTCTCAGCGGTGAAGCCCATGGCGACCAGGGAGTTGGTCACGCCCAGAGCGGTGGAGTCGTTGGAGCACAGGCAGATGTCCAGCTTGTCGCCGCCGGTGAGGGCGTCGGGATAGTAGGCGCTCAGGATGTTGTCCATACGGGCCTGCGCCTTGGCGCTGTCCCAAGCCTGGGTCGCGACGGTTTCAAAAGTGGTCTGGCCGCTCTTGCACACGAGCTTGCCGGAATCGAGGTAGGGCTTCAGGACGTCGAAGGCACCGTTGAAGAACAGGCCGGCGTTGTTGTCGTCAGGAGCGCCTGCGGTGAACTCGATGGTGAAGGGGCCGGCGGCGTTGTCCAGATCGAAGCGATCCTTCACATAGTTGCCCTGGATGGTGCCCACGCCGTAGTTGTCGAAGGTGGTGTAGTAGTCAACGGCTTCGGTGTTGGTCAGCAGACGGTCATAAGCGATGATCGGGATGCCGGCTTCCTTGGCCTGGGTGAGAACGGTGTCAAGAGCGCTGCCGTCGATGGAGGCGACAACCAGGAGCTTGACTTCGCCCAGGATCATGTTCTCGATCTGAGAAACCTGCTTGGCGACTTCGTTGTCAGCATACTGAAGATCCACTTCGAAGCCGGCGGCTTCCAGCTGGGCCTTCATGTTCGCGCCATCCTGATTCCAGCGCTGGAGGCTGTTGGTCGGCATGACGACGCCGATCTTTTCGCCGGCGGCAAGAGAGACGGCACACAGCATGCACAGTGCGGCGACGAGGAGAAGAGAGACGAGTTTCTTCATAATGGGACACACTCCTTTTTAATATATTATCCGGCATATGCGCCGAGATAGCGAGGTTATGAAAGAGGGTTTCGTAACTGTGAGGTATTATACGGGTTGTCCGGGCGGGTTGTCAACAGAAAACGAAAAAACTTTTTTGAATTTTTGAACATAATGACGATAACATGCGATATTGACCGGGAAATGCGCGGGAGTTATGAAACAAGTTTTCATATGAGATGGACGTATGCAAGGTTTTGTACTATGATGGGGGGCAAAGATGTGCGGGGGAGATGATCGTATGCCTTATCCGTCTGAACAGCCCACCATGCTGGCGGACCTGAAGGTGGCCAACCGTCGGGCGGTGCTGCTGTGTTTTCGAAGGGGAAATGTGCTCAATGCAGGAGAGGCAGCGGCCCGCTGCGGGCTTTCCCGTCCGACTGTCGTCAAATGCATCCGGTATTTTGAGCAGATCGGCCTGCTGGTGGAAAGCGGGAAGGGGCCTGCGGGACAGACGGGCGGACGCCAGCCCCAGACCTACTGTCTGTCGCCGGACCTGTATTTCGTGGGCGTCTCCCTGTGGCCGCGGGAAACCCGGACCAGTCTGTTCACCATCGGTCACCGGCTGGTGGAAACCCAGGAGCTGCGGGCCCCGCTTCCGGTGCTTGCGGAGGATGCGGCCCGCGTGACGGCGGAAGAGGTCCGCGGGATCCTTGAAAAGAACGGGGCCCCCCGAAGTCGGGTGATGGCCGTCAGCGTCTCCACCTCCGGCACCGTGGACCGCAGGAGCGGCACGCTGATGTACTCCTCCCATTCTCCCCAGTGGGGCAGAAGGGTCCACCTGCTGGATGAGCTTCGCGCCTATGTCGGAAACCATGTTCCCATCCTTCTTGAAAACGCCGGCAAGATGACGGCGCGTCCGTTCCTGCTGGACAAGGAGCTGCGCTCAAAGAGGGTCCTGGTGCTCTTTACCACCTGGGGCCTGTCGGGGTGCCTGATCGACAAGGGGCATATCCAGAGCGGCCCCAACGCCCTGATCGGAGAGGTCGGGCACATGACCATCAATCCCCTGGACCGGGAGGTCTGCGGATGCGGCAGGACCGGATGCCTGGAGCGGCAGGTGAGTGCGGACCGGATGCGCCGGAGGATCCTGGAGCTGAGGGACAGATATCCGGATGCCGAAAGCGTCCGCCTGGCGGAAAGGGGAGAGCTGGGGATTCCCCGGATGTTTTCCCTTTCGGAACAGGGGGACCCGGCGGCAAGGGAGGTGGGGGACGCCCTGGCGGATACCTTCGCCTCCGCCCTGCACAATATCGCCCTGGTCTTCGATCCGGACTGCGTCATTTTCCAGGGGGACTACGCCCATGCGGACCGGGCGTTCTTCATCCGCCTCAAGCAGAGCCTGTCGGGATTCAACTATTATCCCGGCACCACGCCCTTTGCCATCCGCAGGGACATGCGGCCGCTGGAGGAGATGGATGCGGAGGGGGCATTCATTGCGCTTGACCATCTGTATTTTGATTCGGATGACCTCTACCGGCAGGATGGACAGGGGCCGGAGGAGGAAGCCTGAATTGTCGGGGAACCGGAAGGAGTGTTGACATGGAGTACCAGGTTGTCATCAACGGCATTGAGGTGAAGGCCTGCTTTACGCAGGAAAATGTGGATGAAATCTTCCTGCCGCTGCTGCGCAGGCTGCAGCGCATGCAGAAGGAGAAGGACCGCCGGATCCTGGCGATGCTCTCGGCGCCGCCGGGAGCGGGGAAAACCACGCTGTGCAGCTTCCTGCAGCACCTTTCGCAAAGCCGGGAGGACGTGGCCGCGCTCACGGCCATCGGAATGGACGGCTTTCACCGGCGGCAGGAGGTCCTGCTTGAACAGACCGTGCAAAGAGACGGGAAACAGATCCCCATGGTTCAGATCAAGGGGGCTCCGGTGACCTTTGACCTGGGAGCCCTCCTGCGGCGCGTGGCGAGAGTGGCGGCGGGGGAGGCCTGTCCCTGGCCCGAATACAACCGGCTGCTGCACAACCCCGAGGAGAAGGGACTGAGGGTCTGCGGAGACATCATCCTCCTGGAGGGAAACTACCTGCTGCTGGAGGAGGAGGGATGGAAGGAGCTCCGCCGCTTTGCGGACCTCACCATCCGGATTGTGGCGGATGAGCGGATGCTCCGGGAGCGGCTGGTCCGTCGCAAGATGGACAGCGGAGCCGGCCGTGCGGAGGCGGAGCGGTTTGTGGAGTTCAGCGATCTGGTCAACGCCCGGGAGGTTCTCTCGCATTCCGCGCCGGCGGACATCGAACTGGAACTGCTGGAGGACGGAAGCTACCGTCTGGCCGGAGGCAGCCTGGAAATCTGAAGCCGCCCTCCCTGCGAAAAAACAAAGCCCCTTCATCGAAGATGAAGGGGCTTTTGTGCGGCGGGTGCTCAGGGTTCATCGGGATCGGAGAGGGAATCGGACCGGATGCACTGGTACGTGCCGTCCTCCCGGATGAGCAGGCTCCCCGCAAAGCGCAAGCGGGCTTCCGTGCCGTCCTTTCCGGTCAGCACGTACTCCGTATCCGCCTCAGGGATGAGACTCCCGGCCTTGGCGAGGATCACAGCCGTCGAGAGGAATTCCCGGGCCTTTCCCGGGTTCTCCTCCCGGGTCTGGCCGCCCTGGGCACCGGTTTGGATCATGACGATGCTGCAGGAGGGAGAGGCGGGGTCCAGGTCCCCCAGATGGCAAAAGTCCGTCAGGGGAACGGGCGTGAATCCGGGACATTCAAAATCCTCGGTATAGGAATAGTCGGTGATCCCGGGAAAGAATTCATGCAGCCAGGTGTAGAGGGACTGGTTGGACAGGCTCGGGCTGCGGGCGAAGGTATCCCCGGATTTGCCCAGAAGGATGGCCTGCGGCTCTCCGGAGGAGGAATAGCGGAAGGCCCAGGAGGCATGGACGCCGGCATCGTCCCCGGCGGGGGATTCCGTGATGCCGGACGGATCTGCCTCCCCGATGAGAGAGAGGAGCGAGTTCATATCCCTGCCGCCCACACGTCCTGAGGGCTCCGGCAGGTGCTCCTGCAGGTAGGACAGCTGGCCCAGAGCGTCACTGGGAAACCCCTCAGGACGGTCGCCGCTGTACAGATGATAGGCAAGACCGTCCTCGTCGATGAAGCCGATTTCCGTCAGGTCGTCCCATCCGCTCTGCTCGTAGCAGGACAGCAGCACAATCCGTCCCCCGGCAAGGGCGAACCGAGGGAGAAGAAACAGGACCAGGGCCAGGAGGAGGGCGGTTCTTTTCATTATATTCTGTCGGGCAGGGAATTCCCTGCGGCTCCTTTCCGGATGTCGTGGCGCTCAGCGGTTTGCGGGACAGAGGACCAGGGCGGTGCGGGCGGGCAGGTACAGCCGGATGGCATTGCCCTCGTCGCCGAAAACGGGCGTGAAGATGCACTCGCGCTGGATCTGGCCGAAGCCGCAGTAGCGCTCGTCGTCGCTGGTGAAGAGGATGCGGTAGTCCGCGCTCTGACTGACGGGGATGGGGTAATCGGTATAGCTGCTTGAGGGGTGGAAATTGAAGGCGAACAGCAGGCCGCCGCGCTCGAAGGCGATGACGTGGTCCGAAACGTGGATGCGTTTCAGATCCGGATAGTTCTGGTCAAAAATATGGTAATACTTGGCCGTATGGATCATGTCATGGTCAAAGTCATTGAGACCCTGATACTTGAGATCGGGATTGGTCACCAGGCTCCACTGGCGGCGGCAGTACTGGAAGCTGTTGCCGTTGCCGGGGCGGGGGAAGTCGATCCATTCCGGATGGCCGAATTCGTTGCCCATGAAGGTCAGGTACCCGTTGCCGCCGGCAGCCATGGTGAGCAGCCGGATCATCTTGTGCAGGGCGATGGCCCGGTCAATGACCAGGGTGTGGCAGCTTTTTTCCATCTGATCATACATGGCGGCGCCCGCGAAACGGAAGATCATGGTCTGGTCGCCCACCAGGGCCTGGTCGTGGCTTTCCACATAGGCGATGGTCCGGGCGTTGCGGAAGGTGAGCTGGTGCCAGAGCATCTCCATGTTCCAGTCCTCATCCCGCCATTCCTTGGCCAGCTTGATCCACATGTCGGGAAGGCCCATGCCCAGGCGGTAGTCAAAGCCGATGCCGCCGTCTTCAATGGGCTCGCACATGCCGGGCATGCCGGACATGTCCTCCGCGATGGTCACGGCAAAGGGGTTGACCTGACGGATCAGTTCATTGGCCAGCTGCAGGTAGGTCACGGCCTCCACGTCGGTGTTCATGGAGAAGTACTTGGCCAGGTTGTCAAAGTTGCTGCCCAGGCCGTGGTCCAGATACAGCATGGAGGTCACGCCGTCGAAGCGGAAGCCGTCAAAGTGGAATTCCTCCATCCAGAACTTCAGGTTGCTCAGCAGGAAATGCAGGACTTCCACCTTGTCATAGTTGAAGAGCTTGGTTCCCCAGGCGCTGTGGTCCCCCTTGGGGCCGTCGTGGAAATACTGATAGGATGTGCCGTCAAAGAGGTTGAGACCCTCCAGCGTGTTTCCGACGGCATGGGAGTGCACCACGTCCAGCAGCACGCGGATGCCCATCTGGTGGGCTTTGTTGATCAGGTACTTGAGGTCGTCGGGATAGCCGTAGCGGCTGGAGGCGGCATAGAAGCTGCTGACCTGGTAGCCGAAGGAGCCGTAGAAGGGATGCTCCATGATGGCCATCAGCTGCACCGTGTTGTATCCCAGATTCTGAATGTGGGGGAGGATGTTGTCGGCAAACTCGCGATAGGTGGCAATGCGGTGGTCCTCACTGGCCATGCCGATATGGGCCTCATAGATGAGGGGCGCCTCATCGCAGTGGAAGCCCTCGTCCGTCCAGGCATAGGGCTCGGTATCGTCCCAGACTTCGCAGCACCAGCTGCCGGTCACCCAGTCCTGGGTGACCCTGCGGGCATAGACGGGAATGTGCTGGGTGAGCGCGTCGTGGGCCTTGACGATCGTCAGGACGCGGCTGCCCTTGTGAAGGGTCTCTCCGGGAAGAAAGAGCTCCCAGTTCCCGTCCCCGATGGGATTCATGGGAGTCTCTGTCCATTGCCAGCCGTTGAAGTCACCGGTCAGGAAGAGCTGCTGGGCACCGGGCGCCCATTCGCGGTACACCCAGCCGTCGGGCAGCTGGTGGAAGCCGTAGAAGGCGTGGGCGTTGGCAAATTCCGACAGGGAGCTTTTGCCGCTGAGCAGCTGGTCCCGTTTTCCCCAGTAACGGTCCATACGCAGCAGGATATCCCCTTCAAAGGGCTGAAGTTCGGGGCATTTTTCAAGCAGACGATACATCAGAACACCTCCGTTCCGTTCG